>NZ_JBHTXK010000001.1:0-496685 GCF_042791795.1 Leifsonia sp. NPDC056665
TCGATCTTGCCACGCTCCACCACAGACAACCGCGTCCCGACCATGAGCAGAATCCTTCCGGATCAGCCCGTTGCATCCACCGGTAGACCACGCCAGCCGAGTACGCAGACTATTCGCGTACTCGGCGGTTGCTTACCAGGAGACGGGGAGGGCCTTGCCTTCTTCGTAGCCGGCGGCGGACTGGATGCCGACGAGGGCTCGGTCGTGGAACTCGGCCAGGGTGCGGGCGCCGGCGTAGGTGAAGGAGCTGCGCAGGCCGGTCGTGATCATGTCGAGGAGGTCCTCCACCGACGGCCGCAGCGGGTCCAGGTAGATGCGCGAGCTGGAGATGCCCTCGGCGAACAGCGTCTTGCGGGCCCGTTCGAACGCGTCGAGCCGCTCGAACCGGCCGGTGACCGCCTTGGTGGAGGCCATCCCCCAGCTCTCCTTGTACAGCGCGCCGCGCTCGTCGCTCACGATCGCACCCGGCGCCTCGATCGTGCCTGCGAACCACGAGCCGATCATCACGGACGCACCGCCCGCGGCGAGCGCCAGCGCGACGTCGCGCGGGTAGCGCACCCCGCCGTCCGCCCAGACGTGCGCTCCGAGCTCGCGCGCGGTCGCGCTGGTCTCCAGCACGGCGGAGAACTGCGGGCGCCCGACGGCGGTCATCATGCGCGTGGTGCACATGGCGCCGGGACCGACGCCGACCTTGAGGATGTCGGCGCCCGCCGCGACCAGGTCGCGCACGGCCTGCTCCGTCACGACGTTGCCCGCGACGATCGGCAGTCCGAGGCCGAGCTTCCTGACGGTGTGGATGGCGCGGCGCATGCCGTCCTGGTCGCCGTGCGCGGTGTCGATCACCAGCACGTCGACGCCCGCCGCGGCGAGGGCCTTGGCCTTCGACGCGACGTCGCCGTTGATGCCGACCGCCGCCGCCACGCGCAGGCGGCCGTGGGCGTCGAGCGCCGGCGTGTAGATGGTGGAGCGCAGCGCGCTGGTGCGGCTCAGCGTGCCGACTACCCTGCCGTGCGAGAGCACGGGCGCGAAGGCCAGCCCGGCGGCGTCCATGACCTCGAACGCGGCCCGGCCGTCCGGCAGGTCCTCCGCGTCCAGGGACGTGAGCGCGCCGTGCAGGAGGTCGCCGATCCGCGCGTCCGGCAGCGCCGACCCGAGCTGGACGGCCGCGAGGCAACCGAGGTACTTCCCGGTGTCGTCGCTCACGACCACGCCGTGCCCCTCGACGGCGGGGACGCGCCGCAGCACGTCGGCCACGGTCTCCTCCGGGCGCGCCTCGTACGGGGTGTCGAAGGCGACCGGCTGCGCCTTGACCCAGCGGATCGCCTCGTCCAGGTCCTGCAGGTGCATGTCCTGCGGGAGCACGCCGAGACCGCCGCGGCGGGCGAGCGTGGCGGCCAGGCGCTTGCCGGTCACCGAGTTCATGTTCGCGGACACGATCGGGATGGTCGCCCCTGTCCCGTCCTGCGGCGCGAGCGACACGTCGAGACGACTCGTCAGGTTCGATCGCGAGGGGACCAGGAAGACGTCCGAGTAGGTGAGGTCGTGCCGCGGTGTCGTCGCATAGAACTGCATGAGAATAACGGTATCCTCCCGGGTCGGACGCCCGCACCCGGTCGCGGATGGGATTAGGCTTGAACCTCGGATGGAACGGGTGGTCCTAGACCGCCCGATCGTAACGAAATCAATGGAGAGAGTGGGCGATCGGCTGTGTCGAGCCAATTGACCGGTGTTGGAACCGACGACGGATCGTCGGGTGAGTTCGGAGCCAATGAGTGGCTCGTCGAGGAGCTGTACGAACAGTTCCTCCGGGACAGGAACTCGGTCGACAAGTCCTGGTGGCCGATCCTGGAGAACTACAAGCCGACCATCAAGGACAGCGAGGCCTCGACTCCGAGCGAGACGCCCGCCCCGACCCCGGCCGAGCCGGGCGTCCCCACCCCCAGCGAGCCGACCTTCCCGGCCCCCGCCGAGCCGACGGTCCCGACGCCTCCCGCGCAGCCCGCGACTCCGGCTCCGGCGCCCGGCGCCCCCGAGCAGCCGTCCGGGCCCTCGCAATCGTCCGGCCCGGCCCAGTCGTCCGAGCCCCGCCCGGTCACGACCCCCATCCCGATCATCGGCGCCCAGCCGGTGGCGCGCACCACGTCGATCGCGCCGAAGCCGCAGCCGGTCCCGGCCGACGCCCCGGTCACCTCCCCCAACGCCACCGTGGAGGCGGCCGAGGAGGACAAGGTCACCCCGCTGCGCGGCATGGCGAAGTCGCTGGCGACCAACATGGACGCGTCGCTCAGCGTCCCGACCGCGACCAGCGTGCGGACCATCCCCGCCAAGCTGATGATCGACAACCGCATCGTCATCAACAACCACCTCAAGCGCGCCCGCGGCGGCAAGGTGTCGTTCACCCACCTGATCGGCTGGGCGCTCATCCAGGCGCTCAAGGACTTCCCGAGCCAGAACGTGTTCTACGAGGAGGTCGACGGCAAGCCCTCCGTCGTCGCCCCCGCGCACATCAACCTCGGCATCGCGATCGACCTCCCGAAGCCGGACGGCACCCGCGCCCTGCTCGTGCCGAGCATCAAGCGCGCCGACACGATGGCCTTCGGCGAGTACCTCTCCGCCTACGAGGACCTCGTCTCCAAGGCCCGCAACAACAAGCTCACCGCCGGCGACTTCGCCGGCACCACGATCTCGCTGACCAACCCGGGCGGCATCGGCACGGTGCACTCCGTCCCGCGCCTGATGAAGGGCCAGGGCGCCATCATCGGCGCCGGCGCGCTCGAGTACCCGGCCGAGTTCCAGGGCTCCAGCGAGAAGACGCTGGCCGGCCTCGCCATCGGCAAGACCATCACGCTGACCAGCACCTACGACCACCGGGTCATCCAGGGCGCCGGCTCCGGCGAGTTCCTGAAGATCGTGCACGAGCTGCTGATCGGCAAGCGCAGCTTCTACGAGGACATCTTCGCCGAGCTGCGCATCCCGTACATCCCGATCCACTGGAACCCGGACATCTCGGTCGACCTGGCGAGCGCCGTCGACAAGACCGCCCGTGTCCAGGAGCTGATCAACTCCTACCGGGTGCGCGGCCACCTCATGGCCGACATCGACCCGCTGGAGTACGTCCAGCGCAGCCACCCCGACCTCGAGATCGAGAACCACGGCCTCACGTTCTGGGACCTCGACCGCGAGTTCGTCACCGGCGCGTTCGGCGGCGACAAGCGCAAGATGAAGCTCCGCGACATCCTCGGCGTGCTGCGCGACTCGTACTGCCGCACCGTCGGCGTCGAGTACATGCACATCCAGGACCCGGCCCAGCGCAAGTGGTTCCAGGACAAGCTGGAGCGCCCGTACGAGAAGCCGACGCACGACGAGCAGTTGCGCATCATGGGCAAGCTCAACGAGGCGGAGGCGTTCGAGACCTTCCTGCAGACCAAGTACGTCGGCCAGAAGCGCTTCAGCCTGGAGGGCGGCGAGTCGACCATCGCGCTGCTCGACACCATCCTGCAGGGCGCTGCGGAGGCCGGGCTCGACGAGGCCGCCATCGGCATGGCCCACCGCGGCCGGTTGAACGTGCTCACCAACATCGCGGGCAAGACCTATGGTCAGATCTTCCGCGAGTTCGAGGGCACCCAGGACCCGCGCACCGTGCAGGGCTCCGGCGACGTCAAGTACCACCTCGGCACCGAGGGCACCTTCAAGGGCGCCGACGCCGAGATCCCGGTGTACCTCGCCGCGAACCCGTCGCACCTGGAGGCAGCCGACGGCGTCCTGGAGGGCATCGTCCGCGCCAAGCAGGACCGCCGCCCGGCCGGCACCTTCCTCACCCTGCCGATCCTCGTCCACGGCGACGCGGCGATGGCCGGCCAGGGCATCGTGGTCGAGCAGATGCAGATGTCGCAGCTGCGGGCGTACCGCACCGGCGGCACCATCCACGTCAACATCAACAACCAGGTCGGCTTCACCACGCCTCCCGGCGAGGGCCGCACGTCGGTCTACTCGACGGACGTGTCGAAGACCATCCAGGCGCCGATCTTCCACGTGAACGGCGACGACCCGGAGGCTGTGGTCCGCGTGGCGCAGCTCGCGTTCGAGTACCGCCAGGAGTTCAAGCGCGACGTGGTCGTCGACCTCATCGTCTACCGCCGCCGCGGCCACAACGAGGGCGACGACCCCTCGATGACGCAGCCGTTGATGTACAACCTCATCGAGGCCAAGCGCTCGGTCCGCCGCCTCTACACCGAGGCCCTCGTCGGCCGCGGCGACATCACCGAGGAGGAGTACCAGGCGGCGCACGCCGACTTCCAGGACCGCCTCGAGCGCGCCTTCATGGAGACGCACGCCGCTCAGACCAACTCGGTGCCGATCATCACGCAGGGCGAGGCCACGGCCGACCTCGAGCACCCGATCGCGCAGCAGGACGAGAACGACAATGTCGGCGAGCCGGACACCACGGCCGTCAGCGCCCAGGTCATCTCGCTCATCGGCGACGCGTTCAACAACCCGCCCGCGGGCTTCACCGTGCATCCGAAGCTGCAGCAGCTCCTCAACAAGCGCAGCGACATGAGCCGCAACGGCGGCGTCGACTGGGGCTTCGGCGAGCTGCTGGCACTCGGTAGCGTGCTGCTGGAGGGCACCCCGGTGCGCCTCGTCGGCCAGGACTCGCGCCGCGGCACCTTCGTGCAGCGCCACGCTGTGCTCCACGACCGGTTGAACGGCCAGGAGTGGCTGCCGCTGGCGAACCTCAGCGACAACCAGGCGAAGTTCTGGATCTACGACTCGCTGCTGAGCGAGTACGCGGCGATGGGCTTCGAGTACGGCTACTCGGTCGAGCGGGCCGACGCGCTCGTGCTGTGGGAGGCCCAGTTCGGCGACTTCGCCAACGGCGCCCAGATCATCATCGACGAGTTCATCTCCTCGGCCGAGCAGAAGTGGGGCCAGCGCTCGTCGCTCGTGCTCCTGCTCCCGCACGGCTACGAGGGCCAGGGGCCTGACCACTCCAGCGCCCGCATCGAGCGCTACCTGCAGCTCTGCGCCGAGAACAACATGACCGTCGCGCGCCCGTCGACCCCGGCGTCGTACTTCCACCTGCTGCGCCGCCAGGCCTACGCCCGGCCGCGCCGTCCGCTGGTGGTGTTCACGCCGAAGGCGATGCTGCGCCTGCGCGGCGCCTCCAGCGACGTCGCCGACTTCACGACCGGCAAGTTCGAACCGGTCATCGACGATGCGCGGATCACCGACAAGGCAGCCGTGAAGCGCGTGCTGTTCATGGCGGGCAAGCTCTACCACGACCTCGCGAACGAGCTGGAGAAGAACCCGAACCCGGAGATCGCGCTGGTGCGCGTGGAGCAGTTCTACCCGCTCCCCGGCGAGGAGCTGAAGGCCGTGGCCGACTCCTACCCGAACGCCGAGCTGGTCTGGACGCAGGACGAGCCGGAGAACCAGGGCGCCTGGCCGTTCATCATCCTGGAGACCTCCAAGCTCGGCCCGCGCCCGATCGGCGTCATCTCGCGCCCCGCGTCGGCGTCGCCCGCCGCGGGCTCCGCGAAGCGCCACGCGCAGGAGCAGTCGCTGCTCATCCAGCGCGCGCTGACGCTCTAAGCGCCTGGACGTCGAGGAGCCCCGGTCCGATCGGACCGGGGCTCCTGTCGTTCCGCCCGGCTTGTCAGCCGAGTTCGGAGAGCAGGGCCTCCACGCGCTGCTTGATCTCATCCCGGATCGGCCGCACCTCCTCGATCGGCCGCCCTGCCGGGTCGGTCAGATCCCAGTCCTCATACCGCTTGCCCGGGAAGATCGGGCAGGTGTCGCCGCAGCCCATCGTGATGACGACGTCGGACTCCTTGACTGCCTCGGTGGTGAGGATCGCGGGCGTGTTCGCGGCGATGTCGATGCCCTCCTCAGCCATGGCCTGCACGGCGATCGGGTTGAGGCGGTCCGCGGGCTCCGAGCCGGCGGACAGTACCTGCACCCGGTCTCCCGCCAGGGCGCTCAGGTAGCCGGCGGCCATCTGGGAGCGGCCGGCGTTGTGGACGCAGACGAAGAGGACGGTGGGGGTGGTGTCGGTCATCCGGTTCTCCAGGTTCGAGGGGGTGGGCCGCCGCGTGGGCGACGGCCCGGTGGACTCAGCAGCAGTCGGGCGGGCAGGAGCCGTCCGGCAGCGGCTGGCATTCGGTCGTGTCGCAGCAACCCATGTTCATTCTCCCTTCTTCATCGACGGTTGTCGATGAACCAAGGATGAACAACTACATTGACGTTTGTCAATATATCGAGGAGGATCGAACCATGGCGATCACCGAGCTCCTCCCCCTGCGCGACCTCCAGGCGTGCTGCGCGCCGATCACGAAAGAGGTGATCAGCGAGGAGAACGCCGTCTCGGTCGCCCGGGCCATGAAAGCGCTGGCCGATCCGGCACGGCTGCGCCTGCTCTCGATGGTCGCCGCTCACGAGGACGGCGAGGCATGCGTGTGCGACCTCACCGAGCCGCTGGACCTCTCCCAGCCGACCGTGTCGCACCACCTCAAGATCCTGGTGGAAGCCGGATTCCTCAGCCGAAGCAAGCGCGGCACCTGGGCGTACTACCGGATCGTGCCCGGCTCGCTCGACATCGTGTCGTCGTTCCTGACGTCGGTCTGACCGGCGGATCAGCCCTCGCCGCGCAGCCGCGCGTGGAAACCGCGGATCGCGTCCGCGGCGGCTTCGGGTTCCTCGAACCCCGCGAAATGCCCTCCCACCGGCGCCAGCACGAACTCGACCAGCCGCGGGGCCGCGCGCTCGGCCAATGAGCGCGGGAAGCCGGCGAACCCGGGTTCCCGCCCGAGGTAGACCCCCACGGGCGCAGCGATCGGCGGCCGGGGCGGGTTCTGCTCGTAGTCGTAGTACTGCTGGAAGGATGTCCCGATGCTCCCGGTCGTCCAGTACAGCGTCGCGATCGTGTAGAGGATGCCGGAGTCGACCACGCGCTGCCAGGCGCCGTCCTCCCGGTCGTCGATCCAGTCGTGCCACTTGTCGGCGATCCAGGCCAGCAACCCGGCCGGGGAGTCGTTCAGCGCCGCCGCGATGGTGTCGGGGCGCGTGAGCATGATCTCGCTGTAGCCGCCGTCCAGCCGGTCGTACTCGTCCAGCGCGGCGAGGTAGCGGGCCTCGTCGTCGTCCGCCGGGTCGCCCTGCGGGAACGGGCCGCTCAGCAGTTGGATGCCGACCACACGGTCCGGGTGGTCGACGCCGAGCCAGGTGGAGGCTCCGCCGCCGATGTCGCCGCCGAACGTCGCGTAGCGCTCGAAGCCGAGCGCCTCCGTCATCAGTCCGTGCAGCGCGTCCGCGATCGCGCGCCGGGTCAGCGGCGGCTCCAGCGCCTCGGAGAACACGAACCCGGGAAGCGACGGGACGATGACATCGAACGAATCCGAGAGCAGGCGCGCGAGCGGGAGGTATTCGACGAACGCGCTCGGCCAGCCGTGCAGGAGCAGGAGCGGGGTGTGCGGGCCGGCGCCGGCGCCGCGCACGCGCGCGAAGTGCAGGCGGTGACCGGCCACCACGGCGACGTGCTGCTCCACCGTGTTCAGCCGCTCCTGCTCGGCCCGCCAGTCGAACGCCAGCCAGCCGTCGACCAGTGCGCGCAGCTCCTCCCCGCCGAGGCCGCCCTCCCAGCCGGACCGCGGCGAGCGCGGGTAGCGGGTGCGGGCGAGGCGGTCCCTCAGATCGGCGAGCACGTCGTCGGGCACCTGGATACGGAAGTCGTCGATGGCCATGCGGCCACCGTACCGGGAGGGCCCGACAGCCGGCCAGCTACTCCCGCGCCAGCATCGCCGCGGCCTGGCGCTCCAGGTCGAGGTACGGGTCGCCGCTGACGTCCACGACCACGCGGTGCAGCGTGCCGCCCGTGAACCGGAACGGACGCTCCCCCGGATAGTCGTCGGTCACCGGCTCGCCGCCGTCGCACCCGACGCAGAGGCCCTCCCCGGTGAGCGAGAAGTAGCCGGGCTGCGTCTTGATGCGGCCTTCGCCGACCTTGTCCGGGCCGTGGTACAGGCTCAGGATGCCGGTCGCCAGGCCCGGCGCCTCCTCGCCGTCCTTCTCGAAGGCGGCCGAGAGGATGAGGCCCTCGCCGCTGGGGAGGTCCACGGTCGCGTCGATGCGCTGCTCCAGGCTGCCGACGAAGTTGTAGACGTAGTGCAGCCGGCCATCCTTCACATAGAGGGCGTGGCCGCCGAACCGGGCGCCGTGCGCGAAGAGCACGCCCTGAGCTCCCGGCGACGGCAGGTCCACGAGCGCCCCGATCGCATACGAGCGGTTGCGGATGTTGACGGCCTGCGACTCCGGGATCTCGGCCCCGCCCACGCGGTAGACGTAGCGGTTCCGCGGGCTCGTCAGCGTCGGCCTCGGCGTGAGCAGGATCTCGATGGCCGAGCGGTCGTCCAGCGGGAACGCCTGGTTGGCGCCCGCCTCGGCGAACCACAGGTTGACCAGCTCACGCACCCGGTCCGGATGCTCGGCCGCAAGATCGTGGACCTCCGAGCGGTCGACGTCGGTGTGGTACAGCTCCCAGGTGTCGTCGTTGAACCGGCTCCAGCCGCTGAGCACGGGGTGGTTCGACACCGCCTTCCAGCCGTTGTGCCAGATGGACCGCGAACCCAGCATCGCGTAGAACTGCGTCGGCCTCGTGGTCGGGGAGTCGGCGCCCGCGACCGCCGAGCGCATGCTCACCCCGTCCATCCGGGATTGCACGTGCCCGCCGATCTGGTCGGGGACCTCCACCTCCAGCAGGTCGAGGATGGTCGGCACGATGTCGACCGCGTGGTGGTACTGGTGGCGCAGCTCGCCGCCGTGACCGAGCTTCTTCGGCCAGGACACGATGCACGGGTCCGCCGTCCCGCCGTTGTAGTCGTAGCGCTTCCACATCTTGAACGGGGTGTTGAAGGCCATCGCCCAGCCGTTCGGGTAGTGGTTGTAGGTCTTCGGGCCGCCGAGCTCGTCCAGCATGGCGAGGTTCTCCTCCAGGCTGTCCGGGATGCCGTTGAAGAACTTGTTCTCGTTCACCGACCCCTCCGGGCCGCCCTCGCCGCTGGCGCCGTTGTCGGAGACCAGCACGATCAGCGTGTCGTCGAGGACGCCCGACTCCTCCAGGTAGTCGAGCAGCCGGCCGATCTGGTCGTCGGCGTGGGCGAGGAAGCCGGCGTAGACCTCCGCCATGCGCGCGTAGAGGTGCTTCTCGTCGTCGCCGAGGGTGTCCCACGGCTTGGTCACGTCGAGCGGCGGGAACGGCTGGCCCTCCGGGCCGCTGCGGGTCTCCGGCGTCCCGATCGGGTTGATCGGCGGCAGCTCCGTGCCCTCCGGAACCAGCCCGAGCGCGATCTGCCGCTGCAGGATCTCCTCCCGGATCGCCTCATAGCCGCCGTCGAAGCGCCCGGCGAACTTCTCGATCCACTCCTTCGGCGCGTGGTGCGGTGCGTGCGCGGCACCGGGCGCGTAGTACAGGAAGAACGGCTTGTCGGGCGCCAGCGCCTTCGCGTCGCCGATGAACTCGATGGCCTTGTCGGTGAGGTCGACGGTCAAGTGGTAGCCGTCCTCCGGCGACGCCGGCTGGTCGACCGGATGGTTGTCGTAGACCAGGTCCGGGTACCACTGGTTCGTCTCGGCGCCGAGGAAGCCGTAGAAGCGCTCGAACCCGCGGCCCGTCGGCCAGTTGCGGCGGGTGGAGGCCAGGTTCATCTCGTCGGACGGGCAGAGGTGCCACTTGCCGACGATGTAGGTGTTCCAGCCCTGCTCCCCCAGGATCTGCGAGAGCATCCCGTTCTCCTGCGGGATGGTGCCGCTCGCGTTCGGGAACCCGGTCGCCGCCTCCGTGATGCACGCCATCGAGTTGCGGGTGTGGTTGCGCCCGGTCAGCAGGGCCGAGCGCGTCGGCGAGCAGAGCGCGGTCGTGTGCCACTGCGTGAACCGCACGCCCGAGTCGGCCAGCCGGTCGATGTTCGGGGTGTCGATCGGGCCGCCGTAGCAGCTCATCGCCGAGAACCCGACGTCGTCCAGCACGATGAGGACGACGTTGGGCGCGCCCTCCGGGGCCTTGGGCGGCTCGAATGGCGCCCAGTCGGGCTCCGCGTCCCGGATGTCCAGGTCGATCCGGCCTCGGAACGGTGCGGGCATGGTGTCCCCCTTCGATCTGAGCGGGTCCGCCAGTACCACGCCGACCCCGGACGGCCGCACCCTAACGCCGCCCTTCCAGCGGCGGCAACCCCGATTGCACCCACCGATCCGCGCGCAGTAGCATCCGGCCAGAGCACACAGTGGGAGCAGGGCAGACACCGGGAGCCGACATGACCGGAACGACCGCAGCAGCTTCGCAAGCCACCATCCGCCGCATCATCGCTCCGCTGGCGCTGGCGCAGTTCATCTGCAGCTTCGCCGGCTCGAACATGAACGTGATGATCAACGACATGTCGCGCGATCTCGGCACGACGGTCCAGGGCATCCAGATCAGCATCACGCTGTTCCTGCTCACGATGGCGGCCCTGATGATCCCGATGGGCAAGCTGACCGACAACATCGGCCGCAAGCGGAGCTTCATCATCGGCCTGATCGTCTACGGGGTCGGTGCGCTCATCACTGCGGTCGCACCGGGGCTGTGGGCGGTCATCCTCGGCAACTCGATCCTGGAGGGCGTCGGCACCGCCATGCTCATCCCGCCGGTCTACATCCTCACCACGATCTGCCTGCCGGACATCCCGACCCGTGCGGTCGCGTTCGGGATCATCAGCGGGATGGGCGGCGTCGGCGCCGCGGCCGGCCCACTCATCGGCGGCCTGATCACGACCGGCATCAGCTGGCGCGCGGCGTTCCTGTTCCAGGCCCTCGTGATCGTGGTCATCCTGCTGCTCAGCCGGTCGCTGACCGACCCGCTGCCCGCCGACCCGTCGCGGCCGTTCGACCTCGTGGGCGCGATCCTGTCGGCGCTGGGCCTGTTCGTGCTGGTGATGGGGATCCTCGCCGCCGACACGAGCGTGCCGCTGATGATCGTGCTCGTGCTCGCGGGGGTCGCGATCCTGGTGGGGTTCTTCCTCTGGGTGCGCCGGCGCGAGCGGATCGGGAAGGCGCCCCTGCTGTCCACGAGCCTGTTCCGGGTGCGGGTGTCGAACCTCGCGCTGATCACCCAGAACCTGCAGTGGGTCATCCTGATGGGAACCTCGTTCACCGTGTCGGCGTACCTCCAGGTGATCCGCGGCTACAACGCCATCGAGACCGGCGTGATCTTCACCGCTGCGACGGTCGGGCTACTGCTGACCTCCCTGCTCGCCGGGAGGCTGGCGCGCCGGTTCTCGCAGCGCGGGCTGATCATCACCGGCTTCGTGCTGTGCGTGCCCGGTGTGGTGCTGCTGATCTGGCTCGCTGCGGGGGCTACGGGAGGCTGGCCGTTCGTGCCCGGCCTGTTCCTGATCGGCGCCGGGCTCGGCCTCATGCTGACGCCGTCGGTGAACGTGGTGCAGTCGGCGTTCCCCGAGCGAGTCCAGGGCGAGATCTCCGGGCTCTCGCGCAGCGTCTCCAACCTCGGCTCGACCTTCGGCACCGCCATCGCCGGCACCATCCTGGTGGCGAACCTCCAGGCCGGGGGCGAGGCGTACGGGATCGCGATGGCCGTGGTCGCTGTGCTGGGGGCGACGGGGTTGATCGCGGCGGTGCTGCTGCCGCGCACGACGGCCGAGCCCGCGCCCGCCTGACGGGCATTGTCGCGGCGCCGAGCGCCGTTGTACCGTGTGGCCGACCGGGGAGGCTGCCATGAGCGACGAACGACAGACCGCGTGGATCGGGTGGGGCTGGTTCGCAGCCATCATGATCCTGATCGGCGGCGCGATCGAGATCCTGTTCGGGATCCTCGCGATCCTCCTGCCGTCGAGCCAGTACTTCACGACGAGCGAGGGCACCACCGTGTATTACGTGTCGCTGTGGGGGTGGTGGCACCTCCTGATCGGCCTGGTGCTCGTGGCCGCCGGCATCGCGCTCGCCAACGGCCGCACCTGGGCGCGGGTCTTCGCGGTGATCGTGGTCGCCGTCAACGCCGTGAGCCAATTGCTGTCGCTGCCGGCGCAGCCGTGGTGGTCGATCATCGTGTTCGCCCTCGACCTCATCGTCATCTACGCGCTCACCGTGCACGGGCGCGAGCTGCGGGCGTACGACCGCGCGCAGTACCGGTGACCGGCGCTAGCGGGGCGCCCTCCGCCGGGCGTACGTTGACCGCATGACCGTCCTGACCACGCACCGTCTCGGTGAGCCCTGCTGGGTGGACTTCGCCGCCACCGACCTCCCCCGCGCCCAGGAGTTCTACACGTCGCTGTTCGGCTGGACCACCGAGACCGGCGGCGGCGAGTACGGCGGCTACGTGACCTTCCGGCGCGACGGGCACCTCGTCGCCGGGATGGGTGAGGTGATGGAGGGCCAGCGGCCAAACGCCTGGCTCACCTACCTGCTCGTCGAGGACGCCTCGGCCGGGGAGCGGGCCTCGGAGAACGCGGGCGCGCAGGTGCTCTCCCCCACGATGGCCGTCGGCGACCAGGGCAGGCTCGCCGTCGTGGCCGACCCGGGCGGCGCGGTCGTCGGGCTCTGGGAGCCGGAGCAGCACCGCGGCTTCGAGCTCGTGGCCGAGGTCGGCGGGCTCTCCTGGCACGAGCTGTACGCCCGCAGCTACGCCGAGCAGGTCGAGTTCTACAAGCGGGTGTTCGGCTGGAGGACGACCGTGCTCGGCGACACCGCGGACTTCCGCTACGAGACGTTCGGCGACCCCGACTCACCGAGCGGCGGCGTCTTCGACGCGGACGGGATGCTGCCGCCGGAGGTGCCGTCGCACTGGGTGGTGTACTTCGGCGTCCAGGACGCCGCAGCGGCCGTCGCTCGCGTGGTCGAGCTGGGCGGCACGGCCATCCGCGACCCGTGGGACAGCGAGTTCGGCCGCTTCGCGCAGGTCACCGACCCCCTCGGCGGGTTGTTCTTCCTCCACGAGGTCCCCGGCTCCATCGCCTGAGGCGCCGACATTCGGCACGAATCGCGCGTTTCAGCGCGTCAGAGTCGACATTCGTGATGAATCGGGCAGGTGTCAGTGCGCGGTGTCAGTGCACCGACGCCTGGAACGACCGGATGCGCAGCAGCACCTCGGTGCGCAGCGTCTCGGGAGCCGTCTCCTTGCAGGCGCGCTGCACGACTTCGGTGAGCACGACGTTCAGGTGCGCCTCGCTCGAGCAGCCGTCGCAGTTCGCGAGGTGCTCGCGCACGTCTGCAGCATCCTCGTTGCAGAGCTCGTTGCGCAGGTACTCCTCGAGTTCGGCTTTCGCCTTCTCACAGCCGCAGTCGGTCATTTCGTTCTCCTGGTGGTCTGCACGGCCGGGCCCTGGACCGCTGAGAGCCCGCGTTCGTGCGCGTAGTCGGTCAGAAGCTCCCGGAGCATCCGGCGGCCGCGGTGGAGGCGGCTCATGACGGTGCCGATCGGGGTCTTCATGATGTCGGCGATCTCCTGGTAGGAGAATCCCTCGACATCGGCGAGATAGACGGCCAGCCGGAAGTCCTCCGGGATGGCCTGCAGCGCGTCCTTGACGGCACTGTCGGGCAGGTGGTCGATCGCCTCGGCCTCGGCCGAGCGGCTGGAGGACGCGGTGGTCGACTCCGCGCCTCCGAGCTGCCAGTCCTCGAGTTCGTCGATCGTCCCCTGATACGGCTCGCGCTGCTTCTTGCGATAGGTGTTGATGAACGTGTTGGTGAGGATGCGGTACAGCCACGCCTTCAGGTTCGTGCCCTGCTGGAACTGCGCGAAGGCGGCATACGCCTTGACGTACGTCTCCTGGACGAGGTCTTGCGCGTCAGCCGGGTTGCGCGTCATGCGCAGGGCTGCCGCGTAGAGCTGGTCCATGAAGGGAAGCGCCTGCTCTTCGAACAGCGCGCCCTTGTCCTCGGTTTCGGTGCTCATCAGGGGCCAGTCTAGTTGCGGCGACCGCTGAGCGACCCGACGGGAGGGTCGGACCCTCGACGGCGCCAGCGCACGGGTGCGGGGGGCGTCGAGGACAGCGGTTGCTGCGGGCACGGGCCAGTCCTTCCTTCGGGCTCGATCACGGATACCCTTGACAACAATGCTCATCTCGAAATATTCCGCCCCCGAGTTCGACCCGTACGGCGACAACCGCGCCGAGGAGCCGAACCCGCTGTGGCCGGCGCCCGTCGCCGGCGGCCCGGTCACGGCCTCCGTCTCGCTGCCCGGCTCCAAGTCGCTGACCGCCCGCGAGCTGGTGCTCTCCGCCCTCGCCGACGGCCCGTCGCTGCTTCACGCGCCGCTGCACTCCCGCGACACCGCCAACATGGTGGAGGCGCTGCGCGCGCTCGGCGTCTCGATCGTCGAGAAGCCGGGCGAGAGCGAGTTCGGCAGCGATCTCCTGATCACGCCGGCGGAGGAGCTGCTCGGCAGCACCACGATCGAGTGCGGCCAGGCGGGCACGGTCATGCGCTTCGTGCCGCCGCTCGCCGGCCTCGCACTCGGGCCGACCATGTTCGACGCCGACGACTCGGCGCGCGGCCGGCCGATGGGCGCGATCATCGCTGCGCTGCGCGCGCTCGGCGTCGACGTGAACGACGACGGCCGCGGCGCCCTCCCGTTCACCGTCCACGGGACCGGCACGGTCCAGGGCGGCGCCATCGGGATCGACGCGTCCAGCTCCAGCCAGTTCGTCAGCGCGCTCCTGCTGTCGGCGAGCCGCTTCGAGGAGGGCCTCGACCTGACGCACTCCGGCGAGCGCCTCCCGAGCCTCCCGCACATCGAGATGACCATCGCCGCCCTCGCCGCGCGCGACGTGACGGTCGAGTCGCCGGAGGTCGGGCGCTGGATCGTCCGGCCCGGCGCCATCGGCGCGCGTGACGTCGACATCGAGCCCGACCTGTCCAACGCGGCCCCGTTCCTGGCCGCCGCGGTCGTCACCGGAGGCTCGGTCACGATCACCGGCTGGCCGGAGTCGACCACGCAGGTGGGCGCCGACCTCGCCGACCTGCTGCCGCTGTTCGGCGCGACCGTGGCGAAGGACGGCGACCGCCTCACCGTGACCGGCCCGGAGCGCATCCAGCCGATCTCGATCGACCTCTCCACCGGCGGCGAGCTGGTCCCGGCGATCGCGGCCATCGCGGCGTTCGCCGACGGCCCGAGCCAGATCACCGGCATCGGCCACATCCGCCACCACGAGACCGACCGGCTCGCCGCCCTCGCGGCCGAGCTCAACGGCCTCGGCGGCGCCGTGACCGAGCTGGAGGACGGCCTCCGCATCGAGCCGCGTCCGTTGACCGGCGGCGTCTGGCGCAGTTACGAGGATCACAGGATGGCGACCGCGGGCGCGATCGTCGGCCTGGTCGTGCCCGGCGTGGAGATCGAGAACATCGCGACGACCGCCAAGACCCTGCCGCAGTTCCCGCAGCTCTGGACCCGGATGCTGGCCGAAGGCGCGGCGGCGTAGATGTCGTGGTGGTCGGATGACGGCGACGAGGACGACGAGTACGACCTCTACGACGAGTCGGCCATCCGCTCCCGGCCGAACCCCAAGGGGAACCGTCCGCGCACCAAGACCCGGCCGGAGCATGCCGACGCGGAGATCGCGCGCGTCCTGGGCGTCGACCGCGGCCGGTACACGGTGCTGCTCGACGAGGACACCCCCGAGGAGCATCAGGTGGTCGCGGCGCGCGCGAGCGAGCTGAGGCGCAAGCCGATCGTGACCGGCGACCGGGTGGCCGTGGTCGGCGACACGACCGGTGAGGAGGGCACGCTCTCGCGCATCGTGCGCATCGAGCCCCGATCGACCCTGCTGCGGCGCAGCGCCGACGACACCGACGAGGTGGAGCGCGTGGTCGTCGCCAACGCCGACCAGATGCTCATCGTGGTGGCAGCGGCCAACCCCGAGCCGCGCACCCGGCTGGTCGACCGCTACCTGGTCGCCGCCTACGACGCGGGCATCGAGCCGATGCTGTGCGTCACCAAGATCGACCTCGCCGACCCCGCGCCGTTCCTGGAGAATTTCGCCGGGCTTGACCTCCCGGTGTTCACCAGCCGGGAGGACCACATCCCGGTGGACGAGATCAAAGCCGCGCTGGTCGGCCACGACACTGTGGTGGTCGGCCACTCCGGCGTCGGCAAGTCCACCCTGGTGAACGCGATCGTGCCGGGCGCCAAGCGCGCGACCGGACACGTCAACGTGGTGACGGGGCGCGGGCGGCACACGTCGTCCTCCACGGTGTCGCTGCGGGTGGAGAGCGCCGAGGGCCGCGGCTGGGTCATCGACACCCCCGGTGTGCGCTCGTTCGGGCTCGGCCACGTGGACACCGCGAGCATCCTGAAGTCGTTCACCGACCTGGCCGCGATCGCCGAGGACTGCCCGCGCGGCTGCACGCACCTCCCGGACGCGCCGGACTGCGCGATCATCGAGGCCGTCGAGGAGGGCCGCCTCGGCGAGACCGGCCGCGCGCGCCTCGACTCGCTGCAGCGCCTCCTCGCCACCTTCGCCCCCGCCCAGCAGTCCCCGAGGGGCGCGTAAACCGCCCCTAAAACCGCGTTTTGAGGGCGTTTACGTGCCCCTCGGCAGTTCGCGGCAGAATGGGGAGCATGACTGACGTTCGACTCGAAGCGGGACAGCCCGCGCCCACCTTCACCCTCAAGGACCAGGACGGCAACGCCGTGTCGCTCGCCGACTACTCGGGCGACAACGTGATCGTCTACTTCTACCCGGCCGCGATGACACCGGGCTGCACCACCGAGGCCTGCGACTTCCGCGACAACCTCAACTCGCTCGCCTCCAGCGGCTACCGCGTCATCGGCATCTCGAAGGACGTCCCGGCCAAGAACAAGGAGTTCCAGGAGCAGGAGCGCCTCAACTTCCCGCTGCTGTCGGACGAGGACCTCGCGGTGCACAACGCGTACGGCGCGTACGGCGAGAAGAAGCTCTACGGCAAGACGGTCACCGGCGTCATCCGCTCCACCTTCGTGCTGAACCCGGACGGCACCGTGCGGCTGCCGCTCTACAACGTGAAGGCGACCGGCCACGTCGCGTCGCTGCGGAAGAAGCTCGGCCTGGACTGACCTCAGCCGAACTGACTGACAATAGGCGTTTGCAATCTGCGATCTGGCATTCTAATGTCGAGGGACGGCCGTTCCGGCTGACCTTGTACGAAGGAGTGCACCGCATGAGCGCAACCGCCGAGCGGACCATCGCCCACCCCACGACCCCGGCCACGGCCCCAGCTGTGACCACGGCCCGCGCCGGGGTCGCCGATCCCGGCCCGCTCGGCCTCGCCGCGTTCGCGCTGACGACGATGCTGCTGAGCCTCGCCAACGCGGGCCTGGTCGGCGAGGCGGGGGCCACTGCCGTCGCCATGGCACTGTTCTACGGCGGGCTGACGCAGTTCGCGGCTGGACTGTGGGAGTTCGCGCGAGGCAACACGTTCGGAGCCACCGCCTTCACGTCCTACGGCGCCTTCTGGCTGTCGTTCTGGTGGCTGCGCACCGCCCCCGGGCTGGCGGAGGACGCCGGCTCCGTCGGCGCCGGCTTCTTCCTGCTCGCCTGGACGATCTTCACGGCGCTGATGACGGTCGCCGCGGCGAAGACCAACGGGGCGACGCTGACGGTGTTCGTCCTGCTGACGCTGACGTTCGTCGCGTTGTCGATCGGGGACCTGGCGGGAGCGCCGGCAGCGACGCAGACCGGCGGCTGGCTCGGACTGGCGACGGCTGCGGTCGCCCTTTACACCTCGTGGGCCGGCGTCACGAACGCGACCTGGAAGCGCGACGTGCTGCCGGTCTGGCCGCGCGTGTAGGCGCTGGGAGGCGCGGCCGACCGGGGCTTACGCGGGCGGCGGGACTCCGCAGGCAAGCGGGACTCAGGCGGGCAGCCGTGGCACCGACGCGATGAGGCGCTGCGTGTAGGCATCCCGGGGCGCGCCGAGCACGTCCCTCGTCGCCCCCTGCTCCACCACCCGGCCGGAGCGCAGCACGACCGTCTGCTCGCAGAGCGTCGCGACCACGCTGAGGTCGTGCGACACCATCACCACCGTCATGCCCTCCTGCGCCGCGAGCTCGCCCAGCAGCTCGATGATCTGGATGCGCGTGGTCACGTCGAGCGCGCTGACCGGCTCGTCGGCGAGGAGGACGCGGGGGCGCGAGACGATCGCGCGGGCGATCGCGATGCGCTGGCGCTGGCCGCCGGAGAACTCGTGCGGGTAGCGGCCCGCCGCGTCCTCCGGCAGGGCGACCGCGCGAAGGGCGTCCGCGACGCGCGAGCGGGCGTCCGCGCCGGAGGCGATCCGGAGCGACGCGAGCGGCTCGGCGACGATCCGGCCGACGCTCTGGCGCGGGTCGAGGGACGAGTACGGGTCCTGGAACACCGTCTGCACGCTGCGGCGGAACTCCCGCATCAGCGCCCGGTCGCCGCGGTCGAGCGGCCTCCCGTCGAACAGCATGCTCCCGGAGGTCGGGCTGGCGAGCCCGAGGAGCAGCGAGAGCAGGGTGGTCTTGCCCGCGCCGGACTCCCCCACCAGGCCGACGCTGCGGCCGGGCTCGACGGTGAAGGACACGTCTTCCAGCGCCGGGGTGCTCGACCGGCGGTAGCGGAAGCCCGCGTCGCGGAGCTCGAGGACGGCGGTCATCGCACCTCCAGGGCGGCGTCCAGCTCGCGCGCGCTGCGGACGAGCTCGGCCGTGTACGGATCGGCTGGGACGCTGAGGATGCGCTCGATTGTGCTCTCCTCGACGACGCGGCCCGCGCGCAGCACGAGCGCCCGCTCCGTCATGCGCGAGACGACCGCGAGGTCGTGGCTGACGAACAGCAGCGCCATCCCGCGGTCGGCCACGAGGGAGTCGATGAGGGCGAGGATGTCCGCCTGCACGGTCACGTCGAGCGCGGTCGTCGGCTCGTCGGCGATGAGCAGCTGGGGCCGGCAGGCGAGTGCCGCGGCGATGGCCACGCGTTGACGCTGGCCCCCGGAGATCTCGTGCGGGTACGCGCGTGCGATCCGCTCCGGGTCGGGGAGGCGCACCTCCTCCAGTGCCGTGTGGACCGCGTCGCGCAGCGCGGCGCCACGCAGCCCGAGGTGCCGGCGCAGCGGCTCCGCCACCTGGGCGCCGAGGCGCATCAGCGGGTCGAGCGCGGTCAGCGGCTCCTGGAAGACCGTCGATGCCGTGCGTCCGCGCAGCGGGACCAGCGCGCGCTCCTTCGCGCCGATCACCTGGACGTCGGCGAGCTCGACGCTTCCGGTCGCCGTCAGGCCGTCCGGCAGGAGACCGGTAATCGCGAAGGAGGTCAGCGACTTGCCCGACCCGGACTCCCCGATCAGGCTCAGCCGCTCCCCCGGCTCGAGCCGAAAGGAGACGTCCGACACCAGCGGCGAACCGTCGCGGGCCGTCACGCCGAGGTTCTGCACGTCGAGGATCATCGCGACCTCCTCCGCGTCGGGTCGGCGACGTCCCGCAGGCCGTCGGCGATCAGGTTGACGCCGACCACCAGGACGACGAGTGCGACGCCGGGCGCGATGGCGCCGACGGGCGCGACCGCGACCGTCCCCTGCGCCTCCTGCAGCAGCCGGCCCCACGACGCGTTGGGCGGCGGCGCGCCGAGGCCCAGGTACGAGAGGCTGGCCTCCGCGAGCACGGCGACGCCGAACTGGAGGGCCAGGTTGACGCCGAGCGTCGGCCAGATGTTGGGGAGGACGTGCCGGGCGACCACCCCGCCCCACGACGTGCCGGACGTGCGAGCCGCCGTCACGTACTGCTGGGCGAGCACCCGTTTCGAAAGCACCCGTGTGAGCCGGGCGACCACCGCCGACATCGCCAGCCCGATGGCGAGGATCGCAGTGCCGAGCGACGCGCCCTGCGCCGCCACGATGAGCATGGCGAGCAGCAGGACGGGGAAGGCGATGACGATGTCGAGCACCGCCGAGATCGTGTCGTCCAGCCAGCGCGTCGCGAAGGCCGCCAGCATCCCGATCGTGATGCCGATGACGGCACCGATCACGACCGCGCCGACGCCGACGGCGAGCGCGATGCGCGCGCCGATCATGAGCTGCGTCGTCAGATCGCGTCCGAAGCGGTCGGTGCCCAGCCAGTGCGTGCCGTCCGGCGGCGCCAGCCGGCCTCCCGACGTATCGCCCTGGGCGAACGGCAGCCACACGAACGAGAGCGCGGCGACCAGCACCACGATGCCCACCAGGGCGAGACCGATCCCGAGTGTCACCGACCGCCGAGCGCGACGGCGCGCCCGCTCCTGCGGGTCCGGCGCCGTCTGCGCCGCCTGCTGCACCACCGCGCTCATCGGTTGCCCGAGATGCTCTGCCGCAGGCGCGGGTCGATCAGCCGCTGCACGATGTCGGCGAGGAAGCCGACGATCAGCACCAGCAGCGTCGAGACGAACAGGATGCCCTGGATGTCGGGATAGTCGTGCTGCTGGATCGCCGTGAGCAGCATGCTGCCCAGGCCGGGCAGTGTGTAGACGCTCTCGACCACGACGGCGCCGAGGAAGGTCGTCGCCAGCTCGATGCCGAGGATGGAGATGACCGGCACCGCACCGTTGCGCAGGCCGTGCCGCCACATCGCCCGCCCGAAGCCGGAGCCGAGCGCGCGGGCGTTGCGCAGGTAGTCGCTGCCGATGACGTCGAGCGTCGCGCTGCGCACGTACCGCGAGATGGAGGCGCTCATCACGATGGCGATGGTGATGACCGGGAGCGCGAGCGACTGCAGCGCCGCCGCGGGGTCGGCCCAGTCGTCGCGCGGGAACCCGCCGGACGGGAACCAGCGCAGGTTCACCGCGAAGGCGTCCACGAGCAGGATGCCCACCCAGAACACCGGGACGGCGATGCCGAGCTGTGAGAAGGCGGACAGCACCAGCCCGTACCATCGGTCGGCCTTCCAGGCTGCGACGAAGCCGATCGGCAGCGCCAGCACGAGAGCGAGCGCGAACGACAGGAGGGTGAGCGGGATGGTCACCGCCAGCCGCGAGGCGATCTCCGGCCCCACCGGGAGCGACGTGATGAACGACTGCCCCAGGTTCAGCGTGAGCAGCGAGCCGAACCAGTTCGCGAACTGCTCGGGCAGCGGGAGGTTGCTGCCCACCTGCTCCTGCGCCGCCTTGATCTGGTCGGGCGTCGCGCTGGCCGACAGCAGGGCGTTGGCCGGGTCGCCCGGCAGCACGCGCAGCAGGAAGAACAGCACGACCATCGCCAGCAGCAGGGACACCACGAGGAACGCGGTGCGGCGGAGGAGGTAGGAGGTCATGATCAATTCAGCGTAGATGCTCGGGAGACCCGGTGCGGGCCTCCCGAGCATCAGTGGATAACTCGACGAGGAAGAGTGCCTGTGGAGGACTCCGCCTGCCTACTTCTTGACGATGTCGTACGCGTAGAACTGCGAGTTCAGCCCGTTCACCGGGTAGCCGCTCACCGAGCTCGACGCCACCACGATCTGCGGGTAGAGGTACAGCCACGCGCTGGCGGCGTCCTTGGCGATCTGCTCGTTGACCAGCTTCAGCTTCGCGGTCTGCTCGGCCGTGGTGCTGGACTGCTCGGCCTCGTTCACCCACGTCGTGACCTGCGGGTTGTCGTAGCCCCAGTAGAAGTCGGGGTTGCCGTACCAGACCACGTCGCGGTCGTTCACGTGCTCCTGCAGGGTCGCGGTGAAGTCATGGTTCTTGAACACCTTGGTGTACCACTGGTCGGCCGAGATGGAGTTGATGTTCACCGTGATGCCGACCTTCGCGAGCTCGCTCTTGAGGAACTCCGCGACCGCGGGGTGCGGGTCGTAGGTGGGCGTGTCGAGGGTGAACGAGAAGCCGTTCGGGAGCCCGGCCGCGGCCAGCTCCTTCTTCGCGAGGGTGGTGTCGTACGGGTTGACCTTGGTCAGGTCCTCGTACCAGGGGTCGCTCGGCGGGACCATCGAGCCGATGAGCGTGCCGTACTTGCCCCAGATCGAGGTGAGCAGCTTCTTGGTGTCGATCGCCGAGTAGACCGCCTTGCGGACCTCCGCGTTGTTGAAGGGCGCCACCTTGTCGTTGAAGGCGAGGAGCTCCTTCGTCGTCGACTTGCCGTTGCTGATCGTGTAGTTCTTGTTGCCCTCGAACTGGGTCAGCGAGTCAGGGCTCTGGATGCTGGTGACGACGTCGACCTGGTTGGTCAGCAGGGCGTTGGAGAGGGCGCTGGCGTCGGTGAAGTAGTCGTAGACGACCTCCTTGTTCTTCGCCTTGCCGCCCCAGTAGCCGTTCCAGCGCTCGAGGCTCAGCGAGCTGCCGCGCTTCCAGGTGCCGAGGGTGTACGGGCCGGTGCCGTCCTCCGCCGTCTTGTAGTTCGTCGTGCCGGGGCCGTAGATCCAGACGTAGCTGAGGTTGTACGGCAGCGAGATGGAGCGCGACTTCAGCGAGATGACCACGGTCTTGTCGTCCGGGGTCTGGATGCCGGAGATGACGGCGAGCTGAGACTTGCGGGCCGACTGGGAGTCGGTGGCGAGCACGCGCTCGATGCTCGTCTTGACGGACTCGCTGGTGAGCGGCTTGCCGGAGTGGAACTTCACCCCCTCGCGGAGGGTGAACGTGTAGGTGAGGCCGTCGGAGCTCGCCGTGTACTTCGTGGCGAGCAGCGGCTGGACCTTGCCGTCGTCCGTGAGCTTGAACAGGCCTTCATAGACGTTGCCGTTCAGCGCCTCGGTCACGCCCTGGCCGCCGCCGGCGGTGTTGTCCAGGTTGACGGGCTCGTAGAGCGAGCCGACGGCGATGGACGCGTCAGTGCCGCCGGAGGGCGACGAGGACGCGCCGGAGCAGCCGGCGAGTGCCAGGGACGCGGCGATGCCGATCGCGATCGTGGCGAGCAGGGGGGTCTTTCTCAACGGAGTTCTCCTGTGCTGTGTGGAGTGGGGGTGTGTGCGAAGGGGTGAAGCTGAGGGGAGCCGAGGCTCAGTGCGCGGCGCCGTCGCGGAGCACGACGCGCTTCTCGCCCGCGGTGACCGGGACGGGGAAGCGGTTGTTCCGCGGCGGCAGCGGACAGTTGTACTGATCCGAGAAGCCGCACGGCGGCACGAAGGCGCGGTTGAAGTCGAGGACGGCGCGGTCGCCGTCGCGCGTGACGAAGAGGAAGCGCCCGGAGGCGTAGCTGCCGTCCGCGCCGTCGTCGCCGTTCGTCGGGTCGCCGAAGACCAGGAGCAGCGTGCCGTCGTCGTCGAACGCGCTCAGCGTGTAGTCGACGCCGTCGCGCTCGAAGGTGATGTCGCCCGGCACGACCAGGTCGCGGGTGCCTCCGTTGTCGCGGATGTGCTCGAACGGGATGGTCCGCTCGCCGCTCACCGGCGTGAAGGTGGCCTCCACGATCCAGGACGGGTCGAACGGGAACGCGTCGATCGTCTCGAACGCGCGGATCGCGGGTGAGGCCGCGTCCCAGAGCCGGATGCCGCGCTCCGGTGCGCCGGTGTCGAGGTTGCGGCGGCTCAGCTCGGTGGCGGTCACGGTCGCGGGGTGCCCGGCAAGCGCCTGCTCTGCGGTGGTCTGCTCGCCGTCCGCGAGCCAGCGGGTCTCGATGAGCGCCAGGTTGCCGGTCGGGGCTGCGACGGAGGAGAGGCGCCAGGCGCGCCAGTCGGCGTAGCCGGCCTCGGCGGTCTGGATGATGGACGGGGACGCGAGGGCCGGAGCGGAGAGTTCAGTCACGATGTCAGCCATAACAGTGCGAGTCTGCGCCTTGTTCCCGCCGTCACGCTATTCGTGTGTCCCCGTATTGCGATCGGGGTCCTCGTCGGCCTCGGCCGGGCGCGCGGTGGCCCGGACGACGGAGGGCGCGAGCGCCAGCACGCCGGCGATGACGGCGGGGACGAGCAGCGCCCAGCCGAGGTCGGGCCGCGCGACGAGTCCCTCGAAGCTGCCGACCGCCACCGCGATCATCAGGATCTGGATGGTGACCGTGGAGGCCCGCGCCCACGCGTGCAGCCGGAGGATGCCGACGAGCGTGAGGATCAGCCAGGCGGCCCCGAGCACGACGAGGATGGTGATCGCGACCGCGGTGGTGTACGACTGGGGGGTCGTCGTGAGAAGCTCGAACAGCAGCCACACCGCGAGGCCCGTGACCAGCAGGGCTTCGAGCGTCAGGATCACCGCCAGCGCGATCAGCAGCGGAGGCCGGGAGCGCGACGGATCGGACGCCGGAAGGCCGGGCGCGGAGGGGTCGGTCACTATAGCATCCTGACGTTTCGTGCTCGTGTTCACAGCGTTATCCCATGCAGAACTATTGATCCGAATCAACTGCTATGGGAGCATATTCAAGGCCGAGTTAGTGCTCACAGGGTGGTGGGCAGGTCTCATTCCCCATGGATCTGAAGAACCCTGTAACGCGGCTGCTTACCTGCATTCTAGGCCCCCTCGGGCCAGGAAACATCCAGCTAACAAGGAGCATATCTTCATGGATTGGCGCGACAAAGCCGCCTGCCTGACCGCAGACCCCGAGCTGTTCTTCCCCGTCGGCAACACGGGACCCGCGGTCGACCAGATCGACAAGGCGAAGGCGGTCTGCGCGCGCTGCACCGTTACCGAGATCTGCCTGCAGTACGCCCTCGAGACCGGCCAGGACTCCGGAGTCTGGGGCGGACTCTCCGAAGACGAGCGCCGCGCCCTCAAGCGCCGCGCCGCCCGCGCCCGTCGCGCGTCCTGACACCGGGCCCACGAACACAGCGATACATCCCGAATCACAGCACCTCCGCCGCCGAGGCGGCGCTTCCGAACACCTAGCAGACGTCACCGTCCGGAAGCGCCCCTCGGCGCAGGGCTGGGTGGTCAGACGGTGGTGAGGTAGCGGAGGGGGACCTCGATGGTGACCTCGGTGCCCTGGCCCATCATGGTGTGCCAGTCGATGGCGCCGCCGAGCTCGCCCTGGATGAGCGTGCGAACGATCTGCGTGCCCAGCCCTGAGCCGACCTTGCCCTCCGGGAGCCCGGAGCCGTTGTCGACGACCTTCACGCTCAGCGACTCCTCTGTGCGGTCGGCCACGATCTCCACCTGGCCCTCACGGCCCGCGAGGCCGTGCTCGACGGCGTTGGTGACCAGCTCCGTCAGCGCCAGCGCCAGCGGAGTCGCGTACTCGCTCGGCAGCGATCCGAACGTGCCCGACTTCTTCGGGTGCACCGTCGTCGTGTGGCTGGCGGCGACCTCCGCCACCAGCAGCAGCACCCGGTCGAACACGTCGTCGAAGTCCACGATCTGGGCGAGGCCCGTCGAGAGCGTGTCGTGCACGACCGCGATCGCGGCGACGCGGCGCATGGCCTGGCTGAGCGCCTCCCTGGCCTCCTCCGAGTGGGTGCGCCGCGCCTGGATGCGCAGCAGCGAGGCGACCGTCTGGAGGTTGTTCTTCACCCGGTGGTGGATCTCACGGATCGTCGCGTCCTTGGTGATGAGCTCGCGCTCCTGGTGCCGCTGCTCGGACACGTCGCGGCACAGCACGATCGCGCCGACGCGCTCCCCGCGGTTGCGGATCGGGATGGTGCGCAGCGACACGGTCACGCCGCGCGCCTCGATGTCGGTGCGCCACGGCGCCCGGCCGGTGACGACCAGCGGGAGCGACTCGTCCGACGTGAGGCTGCCGGCGAGCAGCTTCGTCGTGACCGTCGCCAGCGACTCGCCTTCCAGCTCACCCGTGAAGC
The DNA here is from genome assembly GCF_042791795.1 of Leifsonia sp. NPDC056665. NCBI lineage: Bacteria > Bacillati > Actinomycetota > Actinomycetes > Micrococcales > Microbacteriaceae > Leifsonia > Leifsonia sp. NPDC056665. The sequence goes on from NZ_JBHTXK010000001.1 coordinate 25,645, forward strand.
CCATCCGGTTGAAGGCGCTCAGCGCGTTCGGGCTGGCGAAGGTCGTGATGCCGGTCTCGTCGAGCCGGATCAGTCCGTCGGCCGCGCGCGGGGCGCCACGGCGCGGAGCGGCGGGAGCGCCCAGGTCGGGGAAGTCGCCCGTCGCGATCATGGCGAACAGGTCGTTCGCGCAGTCGTTGAAGGTCAGCTCCTGGCGGCTGGGGGTGCGCGCCTCGCTGAGGTTGGTGTGCCGGGTGATGACGGCGACGGGCTCGTCCGCCGTCTGCGGCGAGTGGACGCTGAGCCGGCGGATCACCGGGACCGCGCGTACGCGCGTCGGGGTCTCCTCGTACCAGTCCGGGGCGGAGGTGTCGATGATCTGCTTGGTCCGGTACGCGTCGGTGACCTGCTGACGCCACTCGGGCTTGATCCGCTGGCCGACGAAGTCGCGGTAGAACAGCGTCGCGGCGCTCGACGGCCGTGCGTGCGCCACGGCGACGAAGTCGTCGTCCGACGTCGGCACCCACAGCACGATGTCGGCGAAGGCCAGGTCGGCGAGGAGCTGCCAGTCGCCGACCAGGCTGTGGAGCCACTCCACGTCCGCCTCGGAGGAACGACCTTGGGCATTGACGAGATCACTGAGCGTCGACACTCCCCCACTATAGACAGCCTGCGCGAGACAGCCCGCGCGGCCCCGGTTGTCCACACCCGCGTTCAGGCCCTGGACCACCCGCGAGGCGCGCTGATTGAGTGTTCACCACGCCCCGACGAACACCGTCGACGAGAAAGAATCGAGCACCACCAGCATGAACGCACTTCTCTCCCCCGTCCTCGAAAGGCCCGTCCTCGAAAGGCCCGCGGTCGAGCGGCCGAACGCGGCCCGGCCACCGCTCCGGCTCGTGCCGCCGTCGCGGGTCGTGGCGCCGCCCGTGCCGGGTCCACCACCGGACGTGGCGCCCTTCGAGCCGCGGACGCTCGACGCCGAGCTCCAGGCCTCCGGCGACGGCCTGCGGACGGACTCGGGCATCGGCGAGGATGCCCGCCTCCTCTGCGCGAAGCTCGCACTCTGCGTCATCGAGATCCTGGCAGGCGCGCGTCCGCTCGATCAGCTCGGCCGCTGGGTCAGCGACTCCGTCTTCATCCAGCTCCTGCGCCGCACCGTCATCGCCGCCCGCTCCAGGGCGGTCACGGGCGACGAGGTCAAGCGGCCCCGCGTGCGCGTCGGCGAGCCGCTGCTCAACCGGCTCGGCGACTCGGTCGTGGAGGCGGTCGTGATGATCCACCAGCCGTCGCGGTCCAGGGCGGTGGCGCTGCGGCTGGAGCGGCACCGGATGCGCTGGCGCGCCACCGCGATCACGGTGCTGTAACCGGCCGGCGCCGCGGACGACGAACGGCGGAGCGGTCATCGACCGCTCCGCCGTCCGGGAGCCTGCTCAGCGCGTGAAGGTCAGCGCTTCTTGGCCTGGGCCCGGCGCTCCGCGCGGTTGACGGGAGCCTCGTCCCCGTCCTCCACGCGCTGGCCGAACGCGCCGCGCTGCGACGCGGCCTGGGCCGGCGGCGCCGCCTGGGCGGGAGCCGCCTGGCGCTGCTGGCGCTGAGCACGGTCCGTCGCCGCCTTCTCGAGCTGGCCGCGCTGGTTGCGCACCTCGACGTCGCCCTGCTCGCCAGGAGCCGAGTAGCTGAGGGGGGCTTCCGACTCTGCGCGGTTCAGGCCCTTCGCGGCCACAGCAGGCGCGATCTCGTCGGGGGCCTGGTTGACCTCCACCTCGAGGTTGAACAGGAAGCCGACCGTCTCCTCGCGGATCGCGCCCATCATCTGCTGGAACATGGCGTAGCCCTCGCGCTGGTACTCGACCAGCGGGTCGCGCTGCGCCATCGCCCGCAGGCCGATGCCGTCCTTGAGGTAGTCCATCTCGTAGAGGTGGTCGCGCCAGCGGCGGTCGATGACCGAGAGCACCACGCGGCGCTCCAGCTCGCGCATCGCCGGGGAGCCGATCGACTCCTCGCGCTTCTGGTACGCGATCTTGGAGTCGGACATGATCTCGCGGCGCATGAAGTCGCGGTTGATGCGGCCCTTGTTGCCCGCCTCGGCGATGACCTCGTCGATCGAGACCCCGACCGGGTAGAGCGTCTTGAGCTCGGCCCACAGCGCGTCGAAGTCCCAGTCGTCGCCGCTGCCCTCGCCGGTGTGCTGGTCGAGGATGTCGTCCACCACGTCGGTGAGGAACTTCTGCACGCGCTCGTGCAGGTCGTCGCCCTCCAGGATGTGGCGGCGGTCGCTGTAGATCGCCTCGCGCTGACGGTTGAGGACATCGTCGTACTTGAGGACGTTCTTGCGGATCTCGGCGTTGCGCGCCTCCACCTGCGACTGCGCGCTGCGGATGGCGCGGCTGACGACCTTCGATTCGATGGCCATGTCGTCCGGGACGCTGGTGCGGCCCATCAGGCTCTCGGCGGCGCCCGCGTTGAACAGGCGCATCAGGTCGTCGGTCAGCGACAGGTAGAAGCGGCTCTCGCCCGGGTCGCCCTGGCGGCCGGAGCGACCGCGGAGCTGGTTGTCGATGCGGCGCGACTCGTGGCGCTCGGTGCCGAGCACATACAGGCCGCCGGCGTCGATGACCTTCTCGGCCTCCTCGGAGACCTTCGCCTTCACGTCGCCGAAGACGCCCTCCCAGGCCTCCTCGTATTCGTCCGGCGTCTCGACCGGCGAGAGCCCGCGGGAGTTCATCTCGGCGACGGCGATGAACTCGGCGTTGCCGCCGAGCATGATGTCGGTACCGCGGCCGGCCATGTTCGTGGCGACGGTGACGGAGCCGAGGCGTCCGGCCTGGGCGACGATCGCGGCCTCGCGCGCGTGGTTCTTGGCGTTCAGGACCTCGTGACGCACGCCCTTCTTGGCGAGCAGGCGGGAGAGGTACTCGCTCTTCTCGACGCTCGTCGTGCCGACGAGGACCGGCTGGCCCTTCTCGTACCGCTTGGCGATGTCCTCGACGACCTGGTCGAACTTCGCCTTCTCGTTCTTGTAGACGAGGTCGGGCTGGTCCTTGCGCTGCATCGGCTTGTTCGTCGGGATCGGGACGACGCCGAGCTTGTAGGTGCTCATGAACTCGGCGGCCTCGGTCTCGGCCGTACCGGTCATGCCGGACAGCTTCTTGTAGAGGCGGAAGTAGTTCTGCAGCGTGACCGTGGCGAGGGTCTGGTTCTCGGCCTTGACCTCCACGCCCTCCTTGGCCTCGATGGCCTGGTGGATGCCCTCGTTGTAGCGGCGGCCGACCAGGATGCGGCCGGTGTGCTCGTCGACGATGAGCACCTCGCCGTTCATCACGACATAGTCCTTGTCGCGCTTGAACAGGGCGTTGGCCTTGATCGCGTTGTTGAGGAAGGAGATGAGCGGGGTGTTCGCCGACTCGTACAGGTTGTCGATGCCGAGGTAGTCCTCGACCTTCTCGATGCCCGGCTCCAGCACGCCGACCGTGCGCTTCTTCTCGTCCACCTCGTAGTCGACGTCGGCGGTCAGGCGGGTGGCGAGGCTCGCGAACTCGTTGAACCAGCGGTTGGCCTCGCCGGAGGACGGGCCCGAGATGATGAGCGGGGTGCGCGCCTCGTCGATCAGGATCGAGTCGACCTCGTCCACGATCGCGAAGAAGTGGCCGCGCTGGACCATGTCGCTCGCCTGCCACGCCATGTTGTCGCGCAGGTAGTCGAAGCCGAACTCGTTGTTCGTGCCGTAGGTGATGTCCGCGGCGTACATCTCGCGGCGCTCTTCGGGCGTCTGGCCGGAGAGGATCACCCCGGTCGTCATGCCGAGGGCGCGGAAGACGCGGCCCATCAGCTCGGACTGGTAGCTCGCCAGGTAGTCGTTGACCGTGATGACGTGCACGCCCCGGCTCGTGATCGCGTTGAGGTAGGCCGCGGTGGTCGCCACCAGCGTCTTGCCCTCACCGGTCTTCATCTCGGCGATGTTGCCTAGGTGGAGCGCGGCGCCGCCCATGATCTGCACGTCGAAGTGGCGCATGCCGAGCGTCCGCTTGGACGCCTCGCGCACGGCTGCGAACGCCTCGGGGAGGAGGTCGTCCAGCGACTCGCCGTTGCTGTAGCGCTCGCGCAGCTCGACGGTCTCGTGCATGAGCTCGTCGTCGGTCAGCTCGCTGAAGTCGTCCTCGAGAGCGTTGACCGCCTTCGCATACGCCTCCAGGCGCCGGAGGGTGCGTCCCTCGCCTACGCGGAGAACCTTTTCAAGAACTGAGGCCACTGATGCACTCCATTTTGATCGATCGGGCCGGTGATGCCCGCGCCACGGCGGGCGCACGCCGCACGGCATACTCCGCCGACGATAGAGAACATCGTACTTGGTCCTCCCCGGAGCACGTCCCAAGGTCCCTGGGAGGGCACTGCGAGACCGGTGAACGGGACGTGCCGGGAAGCGAGAGGCCGATGGCGTGCGCCGCCTGGGCGCACACCATCGGCGCGCTTGCGACTCGGGTCAGCCGAGCTTGCGGCTGGCGGTCGCGACCTCCTGCAGCTCCTCGGCATCGTCGTCGAGGGCAATCACGCCGTAGTCCCAGCCCTTGCGGCGGTAGACGACGCTCGGCCGCTTGGTCTCCTGATCCACGAACAGGTAGAAGTCGTGGCCGACGAGCTCCATGTAATAGAGGGCGTCGTCGACGGTCATCGGGATGCTCGCGAAGACCTTCTGGCGGATCACGACCGGGCTGTACTCCTCCTCGGTCTCCCCCACCTCCGCCGTCTCGTCGGAGACCACGGGGACATTACCGGTGCGCACCTGGTCGAGCACCGACACGGGGGCCGCCGCGAGCCCGACCGCGCTGAAGCCGTCGGTGCTCGCCTCGCGCAGCGAGGTCGGCCGATGCTGCCCGCGATGCACCTTGCGCCTGTCCTTGGCCCTCCTGACACGTTCGAGAAGCTTCCCGAGCGCGATGTCGAACGCGGCGTACTTGTCCGTTCCGGTCGCTTCGGACCGGACCACGGCTCGAGGTCCGACCAGGGTCAGCTCGACCCGGTCGTCGCCGTTCTGGGAACCCAGCTTCTCGTTGTGCCTGCTGACCTTGATCTCGAAGGAGATGGCCCGCTCGGCGAGATGCGCGACTTTATCGGCCTTCTCCGTCGCGTACTCACGGAAGCGATCAGTGATTCCCAGGTTGCGTCCGACGATGTTGATGTCCATGAAGACCTCCCTGATCCGGCGTGATGTCCGCCCGGATCACGAAGGGCGGATCGCTCGCGCCTTTTCGACCACCGTAGTGCTCCCCCGCACGTAACGGAACCGTGATCAGCGGGTGAATTCCACGATTCTGCTGAACGCCCGCTGGGCGATGCCGCGCAGGACTGGTCATCGTCGCCGGCGCGGCGTATGGGCGATGGTCGCGGCGCCGCCCACTGTGCCGCCTGCGGCACGGATCGCCCGCGCGGCCTCCGCGATCGTAGCCCCGCTGGTCACGATGTCGTCGACGATCACGCACCTCCGGCCGCGCAGGCGCCGGGACGCGGCCATGCTGCCCGCACGGTTGTCCGTGCGCTGGGCGTTGCCGAGCGCCGCCTGATCGGCGGTCTGCCGGGTGAGCCGGAGCGCGTGCCACAGCGGAGGCGCGAGCGCCCTGGTGCGCGCGAGCACCATCCCCGTCGGGTGATAGCCGCGCCGCCGCCACGCCGCGCGCGTCGACGGGATCAGGACGGGGACGGCGCCGCGGCCGCGCGGCCCGGCCGCTGCGGCGAGCGCCGGAGCCAGCGCACCGGCCAGAGCGCGCGCCGCGTCCACCCGCCCGCCGTCCTTGTAGGCGAGGAGCACGGTCCGCGGCACCTCGTCGTAGTCCAGCGCCGACCACACGGCGACGCCGCGTACGGTGCGGCTCCGCACCTCGGGGGTGAGGGCGCGTGCGCAGTCGGCGCAGAGCGAGCGGTCGGGTGCAGCGCATCCCGCGCAGTTCACCGGCAGCAGCACGGCGGCCGCGTCGAGGACGGCGTCGCGGACTGTCGAGCGGAGGTCGGGGCGGAGGTCGCGGCGGAGGTCGGGGCGGAGAGAGGCGTTGGTGATCGTCATGCATCCAGCCTCGCCGCGGCGGCACGTCGCCGGGCAGCGACCACGAGATCCGTGGACAAGTGGCCGACCGCCGTCAGCTGTGGAGGACAGCCCGTCGCGGACCGGTCAGGGCTGCCCGAGCTGCACCGCGACCGCGCCGACCTTGTCCGCCTGCGTCTGCCATCCGCTCCCGGTGGGAGCCTGCAGCGTCCCGTCCCCCGCGAGCACCAGGTAGCGCGACAGGCCGCCCGCCCCGACGATCGTCCGCCCGGTCGCCGGACCCGTCGTGGTCGACGTCGTCCCGCCGATGGTCTGCTCGGCGATCCCGGTCGCGTCGCCGTTCGTCGCGCTGAGCACCACGACCGTGAGCTCGCCTGTCCAGGCGATCGAGGTCGGGATGCCGTCGCCGACCGTGAGCTCGATCGGCGCCGTGATGGACGTCGGCAGGCCGTCCGACCCGCGGACGACACCCGCGGCGACCACCGAGTAGCCCGTCGCCGTGCGCAGGATCGCCACCACCCGCGTCCCGTCCCGGGAGACGGCGAGCGCGACGATGCCGACGGCGCCGGGCCAGTCCACCTTCACGGCGTGCGGCTGCCCGGTGGCGCCAGCGACCTGGAGAGCGTCGGGGGACGCGGCGGGCACGCTCCACAGCCAGCCCTGGTTGTCCAGCGCGGGCGCGATGAGTCCTGGCCGGATATCCACGTGCACCGGATCGCCGGACTTGCGCACGAGCACAGCGGCCCCGCGCGACAGCACAGCGACCTCGTCGCGCGCGGCGTTCACCGTCGCGGCGCTGGGCGCCAGGGCCACGACCTTGTCGCTGAGTCCGCTCAGCGGGGTGATGGTCGAGCCGTTGAGGAGGCCGAACGACTCCCCGCGGTAGACCACGGCGTGCGAGTCCACCGGCGGGTCCTGCTGCGGCACCGACCCGTCCGGCAGCGGCGGCACCTGCTGCTGGTTCCCCTCGATCGAGAGCTGGACGGACGACGCCAGCGACCCGAGGCTCTGTTCGAGCTGGAGCTGCATCCTCTGCAGTTGGAGCTGGTTCGCCTGGCCGGCCTCCGAGCTGAGGTCCACGTGCGCGACGCCGTTCGACGTCGTGACGGCGGGGACCGCGAGCTGAGTGCCCTGCGGGAAGGCGCTGGTCACGGCGCCGTTCAGCCACTTGGCCGGCCCGGCGAGGACAGCGCTCGCCACGCGCGTGGCCGCCGTCGCGACGCGGGCGGGGAACCAGCGGGCGTCCGGCACAAGATAGGAGGAGTCCGCGTTGTAGAAGTAGAGCGTCTGCTGGCTGTACACGGCACGGAAGGTCGGATCGTCGATGACGACCCCGGCCGGCGCCACCGAGATGCGCCACTGGCCATGCTCCTTGGCCACCTCGTAGCTGAGCCCGACCGGCGCCTTGCTCGCAACCGGGTGGTAGGTGCCCGCGCTGTCCACGTTGGCGACCGGGCTGACGTCGACCGACCACTGGTTGCCGCTGTGGTCGAAGGTGCGGCTGCGGCCGTCGTCCACGGTGACCGACTCGTCCGGGTTCCAGGAGGCCGCCGTCGACCGGGTGAGGTACTCCCGGGCGATCGCGAAGTTGTTCTTCGGGCTGGAGGCCGCGTCGATGAAGCCCTGCACGATCCGCTGCGGCGTCGCGCCGTTCTCGGGCGGCGACGGGTTGAAGTCGAGGTCGAGCTGGTCGTTGACCTGCGCGACGGGACCGCCCTGGCGCACAGGACCGGTGTCGGGGATGCTCGCGCACGCCGCGAGCACCAGTGCGAGCACCAGGGCGACGGCGGCGCCGAGTCCGCGGGACGTCCTCCGGATCATGCGCGCGCCTCGCTTCCCGGCCGCGGCGCCGGATCGAGGTTGCCTGCCCCGCGGTCGAGCGCTCCGGTGTCGTCGGCCGCCTGCGGCTCGGTGCGCGCGGGCTTCGTCCCGGCGTCGACGGGAGGCAGCGGGATCGGGGAGGCGATGATGCCCTTGCCAGTGAACCGCGGAAGGGTGAGCCGGAAGCACGACCCCTGAGCGGGCATCGACCAGACCTGCAGCCAGCCCGAGTGCAGGGTGGCGTCCTCGAGCGAGATGGCGAGGCCGAGCCCGGTTCCGCCGAGCGTGCGTTTGCGGGACGGGTCGGCGCGCCAGAACCGGTCGAAGACGTGGTTGACGTCCTGCTGGCTCATGCCGATGCCGTAGTCGCGGACCGAAAGCGCGACCGCCGTCTCGTTGCTGTCGACGCTGACCACCACCGGAGCGCCCTCGCCGTGCTCGATCGCGTTGCCGATGAGGTTGCGCACGACGCGGCGGATGCGGCGCGGGTCCATGCCCACGTCGAAGTAGCCGCCCGGGGCCTCCAGGCGGAGTTCCGAGCCGTTCTGCTCGGCGAGCGTGCGCAGCTCGTCGACGACCTCCTCCGCCAGCCGCACCAGGTTGGTGGGCTCCGGGTCGAGCACGACGGAGCCGGCGTCGTACCTGCTGATCTCCAGGAGGTCGGAGAGCAGCCGGTCGAACCGCTCGATCTGGGTGTGCAGCAGCTCGGCCGTGCGGGAGGTCGCGGGCGGGAACGAGCCGCGCTGGTCGTAGATCACGTCACCCGCCAGCCGGATGGTGGTCAGCGGCGTGCGGAGCTCGTGCGACACGTCCGACACGAACCGCTGCTGGAGCTGGGAGAGCGTCGCGAGCTGGTTGATCTGGCTCTGCATGCTGTCCGCCATCCCGTTGAACGAGCGGGCCAGCGAGGCGAAGACGTCCTCGCCTTTCTCCGGGATGCGCACCGCGAGGTCGCCGGCGGCGAGCCGTTCGCTGGTCCGCGCGGCGACCCGGATGGGCTCGACGACGAAGCGCACGATCAGCCAGGTGATCGCGCCGATGAGGACGATGAGGGCCAGGCCGGCGAGCAGCAGCGTGTTCTGGACGAACAGCAGGGTGTTCTCCGAGTCGCTCAGGTTGTAGCCGATGTAGAGCTCGTAGCGGCCGTACGACGGCAGGGTGAGCTGGGTGCCGACGACGATCCCGGGATCCGTGGAGTCGGACGTCGCCGGCAGCGCGACCGACTGGTAGAACTGCTTGGTCCCGCCGTTCTCGACGGCGGTGCGAAGCTCCTGGGAGATCACCGGGTTGAGCGCGGGGCTGCCGCGGTCGGGCGGGGCGAGCACGCTGGTGTCCTGGCCGGGGACGCGATACGCCGCGATCAGCCGGCTGGAGGTCGAGGCCTGCACGGACTGCAGCGTGGAGTTGAGCAGGTTCTTGCCGCTGTCGCTGGACGAGATGTCGGAAGCGTTGAGCGTCGACTGCGCGGCCGTGGTGGCCCGGCTGGAGTCGCGGAGCGCCTGGTCCAGCCGCGACTGGTAGAGGTCGTTGCTGATGCTGAGCGCCATGTAGACGCCCGTGACGAGGATCGCGACGCCGGTCAGGAGCAGCGTGATCGCGACCGTGCGGAGCTGCAGCGAGCGTCTCCAGAGGCGCGACAGTTCGGACGGCACCTGCCGCCACCACTCCCTGTCGGGCCACCGGAAGCGCATCGCGGCCTCCCGGTCAGGTCGCCGCGCCGGCGCGGTAGCCGACCCCGCGCACGGTCATGACGATCTTGGGGTTGTCCGGGTCCTGCTCCACCTTGGCGCGCAGGCGCTGGACGTGCACGTTCACCAGCCGGGTGTCGGCCTTGTAGTGGTAGCCCCAGACCTGTTCGAGCAGCATCTCGCGGGTGAACACCTGCTGCGGCTTGGAGGCCAGGGCGAGCAGGAGGTCGAACTCGAGCGGGGTGAGCGCGATGCGGGAGTCGCCGCGCCGGACCTCGTGGCCGGCGACGTCGACGACGAGGTCGCCGACGCGGAGCTGCTCGGCGGGCGGGCTGGTCGGGGCCGGGCGCAGCCGCGTGCGGATGCGGGCGACCAGCTCTTTGGGGTTGAACGGCTTGACCATGTAGTCGTCGGCGCCGGACTCCAAGCCCTTGACGACGTCCGCGGTGTCGGACTTGGCGGTCAGCATGATGACCGGCGTGCCGGACTCCGCGCGGATGCGGCCGCACACCTCGATGCCGTCGAGGCCGGGCAGCATCAGGTCGAGGAGGACGAGGTCGGGCTTGGCCGCGCGGAAGATGTCGAGCGCCTGCGCGCCGTCCTCGCAGAACACGGGGTCGAATCCCTCGGTGCGGAGCACGATGCCGATCATCTCGGCGAGGGCGGTGTCGTCGTCGACCACCAGGATGCGACTAGTCATGTCCGAAGATTCCCCTGAACCCCTCTCGGGCGGCGTGGGCCGCAGCAGTAACGGGTCAAGCGTAGTCGAGGAGGCTGCGCGAGCCTTGTATGCCGGCCCGATGCGGGCTGTGGGCACGTCGAGACTGTGGAGAACCGGCTTGTCCACGTGCCCTATGGACGGGGCATCGCTGGGACGGCGGATGTGCCAGCATGGGAGCAACCAAACGGGGGATGAGAGGCACGGCGTGAGCGACGACCAGAGCTGGCGGGCACCTGGGGAGTCCGGGGAACCGGAGGGCCAGGCCACGGGCGCCGACGGCTCCGCGCCTGCGGGGCAGCAGGCGGGCGGGCCTGCGCCGGAGCAGCCGCGGTACGGGGAGTACGCACCGGGGTATCCGCAGCAGCCGGGCTACCCGCAGCAGCCGCCGCAGCCTGGCTACCCGCCGCAGCAGGAGTACCCGCAGCAGCCGGGCTACCCGCAGCAGCCGGGATACCCGCAACAGCCGGGAAACCCGCAGTACGACTACCAGCAGCAGGCCTGGCAGCAGCAGGGCTGGCAGCAGCCGTACGACGCCACCGGCGCTCAGCCCGGCTGGGCTCCGCCGCCGAAGCCGGGGCTCATCCCGCTGCGTCCGCTGTCGTTCGGGAACCTGCTCGGCGCGCCGTTCCAGGCGCTGCGCCGCAACCCGAAGATCACCGTCGGCGCGGCCCTCCTGCTCCAGGGCGTCCCCGCGATCCTCGTCACCGCGATCCTCTACGGCGGCCTCTACCTCCTCTTCTCCCGGGTCGCGACGGCGGACGCCGCCGATCGCAGCACCATCACCGCCGGCGCAGTCGGCGGCAGCATCGTGCTCGGGGTCCTCGTCATCGTCATCTCGGGGATCTTCGGCGCACTGCTCCAGGGCATCATCGTCGCCGAGGTGTCGCGCGAGACGCTGGGTGAGAAGCTGAACCTGCGCGCGCTCTGGCAGCTCATCCGCTCCCGGTTCGGCGCGCTGGTCGGCTGGACCTTCCTGTGGTCGCTGTTCTGGCTGGTCGCCCTCGCACTCGTGGTCTCCATCATCATCGCCCTCGCGATGCTCGGCGGCACGGCCGGTGTGATCGGAGCGGTCCTGGTGGGGATCGGCGGCAGCCTGGGCCTGCTGGCCGTCTTCATCTGGCTCTACACCAAGCTCTCGATCGTGCCGAGCGCGCTCGTCATCGAGCGCCTCCCGTTCCGCTCCGCCATCGCCCGCTCCTGGCGGCTCACGACCGGCTACTTCTGGCGCACGTTCGGGGTGATCGTGCTGCTGGCGATGATCATCTACGCCGTGACCCAGGTCATCGCGTTCCCGTTCGCGATCATCGGCGGGATGCTGGGCGGCATCTTCGCGCCGACCTCGCTCAGCACCGCCGACCCGAACTCGTACAGTCAGGCCATCATCAGCCAGCTCGGCGTGAACGCGCTGTCGGCGATCGTGGGCGCGATCGTGGGCGCGATCGGCAGCGTCGTCCAGTCCGCCGCCCTCGGCCTGATCTACATCGACCTGCGGATGCGCAAGGAGGGCCTCGACCTGGAGCTCGTGCGGTTCGTGGAGGCCAGGCAGACCGGTCAGGAGCTGCCCGACCCGTTCACGCAGCCCGCGCCGAGCGCGACCGCCCCGAACGCGGGCCGGCCGGGCGCCTGAGCGTGCACCTCGACATCCCGGTCGATCCGAGCTCGCCGCAGGCGCAGGACTGGATCCGCAACGAGCTCGCCAAGCCGGAGTACCAGACTGCGAAGCCGACCTGGTTCGACATCGCCTCCAAGGCGGTGCAGGACTGGCTCGCGTCGCTGTTGAACGGTCCGACCGGGTCTGCCAGTCCTGTGCTCCTCGTCGTCGTCGTGCTGATCGTCGCGGCCGTCATCGTGGTCGCGTTCCTCGTGTTCGGCCGGCCCAGGGTCAACCGGCGGGCGGCCCCCGCGCCGCGCGCGCTGTTCGGCGCAGGCGACGCCCGCTCGGCCGACGAGCTGCGGCGGTCGGCGGCCGACGCCGCGCGCGAAGAGAACTGGCCGCTCGCGATCGAGGAGCAGTTCCGCGCCATCGCGGCCGCACTCGACGAGCGCACCCTGGTGGAGGTCCGCCCAGGCACCACCGCGACCGAGTTCGCGTCTCAGGCCTCCCGCGCCGCGCCCGCGGAGGCGGCCGAGCTGCGCCAGGCGGCCCGGACCTTCGACGAGGTGCGCTACCTCGACCGGCCGGGCTCCGAGGCCGGCTACCGGCACCTCCTCGACCTCGACGGGCGGCTCCAGCGGGTGCGGCCGGCCCAGGAGGCCCCCGAGCGCATGACCGGAACCCTGGCATGACCGGAACCCTGGCATGACCGGAGCACTCGCACCAGAGGCCGAGCTCGCGTCCGCGCCGGAGGAAGGCCCGGCTGACGCGCCCGCGGTCTCCCCCACCGTCCGTCGCACCGCGCGCCGCGCCGTGCCGTGGATCGTCCTCGCCGTCATCGCCGTGATCGTCGGGCTGTCCGGAGTGCTGCTGAACGGCGACCGCAGCATCGGCGGCGACCCGCTGAGCGCCACCAACCCGGGTCCAGCCGGCGGCAAGGCCCTCGCGCAGGTGCTCGGCCAGCAGGGCGTGACTGTGCGCACCGCCGGCACGCTCGACGAGGTGCGCCGCGCAGCGGAAGACGACACCACCGTGCTCGTCTACGACCCGGCGGGCAACCTCGACCGGCAGGGCTACGACCAGCTCAGCTCGATCGCGAGCACCATCGTGCTGGTCGAGCCCGACTTCGCCGCGCTGCAGGCCCTTGCCCCCGGCGTGCACGCGGCGGGCGACCCCGGCTCCACGGCCGCCGCCGGCTGCGACCTGCCCGTCGCCCAGCGCGCAGTCCGGATCGACCCCCGGCCCACCGACAACACCAAGGGCGTCGCGTCGCCCGGCAGCTTCCGCGCGACCGGCGACGCGACCGCCTGCTTCGTGGCGTCGGGAGGCCGCGCGTCCCTCGTGCACACGACCTACGACGGCCGCACCGTCTACCTGCTCGGGTCCGCCGCCACCCTCATGAACGACGGCGTCGACCGGCTCGGCAACGCCGCTCTCGGCCTCGGCCTCCTCGGCGAGCACCGCACGCTGGTCTGGTACCTGCCCGGCCTGCTCGACCGGCCGGTCACCGGACCTGCCGACCTCGCGACGCTGACACCGGGCTGGGTGACGCCGGTCCTCCTGCTGCTGACGCTGGTGTTCGTCGCCGCCGCCGTCTGGCGTGGCCGCCGCTTCGGGCCGCTGGTGGTCGAGCACCTCCCCGTCGTCGTGCGCGCCGGCGAGACCCGGGAGGGCCGCGCGCGGCTCTACCAGCGGTCGTCCGCACGGCTCCGCGCCGCCGACGCCCTGCGCATCGGGGCGATCGGCCGCCTGGCCGCCCAGGTCGGCCTCCCGCGCGTGGCAACCACGGAGGAGGTCGCCGACGCCGTCGCCGCGATCACCGGCCGTGACCACGCCGGCATCCACTACCTGCTCCTGGAACAGCGTCCGGGCAGCGACCGGGAGCTCGTCGAGCTCTCCGACCGGCTGGCCGAGCTCGAACGCGCGACGGCCGACGCCGCCTCGCCGCACTCTCCACACGCTCCGCACACTCGGCGAACGACCGGAAGAATGGAACCATGACCGACCTCACGACCGGCTCCCACTCGGCCTCGGCAGCACCGGACGGCGCCGGGCCGCCGGCGTCGCCGTCGCCCGCATCCTCCGACCTGCGGCACGCCCTGGCGCGCGTGCGCGCCGAGGTGGGCAAGGCCGTCGTCGGCCAGGAGGGCGCGGTCACCGGCCTGATCATCGCGCTGCTCGCCCGCGGCCACGTGCTCCTGGAGGGTGTGCCCGGCGTCGCGAAGACGCTGCTCGTGCGCGCGCTCAGCGAGGCGCTGAGCCTGACGACCACGCGCATCCAGTTCACGCCCGACCTGATGCCGGGCGACGTCACCGGCTCGCTCGTCTACGACGCGCAGACGGGCGGGTTCGTGTTCCGCGAGGGCCCGGTGTTCACGAACATCCTGCTGGCGGACGAGATCAACCGCACGCCGCCGAAGACCCAGTCGGCCCTGCTGGAGGCGATGGAGGAGCGTCAGGTCAGCGTCGACGGCGTGAGCCGCCGCCTCCCCGACCCGTTCATCGTCGCGGCCACCCAGAACCCGATCGAGTACGAGGGCACCTACACCCTGCCGGAGGCCCAGCTCGACCGGTTCCTGCTCAAGCTCACCCTCGACGTGCCGGAGCGCGAGGCCGAGGTGGAGGTGCTGCGCAGGCACGCGGCCGGCTTCAACCCGCGCGACCTCGCCGGGGCGGGCGTGACACCGGTGCTCGACGCCCGGCAGCTCGAGTCGGCACGGGCGGCGGCCGCCGCCGTCGGCGCGAACCCGGACGTGCTCGCCTACATCGTCGACCTGGCCCGCGCCACCCGCCGCAGCCCCTCGGTGCGCCTCGGCGTCAGCCCGCGCGGCACGACCGCCCTGCTCGCCGCCGCCAAGTCCTGGGCGTGGCTGTCGGGTTACGACTCGATCACGCCGGACCACGTCCAGGCGATGCTCGTGCCGGTCTGGCGGCACCGCATCCAGCTCCGTCCGGAGGCGGAGCTGGAGGGCGTGGGCGCCGACGCCGTGCTGCGCTCGATCGTGCAGCAGGTCCAGGTCCCGATCTAGGCCCGCCGATGACCGTGTCCGGACGTTTCGTCGCCCTGCTCGCGCTGGGCGCGATCCCTGTCGTGCTGCTCGGCGGCACGACAGGACCCGCCTACGCCGCGCTCGGCGGCTGGGTACTGCTGTGCCTGGTGCTGGGCGCGATCGACCTCGCGCTGGCGGCCTCCCCGCGCCGGCTGCGGCTGAGCAGGGAGCTGCCGGCGCGTGTCCGCCTGGGCGCGGAGGCCGCGAGCGAGCTCTTCGTGACGAACACCGGCCCGCGGACGCTGCGCGGCGTGCTGCGCGACGCGTGGGAGCCGTCGGCCGGGGCGGAGCCGACGCGCACCGCCATCAACGTCCCGCCGGGCGAGCGCCGCCGCGTCGTGGTGTCGCTGACGCCGTGGCGACGCGGCGAGCGCCGGGTGGAGCAGGTCACGGTGCGAGCGTGGGGGCCGCTGGGCCTCTGGGCACGGCAGGCCACGCTCTCCGCTCCCGGACGGATCCGCGTGCTGCCGCCGTTCAACGCCCGCAAGCACCTGCCGTCGCGGCTGGCGCGGCTCCGCGAGCTGGACGGCACCACGAGCGTGATGCTGCGCGGCCAGGGCACCGAGTTCGACTCGCTGCGCGAGTACGTGCGCGGCGACGACGTGCGCTCGATCGACTGGCGGGCGACCGCCCGGCGGCACGACCCGACCGGAGGCCGCGGCGCGCGGGTGATGGTCCGCACCTGGCGTCCGGAGCGCGACCGGCGCGTGGTCCTGGTGATCGACACCGCCCGCACCTCGGCGGCGCGCATCGGCGACGAGCCGCGCATCGACACCGCGTTCGAGGCGTCGCTGCTGCTGGCGGCGCTCGCCTCCCGGGCCGGCGACCGTGTCGACCTGGTGGCGTACGACCGCGTCGTCCGCGGGCGTGTGCAGGGAGCGGCCGGCTCCGAGCTGCTCTCCCGGATGGTGGACACGATGGCGGGCATCGAGCCCGCGCTCATCGAGATGGACTGGTCGGCAGTGCCCGCCCAGGTCGGAACGCTCACCAGCCAGCGCTCGCTCGTCGTCCTGCTGACCTCGCTCGACGCGCCGGGAGGCTCGCGCGGCCTCCTCTCCGTGCTGCCGCAGCTCACCCGCAAGCATCTCGTGCTGGTGGCGAGCGTGACCGACCCGGACACGGAGGCCGCGACGACGCAGCGCGACCGCCGCGAGGACGTCTACCGCGCGGCCTCCGCCGAGCGGGCGCTGCTGGACGTGGCGCGCGTCTCGGCCGCGGTGCGCCGCCTGGGCGGCGAGGTGGTCACGGGCTCCCCCTCCGACCTCCCGCCGGCCCTCGCCGACCGCTACCTCGCACTGAAGGCCGCCGGCCGCCTCTGACGCCGGGCACATTCGTGCCGAATGTGCGCTTTGGCGCCGCGAAACGCGACATTCGGCACGAATCGCGGCGCCGGGCGGCGCGCGTCAGCCGGCGACGACGCGGCGGTCGCCCGCCTCGAACTCGGTGAGGTCGCCGGTCTCGCCTGCGCGCACGGCGCGGCCGCCGACGAACAGCATGTAGAAGAGGTACAGGCCGAGCGCGAGGGCGCCGATGGCGATCTTCAGCCATACCGGGAGCGCGGACGGCGTCACGAAGCCCTCGATCAGGCCGGAGACGAACAGGCTGATCACGCAGCCGATCGCGACCGTGAACAGCGCGCGGCCGTCCTCGGCGAGCGCCTGCCCTCGCGTGCGGACGCCCGGCGCGATCCACGCCCAGAAGATCCGCAGTCCCGCCGCGGCGGCGACGAACACGCTGGTGAGCTCCAGGAGGCCGTGCGGCAGGATGTACGAGAACAGCACGTCGCCGCGACCGTAGGCGAACATGACGCCAGCGGCCGTGCCGATCCCAACCGCGTTCTGGATGAGCACGTACGGCACCCACAGCCCGGTGATCCCGAACGCGATGCACTGCGCGGCGATCCAGGCGTTGTTGGTCCACACCTGGCCCGCGAACGACGCCGCGGGGTTGTTCGAGTAGTAGTCGACGAACGAGTGGTTCACGTACTGCTTCAGAGCCGCGTCGTCGCCGAGGTTGCGCAGCACCTCCGGGTTGCCGCTGATCCACAGCGCGTACAGGGTGGAGACGATGACGGTCGCGACCGCGACGGCGAGCACGATCCAGCGGATCCGGTAGAGCGCAGCGGGGAGCTGGAGGGCGAAGAACCGCGGGAGCTGCGAGAACAGGTTCGAGCCGGCGCCCGTGAAGCGCAGTCGCGCCGAGGCGAGCGTCACCGAGAGCCGGTCCCCCACCGCGGTCGAGCCCGCGCTGGTCTGGATGGCCGACAGATCGGCCGCCCCGGACTGGTACAGGTCGATCAGCTCGTCGGCGTCGCGGCCGTCCAGGCGTCGGCGGCGGGCCAGCCGGGAGAGCCTCTCCCAGTCGGCGCTGTGCGCGGCAGTGTATGCGTCGAGATCCATCTGCTTGAATGATAGCCATGACGGCATCCGCGCCCCTCCTCCCGAGTGGGGGCCTTTCGACGGCGAGCCTCTCGACGGGGGGCCCAGCGCCCGAGCGCGAGCTGGTCACGGGCGAGGCCGTCACCCTCGACGTCAAGCCCGCCAGCTACATCCTCCGCGCGGCCGGGACGATCATCGACTGGCTGTTCTCGATGCTCGTCATGCTCGGGCTGATCCTGCTCCTGGTGGGCACCGGCGGCGGCCTCGATCAGGCGCTGGTGCGCGCGCTGATCATCCTCATCCTGGTGTTCGGCATGGTGATCCTCCCGACCGGGATGGAGCTGCTGACCCGCGGCCGCTCGCTCGGCAGACTGGCGGTCGGCGCCCGCATCGTGCGCGACGACGGTGGCGCGATCGGCTTCCGCCACGCGTTCATCCGCGCCCTCGCCGGCGTGCTCGAGATCTACTTGACTTTCGGCGGCATCGCCGCCCTGACCGGCCTGCTCAACTCCCGCTCCAAGCGTCTCGGCGACCTGCTGGCCGGCACCTACAGCCAGCTCGAGCGCGTCCCGCACCCGCAGCCGCTCACGCTGTACCTGCCGCCGCAGCTCGCCGGCTGGGCGCAGACCGCGGACGTCGGGAGGCTGCCCGACCGGCTGTCGCGCCGGATCGCGCAGTTCGTGCGGCAGGCACCGCAGCTCACCGCCGCGGCCAGGTACGGGCTGAGCACCGAGCTCGCCCGCGAGGCGGCGCCGTACGTGTCGCCGCTGCCGCAGGTCGACGCCGAGGCGTTCCTCGTCGCGGTCGCCGTGCTCCGCAGGCAGCGGGACGCCGCCGGGCTGGCGCTGGAGGCCGAGCGGCTGCAGCGGCTGGAGCCGGTGCTCGACGCGCTGCCGCACTCCTTCCCCGATCGCTGACCCGTCCCCGGCCGCTGATCCGGCCGATCCCCCCACGCCAGGAGCGCCGATGACCGAGTACCGTGCCCACTTCGACGCGAGCGTGTCGTTCGTCAACGGCGGCGGCCTGACCGCGGAGGGGTTCCGCCTGGACGTGCCGTCGCCGTCGGTCGACGAGGCGGAGGTCGCCGAGCTCTTCGTCCGCCACCTCGGCCTCGCGCTCGTGGGCGCCGTCGAGCTGCGGGAGCTGCGGATCGTGGCCGAGCCGCACCGCGGCAGCCGCGGGATGGAAACGCCGTGGACGGACGCCCCAGCGCGCCGCGTCGTCGACCTCAGCCACCGCATCCGCGCCGGGCTGGTCACCTACCCCGGCCTGCCCGAGCCGGTCATCACACCGCACCTCACCCGGGAGGACTCCCGCGCGCGCTACGCCCCCGGGACCGAGTTCGCGATGGATGTCATCACGATGATCGGCAACACGGGCACATACCTCGACAGTCCGAACCACCGCTACGCGGACGGCGGCGACCTCGCCTCGCTCGACCTCGCGACCCTGGTCGGGCTGCCCGCCGAGGTCTTCCACCTGGCGGACGCCGCGGAGCGCGGCATCCCCGCCTCGGCGTTCTACGACCGCGACCTGGCGGGCACGGCCGTGCTGCTGCACACCGGCTGGGACACCCGCTTCGGGACGCCGGCCTACGCGTCCGGCGCGCCGTACCTCACCGAGGCCGGCGCACAGCACCTGGCCGACACGGGCGTGACGCTCGTCGGCATCGACTCCCTCAACATCGACGACACCGAGAGCGGCGGCGCGCGCCCGGCGCACAGCATCCTGCTGGCCCACGGCATCCACGTGGTGGAGCACCTGACCCGGCTGGGCGACCTCCCGGCCCGCGGCGCACGCTTCACGGCGGCGCCGCCGGCGGTGGAGGGGTTCGGGACGTTCCCGGTGCGGGCGTTCGCGGAGGTGTGACGAGCCGTCCCGGAGGCCC
The DNA here is from genome assembly GCF_042791795.1 of Leifsonia sp. NPDC056665. Lineage (NCBI taxonomy): Bacteria > Bacillati > Actinomycetota > Actinomycetes > Micrococcales > Microbacteriaceae > Leifsonia > Leifsonia sp. NPDC056665. Next base: position 44,801 of record NZ_JBHTXK010000001.1, read on the forward strand.
GCTCAGTCGTGCAGGATCTTCTGGAACAGCACGTGGTCCTGCCAGCGCCCGGCGATCTTCAGGTAGTTCGGCGCGACACCGATCCGCTCGAAGCCCGCGCGAGTGAGGACCGACTGGGACGCGTGGTTGGCCAGCAGGGTCGCCGCCTGCACGCGGTGCAGGGCGTAGTCGTCGCGCGCGGCGTCGAGGAGGGCGGTCAGCGCCACCGACGCCAGGCCGCGGCCGGTGTGGCCGCGGTCGAGCCAGTAGCCGACCATCGCGCTCTGGAAGGCGCCGCGGACGATGTTGCTGAGGTCCATCCCTCCGGCGATCTCGTCGCCGTCCACGATCACGAGCGGCACAGCGGTCTCCAGCGAGCGGAGCGCCAGGAGCTCCAGCGTGCGGGTGCGCTGCCCGGCCTCCGTGAAGAACTCCTCCGAGCGCGTCGGGTCCCAGGGGGCCAGGTGGCCGCGGTTGCGGAGGTAGGCGGCGGCGAGCGCCGGGGCGTCCTCCTCCCGGCGCAGGCGCAGGACGAGGCCGCCGGGGAGCTCCCGGTCTGCGAAGTCGAGCGCCATCAGTAGCGGTAGTGGTCGACTTTGTACGGGCCGTCGACCGGCACGCCGATGTAGGCGGCCTGCTCGTCCGTGAGGGTGGTCAGGTTGACGCCGAGGGCGGCCAGGTGGAGGCGCGCGACCTTCTCGTCCAGGTGCTTCGGCAGCACGTAGACGCCGATCGGGTAGTTCTCGGTCGAGACGTAGAGCTCGAGCTGGGCGAGCACCTGGTTGGCGAACGAGTTGCTCATCACGAAGCTCGGGTGGCCGGTGGCGTTGCCGAGGTTCATCAGGCGGCCCTCGGACAGCACCAGGACGCTGCGGCCGTTCGGCAGCCGCCACTCGTGCACCTGCGGCTTGATCTCGACCTTCTCGGCGCCGCGCAGCGACTCCAGGGAAGCCATGTCGATCTCGTTGTCGAAGTGGCCGACGTTCGCGACGACGGCGAGGTGCTTCATCGCGAGGATGTGGTCGAGGGTCACGACGTTGACGTTGCCCGTGCCGGTGATGACGATGTCCACCTGGTCGATGACGGAGTCGAGCGTGGTCACCTGGAAGCCGTCCATCGCGGCCTGGAGGGCGTTGATCGGGTCGACCTCGCTGACGATGACGCGGGCGCCCTGGCCGCGCAGGGCCTCAGCCGCGCCCTTGCCCACGTCGCCGTAGCCGGCGACGAACGCGACCTTGCCGCCCATGAGCACGTCGGTCGCGCGGTTGAGGCCGTCCGGCAGCGAGTGGCGGATGCCGTACTTGTTGTCGAACTTGCTCTTGGTGACCGAGTCGTTGACGTTGATCGCAGGGAACAGCAGCTCGCCGTGCTTGGCCAGCTCGTAGAGGCGGTGGACGCCGGTCGTGGTCTCCTCGGTGACGCCGAGGATGCCGTCGGCGACACGCGTCCAGCGGTCGGGCGACGTCGCCAGAGAGGCACGCAGCGCGGCGAGGATGACGCGGTACTCGTGGCTGTCGCCCTCGGCGTCGGCGGGAACGGCCCCGGCGAGCTCGAACTCGCGGCCCTTGTGGACCAGCAGGGTGGCGTCGCCGCCGTCGTCCAGGATGAGGTTGGGGCCGGTCCAGTCAGCGCCGGCGACCGCGGCCTCCGCGCTCCAGTCGAAGATCTGCTGGGTGCACCACCAGTACTCGTCGAGGGTCTCGCCCTTCCACGCGAACACGGGGACGCCGGCGGGCGCCTGCGCGGTGCCGTGCGGGCCGACCGCGATGGCCGCGGCGGCCTCGTCCTGCGTGGAGAAGATGTTGCAGCTCGCCCAGCGCACCTGCGCGCCGAGAGCGACCAGGGTCTCGATCAGCACCGCGGTCTGCACGGTCATGTGCAGCGAGCCGGCGATGCGGGCGCCGGCGAGCGGCTGGGAGGCGCCGAACTCCTCGCGGAGGGCCATCAGGCCGGGCATCTCGTTCTCGGCGAGCCGGATCTGGTGCCGGCCCGCCTCGGCGAGCGAGAGGTCGGCGACGCGGAACGGCAGGGACGTGTCAGTGACGGCGGAAGGCATGGGGATATTGTCCCATGCGCTCTTCATCGCGCCAGCCGGATGGCTATTCGGCGCGGATGAGCGCCAGCACCTCGTCGCGGATGCGGGTCATCGTGGGGGCGTCCGCCGCCTCCACGTTGAGGCGCAGCAGCGGCTCGGTGTTGGACGGGCGCACCGAGAACCACCAGAACGGCTCGGTCTCATCGGTGTAGCCGGTGATGGTGAGGCCGTCCAGCTCGTCGAACTCGGCGCGGCCGGTGAACGCCTCCACGACGCGCGCATAGGCGGCGGGGACGTCCTCCACCGTCGAGTTGATCTCGCCGGACTGCGAGTACGGCGTGTACGCCGCCGCCAGCTCGGACAGCGGGCGCTCCTGCGCTCCGAACTCGGCCAGCATGTGCATCGCGGCCAGCATGCCGTTGTCGGCGCTCCAGAAGTCGCGGAAGTAGTAGTGCGCCGAGTGCTCGCCGCCGAAGACCGCGCCGGTCTCGCGCATGGCCGCCTTGATCAGCGAGTGGCCGACGCGCGTGCGGTAGGGCAGCGCGCCTGCGGCCTCGATCGTCTCCGGGACGATGTTGGACGTGATCAGGTTGTGGATGACCGTGATCGGGGCGTCCGGGTCCTCCGCGCGGGCGCGGTCGATCTCGCGGAGGGCGACGATCGCGGCCACCGCGGACGGCGACACCGCGCCTCCGGTCTCGTCCACCACGAAGCAACGGTCGGCGTCGCCGTCGAAGGCGAGGCCGAGGTCGGCGCCGTGCTCCACGACCGCCGCCTGGAGGTCGACAAGGTTCGCCGGCTCCAGCGGGTTCGCCTCGTGGTTCGGGAAGCTGCCGTCAAGCTCGAAGTAGAGCGGGACGATCTCGATGGGCAGCGCGGGCAGCCCGGCGGCCTCGCCGAGCACCGCGGGGACGGTCAGCCCGCCCATGCCGTTGCCCGCGTCCACCACGACCGTGATCGGTCGGATGTCGCTGAGGTCGACCAGGCCGCGCAGGTACGCGGCGTAGTCGGCCAGGACGTCCTGCTCGCGGTACGAACCCGGCTCGGCGACGGGCTCCAGCCCCTCGGCCAGGTAGACGGCCGCACGGTCGCGGACGGCGGCGAGGCCGGTGTCCCAGCTGAGGCCCTGCGCGCCGGCGCGGGAGAGCTTGATGCCGTTGTAGGTGGCGGGGTTGTGGCTCGCGGTGAACATCGCGGCGGGCGCCTGCAGCGCGCCGGAGGCGTAGTAGGACTCGTCGGTGGAGCACAGCCCGATCGAGACGACGTCCGCGCCGCGGGCCTGCGCGCCGCGAGCGAACGCGGCGGCGAACTCCGGGGAGGAGTCGCGCATGTCGTGGCCGACCACGACCTCCGACCCTGCTGCGCCGATCTCGTCGACGAACGCGGCGGCGATCGCGGTCACGATCTCGGGGGTCAGGCCGCTGCCGACCAGCCCGCGCACATCGTAGGTCTTGATCACTGCGGAGAGGGCGTCGCGGTAGTCGTCGATCGAGTCAGATGTGTGCACCCGGTCACCCTACTTGATCTCGCCGAAGACCTCGTGGCGGACGATCTGCCTGCCCCCTACCTGATGTCGCCGAAGACCTCGTGGCGGACGATCTGCCAGCCCTGCGGGGCCGACAGCCGTTCCGCGTGGATGGCGCACAGGTCGTACGAGTGGGGCTCGTGGCTGAGGCTGAGCGGGCCCAGCACCGCCATCGAGTCCGCGTAGACGTACGTGAGCGTCGACACGGCGTCGCGCGGACACGCGACACGGGAACACGGGCGGCTCAACATCGGCCTCAGACTACCCGAGCCCCACCGACGTAGGATTGCGACATGCCCCGCAACCGCCGCACCAGCAGCAACCCCCCGGCGACCAGCCGGTGGCGCAGCCGTCACGGCCGCGGCGCGCGCGGACCGGTCACCGGGCCGCATCTGCCGATGCTGCAGAACCGCATCGACTTCTTCGACATGACCGTGGCCTCCACCGCCGACTACCTCAAGGGCGTCTGGCCGGAGGAGCTGGCGGACGTGCACTTCGAGGTCGCGGCCACGCCGATGGGCAACACCGGGAGCGACGGCGTCGACCGCTGGTACGTCGACCACGCTCGCAGGCGAGTCGTGCTCTACCGGGTGCCCATCCAGCGGCTGACCAAGCTGCACCGCGACGACGACCTGCACCGCCGGATGTACATCGAGGGCTGCGTCTTCCGCGCCGTCGCCGAGTTGCTCGGCAAGGACCCCTGGGACCTCGCGCCCGACCGCTTCCGGCACTTCTGAGCCGGACCGCGGGCGCGGCCCGGCGTCAGTGCGGGTAGACCTCGATCGGGGCCGCGAGCGGACCCGCGGGCGAGACGGCGAACGCGCTGATCTGCCCGTCGCCGATGACGCTGACGCCGACCACGAGGCCGTCGCCTCCCGTGATCGTGTACCGCCCGGTGGCGACCGCCGTACCGGCTCCGCCCTCCGCGGGCACCGTGAGCGAGATCGCGGCGCCGGAGGCCGGCTGGATCTTCACCTTGGCGTCCTTGTCCGCGGCGTTGGCGAAGTGCAGGCGCGCGCCCGGTCCCGGCGGCACGGCGACGAGCTGGGAGTCCGTGATCGGCGGAGCGGACACGAACCACGCGAAGTCGCGCGTCTTGCTCCCGATGACCGACGTGCGCACGGCGGCGACGACGGGGACGCTGGAGCGGACCGTGACGTCGAAACTCCCGTCCTTGAGGTGGTCGAGCGGGATCTCGGCGACGTTGCCCGCTTTCACGGTCTGCGCGTACGAGTTGCCCGCGGCCGTGCCGGCCTCCCCCACGGCGCCGATCGTGATCTGCGCGTCCTGGGTCCCCGCCACGAAGACGCGCACGGTCGGGAACTCGACGCTGACGGCCTCCGCGGACTGCGCGGCGGTGACGGCGGCGAGCGAGGCGATGGTCACCCCGGAAATCGTCTGCACCCGGGAGGGCGCGCCCGTGGGGCCGGCGAGCTCCAGGCCGCGCGGGTCGATGCCCTGCTCGAAGCTCTGCTGCATGGTGGCCACGACGGCGCCGCCGGTGGTGGTCACATGGACCACGGGGGCGGTGGCGGAGGGCGCGAGGCCCGCGAGCGGAACGACCTTCTGTGCTCCGGCGGGGACGACGATGCCGGTCGCGCCCGGCGCCGCGACCCGGCCGGTCTCGGTGTAGAGGTCGAGGTTGACGGTCGCGTCGACGGAGGTCGGGTTGGACAGCAACACGAGGCTGGTCTGGCCGAGGGTGGTCGCGCCGGCCACGAGCCAGCTGTCGGCGCTCGCCTCGGCGCAGGAGGCCGCGGCGAGCCCGGCGAGGTCCTGGCTGGTGACGTTCTGGATCTGGGCGCCCGCGAACAGCGGAGGACGGGTCGCGCCCTGCGGGGTCGCCGCCGTCAGCGCCAGCGGGGCCTGGTCGGCCGAGTCGGTGGAGGCGTCCGGCTTGAGGTTCCTGGTCTGGGTGTCGGGACCGTCCGTGCCGTAGACGCTCGAGAACCTGCCGATGGCGCTCGGCTGGGAGGCCTGGCCGGCGTCGGCGGCGAGGGCGAGCGCGGGGCCGGGGCACACGCGCTGCTGGTCGGCAGGGACCGGGTGGACGGTCTTCGACGGGGCGTCGATCGCGAAACCGGACAGCGGGAGCAGGGTCGCGCCGGCGATGACAGCGGCGGCGATCCCGATGCCGACGAGGCCTCCGATCGCGCGGACGCCGCCCTGGGCGAGGGCACGGCGGTCAGCCACGGTCGCTCCTCTCGATGGCGGGACGGGGCCGGATGATGGTCTCGTCGAGGCCATCCTCCAACGTGGTCGGGGCGTCGAACGAGACGGCGGCCTGGAGGGCGAAGTCGTGGGCGGTGGCGTTGGGGCCGATGGCGGGCTCAGGCAGCGCGGGTTCGGGCAGCGCGGGTTCCCGTAGCGCGGGCTCCGGCGCCGTGACGTGGCTCGGCTCGGGCTTCGGGGCCGTGGTCTCCTCCGGCTCGGGATGCGCCTCGCGCGCCTCGTCCTCGTCCGCGGACTCGACGACGGCCTCGTCCTCCGGCTCTGCGTCCCATTCGTCCAGGCTCTCGCCCGAGACGGGGAGGTCGCCGTCCGACGGCGGGTCAGGCTCGTCGTCCGGTTCGATGGCGGGAGGCTCCCCGCCGTGCTTGCGCGCAGGACGACGGGAGTTCAGCTCGGAGACGCGGTCGGCGGACCGCGTGGTCGGGATGGCCAGCAGCAGCGTGAAGCCGACGATCAGCCCCTGGACGAGGAGCACGATCACGCGCCACATCCCGCCCGCGTCCGGCGGGATCAGCGCCGCAGGCGGCTCGACGGTCGTGCCGCGGTCGAAGGCCCACAGCGAGCCGGTCGCGGTCTGCCCCACGGGAGCGAGCAGCGAGTTCGAGTCCATCGCGACGCTCGCGCGCAGCCGGGTGGCGTCGGCCGCCGTGGTGTCCGGCGTGGTCCCGACGTGCTCGTCCAGCGCCGTCGCCGACGGGGTGAGCAGCACGAAGTCGATGCCGAGCCGCTTCAGCTCGCCCGAGGCGTCGAAGCCGCTGCGCGATGCGAGGTTCCCGGCGAGCGTCGCGAGCTCCTGCTGTCCTGAGGTCAGCGACCGCGCGGTCGAGCCCAGCGTGGTCTGGCCGTCGAGGGTCTGCCCGGCTCCGCGGACGACCTCCGCCCGGATTCCGCCGTCCGGCTGGGGAGTGATCCGCAGCGTGCCGGTGCGCGGCTGGGTCGAGGCCTTCGCCGTCACCACCGCCGGCATCGTCCGCCCGTCGCTCGCCGTCACCAGGGCCTGGCCGTCGTGTGTGGCGAGCGCCGAGGGCACGGCCGCGATCGCGATGGTCACCATCGCGACCCAGGCCGGTGCGAGCGCGCCGCGCCGGAGGGCCGAGAGCGCGAGCACGGCGGCACCGATCAAGCCGAGCCAGTAGAGGCTCACGGCGCTCCCCGGCCAGATCGGCACGACCGCCGACCCGGAGACCGCGAGCTCGACGTGCAGGGCCGTCACGGCGGTGAGGAAACCGGCGAGCGCGACCAGCAGCGCAACGACCGCCCGGACCGTTCCGCGCAGGAAGAGCGCGAGGATCGCGAGGATGCCGAGCGGCGCGAGCAGGATGGGCACGATGATCGTGCCGGGCAGGGCGCCGAGCCCGAACGCGTGCGCGAGGGCGTGCCAGCCGCCGAGCGCGCCGTCCGGGAAGCCGAGCGCGAGCTGCCACGCGGGCGTCTGCCTGGCGTCGAGCGGGACGCCGGGGTCGGCGAAGATCGACAGCCAGGCCCCGCGGGAGGCCTGCTGCCAGACCAGCGGCGCGAACAGCACGAGGGCCGGCAGCGGGATGAAGACGATGCGCGCGGCGCGGCGGCCGGCGAACACGATGGCGGCGATCCAGGCGATCACGAGCGCCGGGATCAGCACAGGGGCGCAGGCGACGGTCGCAGCCGCGATCAGGGCGGTCGTGGCGCTGGCCGTCCACGAGCGTCGGGCGGCGAGGCCCGCGAAGAACAGCCACGGCAGCAGGATGTGCGCGAGCACGGCGCCGGGGCGGCCGCCCTGCAGCGCGACGAGCAGCGTCGGCGCCAGGGCGTAGACGACGGCGGCGAAGGCCCGGAGGGTCGGCCGGACGGTCAGCCGCGCGGCGGCGTACCAGGCGCCGAGGGCCGCGAGCGGCAGGGCCAGCAGCCAGAGCGCCACGAGCGACACGCTCGGCTGCCAGAAGGTGAGGGTGCCGAGCACGGCCAGCACGGCGGAGAACGGGTCGGCGGCGCCGGTGAAGCCGAGGTTGAGGTCGCGCCAGCCGTAGCCGAGGTTCGCCCAGAGGTCGCCGACCGAGGTGTTCAGGGGCAGCATCCCGCCGCCGGTGATCGCGCCGGAGCCGGCCAGCGGGTAGAAGAGGACGACGCCGACGGCCAGCATGGCGAGCACAGCCCAGCCGCCTCCCGTGCCCCAGAAGTCGAGCTCTTGGCGCTCGCCCTGCTGGCGGACCATCGCCGCCTCGCGCTTGAGCGCGCGGCTGCGGCGCACCTCGGCGAACGGCAGCCGCAGCGGAGCGATGGCCGCCCAGCCGACCGTGCGGGCGCGGGAGAGCCGGCGGCGGGCGTTGCCGATCGCCATCCCGGAGAACGCGACCCGGAAGGCCGCGCCCAGCTCGCCGCCGACCGAGCCTGGCTCCTTGCGGAGCAGGCGCAGGATGGAGCGCAGGATCGCCAGCGGCACGAGCGTCAGCCAGTGCGGCACGAGCGCCCAGCCCGGCGCGTAGACCATCCGGCGGTGGAGCTGCGCCCTGCGGCGCTCCCCTGCGAGCTTGCGGCGCACCGACCACTTGCGCGACAGGTTGGGGCCGGCCAGGCCGTCGCCGCCGACGGCGACCCTGGCCTGGGCGACGAGCGTCACGCGGTAGCCGGCCAGGCGCGCCCTGGTGCAGAAGTCGAGTCCGGTGTCGATCGCGGGCAGGGCCGGGTCGAAGCCGTCGAGGGCGTCCCAGACCGGCTGGCGGACGAGCATCCCGGCGGACGACACGGCGAGCACGTCGCTCAGGCCGTCGTGCTGGGCCTGGTCGAGCTCGTTCTCGACCAGCGGACTGGAGGCGCCGAAGGGCGTCATCGACTCGCCGAACTCGCGGATGAACGCGGCGTCGTCGGCGTCGACCAGCTTGGGTCCGACGACGGCGACGGACGGCGAGACCTCGAGCGCGCCGATCAGCGCAGCCAGGGCGTCCGGCTCCGGCGCGGTGTCGTGGGCGAGCAGCCAGAGCAGCTCGTCGGACGAGGTGGTCGGCGGGAGCACGCGCACGGCGGTGGCGATCGCCGTGCCGAAGGACAGCTTCTCCGGGCTGCGGAGGAGCTGGGTGGGCTTGGCGTCGGCGAGGAGGCGGGCGGCGTCATCCGTGCTCGCGCAGTCGACGGCGATCACGGCGTCCGGCTGTCGGGTCTGTGCCGCGAGGGCGTCGAGAGTGCGCTGCAGGCTGCTGCCGCCGCTCGGGGCGACGACGATGGCGGTGACTCTCGGATACATCGGGAGTCAGCCTAAGTTGGGGCTGCGCCGATCCCGGTAGTGCATCGGGCGCGGCGCGTATTCGACCCGGCTCAGCCCGCGCGCTTGCGGAGCTTGCGACGCTCGCGCTCCGAGAGCCCGCCCCAGATCCCGAACCGCTCGTCGTTGGCGAGCGCGTATTCGAGGCACTGGGACCGGACTTCGCACGAGGTGCAGATCCGCTTGGCGTCGCGAGTGGAGCCGCCCTTCTCGGGGAAGAACGCCTCCGGATCCGTCTGCGCGCACAGGGCGTCGGACTGCCAGGCGAGCGGGTTGTCGTCTGTGACACCCGCCCGGACTCCCGGAACCCCGAGTCGCACCGGATCCACGAACCAGTCGTCGGGTACCCCAGAACGATATTCAGGAATTGCCATATCGGTTCCCCACCCTCTAACTGACGTACACGTTTGTCGTGTCGCAATAATTACACCGTTGTCATTCGCTTCCGTCAAGTCGCGAATCGTAAAGCCTTAACGCCTGGTCGAGACTTCACGACGCGCCGAGGCTCGACAACAATCGCGACACGCCCGACCTGTCTACCCCCATCGAGCGACAGGTCAGGACGCCGCCTGCCGTGCTTCCCAGGCGCTGCCTACCATTTCCTCGAGGGAGTGGCGCATCTTCCAGTCGAGGTCGCGCGCGGCGAGCTCTCCTGAGGCAACGATCCTCGCCGGGTCCCCCGGACGTCGAGGCCCCACTTCTGGGGTGAAGGCGATACCGGTCACGTGGGCCACCGTCGACATGATCTCGCCGACGCTGACGCCGTCGCCGCTGCCCAGGTTGTAGACCGCCTGGATCGGCTCCCCCGCGTCCAGGCGCTTGGCCGCGGCGACGTGCGAGACGGCGAGGTCGGCCACGTGGATGTAGTCGCGCACGCAGGTGCCGTCCGGCGTCGGGTAGTCGTCGCCGTTGACCCGCGGGGTCCGGCCGGCGACGAGGGCGTCGAAGACCAGCGGGAAGAGGTTGTGCGGGCTGGTGTCGCGCAGTGCGGGGTCGCCGGAGCCGACGACGTTGAAGTAGCGCAGCGAGGTGTGGCGGAGGCTCGCGGCGACGCCCTGGTCGCGCAGCAGCCACTCCCCGATCAGCTTGGACTCGCCGTACGGCGACTCCGGGCTCTTCGGGGTGGACTCGGTGACCAGGTCGACGTCCGGGGTGCCGTACACCGCGGCGGACGAGGAGAAGACGATCGCGTCGACCCCCGCCTCCTGCATGGCGGCGAGCAGCACGGCGGTGGCGGTGACGTTCTGCTCGTAGGTGTGCAGCGGCCGCTGGACGGACACGCCCGCGTACTTGAAGCCGGCGACGTGCACGACGCCGCTGACCGGGTGCTCGTGGAAGATTCGCTCCAGCAGTTCCCCGTCGAGGATGGTGCCGCGGTAGAAGGGCACGTCGGCCGGGACGAACTCCTCATGCCCGCTGGACAGGTCGTCGACCACGACGACGTCGATGCCCTCCGCCCGGAACGCCTGCACCACGTGGGAGCCGATGTAGCCGGCCCCTCCAGTCACCAACCACGCCACGGGCGTCCTCCTGCTTCGAACGGAACGAGGGATTCACAGCAACCCTAGCGTTCGGAGCGATGACGGCCCTCCGGATGCCGGTCAGACGAAGGCGGCCTCGCCGGTGATCGCGCGGCCGACGATCAGGGTGTTCATCTCGCGGGTGCCCTCGTAGGAGTAGAGGGCCTCCGCGTCGGCGAAGAAGCGGGCCACGTCGTAGTCGAGGACGATGCCGTTGCCGCCCATCAGCTCGCGGCAGCGTGCGACGGTCTCGCGCATCCGCGCCGTCGCGAACGCCTTGGCCAGGGCCGAGTGCTCGTCGCGCTGCTCGTCGTCGTCCTGCATCTGCGAGACCCGGGTGCAGAGGGCGATGGAGGCGGTGATGTCGCCGATGGACTTGACCAGGAGGTCCTGGATGAGCTGGTGCTTGGCGATCGGCTTGCCGAACTGCACGCGCTCCTTCGCGTAGCGCAGCGCCGCCTCGTACGCGCCGACCGCGACGCCGACGGCGGCCCAGGCGACCTCGGCGCGGGTCAGCCGCAGCACGGCGGCGGTGTCGCGGAAGCTGTTCGCGTTCTGGAGGCGCAGTGACTCGGGCACGCGCACGTTCTCGAGCGTGATGTCCGCGTTCTGGACGATGCGCAGCGACGTCTTGCCCTCGATCTTGGTCGCGGTGTAGCCGGGGGTGCCGGTCGGGACGATGAAGCCCTTCACCTGGCCGTCCTCCGCGCTCTTGGCCCAGATGACGGTGATGTCGCTGAAGGTGGCGTTGCCGATCCAGCGCTTGGAGCCGTTGAGGATCCAGTCGTCGCCGTCGCGGGTCGCGACCGTGCGCAGGCCCTGGGCGGAGTCGGAGCCGGAGTCCGGCTCGGTGAGGCCGAACGCGCCGAGCACCTCGCCGCTGGCGAGCTTGGGCAGCCACTCCGCACGCTGCTCCGTGGAGCCGCAGACGCCGATCGCGCCGAGCGCCAGGCCGTTCTGCACGCCGACGTAGGTGCTGACGGAGGCGTCGACGCGGGCCAGCTCCAGGGCGACCCAGCCGCGGAAGACCGCCGAGTTCTCGAACGGCGCGGTCTCCTCGAAGCCGAGGCCGATCGCGCCTGCGGCGTGCAGCACGTCCACGATCTGGCGCGGGAACTCCGCACGCTCCCAGTACTCGTTGACGATCGGCTTCAGTTCGGTCTCGAGCGCCGCGCGCAGGTTCGCAATGAAGTCGCGCTCGCGCTCGGTCAGGAGGTTCTCGAAGCCGTAGAAGTCGCTGGCGAGGGATTCGAAGGCCATGTGTGCTCCAGTGCATGCGGTCGGCAGAGACCGCCAGCCTAGGGACCGGCCCTGGACCCGGCAAAGCGATTGGTACTTTGGTCTAACCGGATCGAAGGGAACACCACGGATGTTTGTGCGCATCGGCAACACCCCGCGCGATTACGCGTGGGGTTCCACCACCGCGATCGCCCACCTCCTCGGCACGACGCCGAGCGGGGCCCCGGAGGCGGAGCTCTGGCTGGGCGCGCACCCGGGCTCACCCTCCCGCATCCTCGACCCCGCGGAGGCGGGAGGAGCCGCCGACCTTGCGCACTGGAGCGAGACGGCCGGGAAGCTCCCCTACCTGCTCAAGGTGCTCGCGGCGGCGGGTCCGCTGTCGCTGCAGGCGCACCCGTCGTCCGCGCAGGCGCGCGCCGGGTTCGAGCGCGAGAACGCCGAGGGCCTGGCGCCGGGCTCCCCCGAGCGCAACTACAAGGACCCGTTCCACAAGCCGGAGATGATCTTCGCGCTGTCCGACCCGTTCGACGCGCTCTGCGGCTTCCGGGAGCCGGCCGACAGCCGTGCCGCGCTCGAACGGCTGGCGGGCGGCGACCCCGCGGTCGCGGCGTTCGCCGCCACTCTCGACGGCGACCCGCAGCAGGCGCTGCGCCACGCGACCGAGTGGCTGCTGGGCGGAGCGCCGGAGGTGGCGGCGGTCGTCGACGCCGTGGTCGAGGCGGCCAGGACCGCGGAGGGCGTCGACGCCGACACCGTCCGGATGCTCGCGGAGGCCTTCCCCGGCGATCCGGGGATCGTCCTCGCGCTGCTGCTCAACCGGGTCGCGCTGCGCCCGGGCGACGCCCTCTACCTCCCGGCCGGCAACATCCACGCCTACCTCCGCGGGCTCGGCGTCGAGCTGATGGCCGCCTCCGACAACGTGCTGCGCGGCGGGCTGACCCCGAAGCGGATCGACGTGCCGGAGCTGGTGAGCATCCTCGACTTCGCGCCGTTCGCCGTGACCCCGATGGTCCGGGAGCGGCCGGCACCCGGCGTCGAGGAGTTCGTGCCGGACGTGCCGGACTTCCGGCTGGCGCGCGTGGAGGTCGGCGGCGACGTGCCGTCCACCACGGTCGAGTTGCCCGGCACCGCGATCGCGCTCTGCACAGCCGGGGATGTCGAGCTCCGCGGCGCCACGGGCTCGGTGCGGCTCGCCCGCGGCGAGGCGGCCGTGGTGACGGCGGACGAGGGCACACTGACCGTATATGCCGGCGCGGGAACACTCTTCCTGGCGACGCCGAACCGGTGAGCTATCCTTCGGGGGTGAGCAGGCCCTCCCCTTCCGCGCGCGGATCGAACCCGCTGCGTGACCGCGTCGACGCCGCCCGCGGCGCCTCCGGCACCGGGGTCTCGGTGTTCGCGGTTCTGCTGCTGTTCACGCTGTTCGCCGGGGACTTCTGGCGCAACCTGATCAGCTGGCCGGGCTACTTCGTGCTCGCCGGCGTCCTGGCGGTGGGGAGCGTCGTCCTCCTGGTGCGGCTGAGGCCGGCCGTGCGCCGGCGCAAGCTGCCGAAGTCGCTAGTGCTCTTCCTCGCGTTCGCGGTCGTCTCCCTGGCCTGGTCGGCGTATCCCGGAGCGACCGCGCTCGGGCTGGTCACGCAGTTCGCCACGACCGGCGCCGCGCTGTTCCTCGCGTTCTGCCTGAGCTGGCAGGCGCTGCTCACGGCCCTGGCGAACGCGTTCCGCTGGATCCTCGGGCTCTCGCTGCTGTTCGAGCTGATCGTCTCCGTCTTCGTGCGCAGGCCCGTGCTCCCGCTCACCCCTGTGCAGCCGGCGCCGTCGTCGCACATCCCGTCTGCCTTCTACTGGAGCCGCGACCTGCTCTTCCACGGCGGCCAGATCCAGGGGATCGTCGGCAACAGCAATTTGCTGGCGATGGTCGCGCTGCTCGGGCTGGTCGTGTTCGGCATCCAACTCGCCGATCGCAGCGTCCGCCGCGGGACGGCGATCACCTGGATCGTCGTCGCCGTCGCGACCTTCGCGCTGACCCGCTCTTCGACCGTGTTCGTCGCCGCCGTGTTCACTGCGGTCGTGCTCGGTTTCGCGCTCTGGACGCGCCGCGCCGGCCCCGAGCGGAGGCGGCCGGTGTACCTCACCGCCGCGGCGCTCACGGTCGTTGTCGTCGTGTCCGTCGTGCTGTTCGCCTCCCGCATCCCCGTGCTGCTCGGCAAGAGCGAGGATCTCACCGGCCGGCTGACGATCTGGAACTCGGTCATCCACCTCGCCCAGGAGCGCCCGGCGTTCGGGTGGGGTTGGGTGAGTTACTGGGCGCCCTGGGTGTCGCCGTTCAAGGACCTCGCCGTGCGCAGCGGCGTCGTCTACCTGCAGGCGCACAACGCCTGGCTCGACGTCTGGCTGCAGCTCGGGATCGTCGGCCTGGTGATCTTCGCCCTCCTGGTGCTGAGCACGCTGTGGCGGACCTGGTTCCTGGCCGTGGACCGGCCGCGGGTGGCCGTCGCCGACGACCTGCCGTACACCGCGCTCGCCCTCCTGCCGCTGCTGCTGCTGGCCGCCCTGCTCGCCCAGAGCCTCGCCGAGAGCCGCATGCTGATCGAAGGGGGCTGGGCGCTCCTCGCGCTGCTCGCCCTGAAGACCAAGCAGTCCGCCACGTAGGATTCTGTTCATGGCCGAAGCACGTCGAACCCTGGTGCCGCCCGCGGTGACCGAGTTCCTCGGATCGGCGAGATTCAACTCGACCCTCGCGCTGCTGGCGGTGGTGACCGGATTCTCGACCCACGCGATCCGCGCGCTGATGGGCTGGCCCGGCCTCATCGGCGTGCTCGGCACCATCGCCGTCCTGGCGGCGCTGTCGTTCATCGCCCAGCGCAAGCTCATCGAGTGGCACGGCCTGCTGCCGATCTCCGCGCTGCTGTTCGTCGGCTGGTGCGCGCTGTCCATCATCTGGAGCGACTACCAGTGGGCGACGATCGGCGGGGTCTTCTACCAGCTCCTGTTCGCGTTCCTGGCCGTCTACATCGCCCTGGTGCGCGACGCCATCCAGATCGTCCGGGTGGTCGGCGACGCCCTCCGCGTGCTGCTGACCGTGTCGCTCGCGCTGGAGGTCCTGAGCGGCCTGCTGCTCGACCTGCCGATCCGCTTCCTGGGGATCGCGGGCAACATCGCGGCCGGCGGCCCGATCCAGGGCCTGTTCGGCACCCGCAACCAGCTCAGCATCGTCGCGCTGATCGCGTTCGTCACGTTCCTGGTCGAGCTGCGCACCCGCTCCGTGCGGCCCACGGTGGCGGCGTTCTCGATCACGCTCGCCGCGCTCTGCATCCTGCTGGCGCACTCCCCCGTCATCGCCGCCGTGTCGGTGGTGGTCGGGTTCGCCACGCTCGCGCTGTACCTGCTGCGGAAGGTGCCTGCCCACCGCCGGACGCTGGTGCAGTGGGCGCTCGCGGTCGTGACTATCGCCATCCTGGTCACCGGGTGGATCTACCGCACCCGCGTGATCGACCTGCTCAACGCCCGCGCGGACTTCCAGGTGCGCTACAAGCTCTGGATCCAGATCTGGGAGCTCATCCCGATCAACCAGATCGCCGGCTGGGGCTGGGTGGGCGCTTGGCCGACCGACCTCTACCCGTTCAACGCCATCCAGGACGCCACCGGCACGTACCACCCGGACGGCCTGAACGCCTACCTGGACGTGTACCTCCAGGTCGGCTTCATCGGCCTCCTGATCTTCGTCGCGCTCATCGCCCTGGCGTTCGGCCGCTCCTGGCTGCTCGCCTCCAACCGCCGCAGCGTGGTCTACGCCTGGGCGCCGCTCGTGCTCGTCGCGCTGCTGGTCACGAGCGTCTTCGAGAGCTCGATCCTGATCGAGTCCGGCTGGATGCTGATGGTGATCTGCACGGTGAAGGCGTCGCAGGGGATGAGCTGGCGGCTGCGGCTGCCGCATCGGGACGGGGCGTGACCGGAGTGCGGTCGGGCCGGCCTCAGCCCGCCGTCGCCTCGCGCCACTCCGCGATCGCCGCGGCGAGCTCCTCGTGGTCGAGGCGGTCGAGCGCTGCCGGCTCGAAGTCGTCCGCGTAGAGCGCGGCGACCGCGTCCACCGCGTCCGGGCCGATCCCCGAACGGCTCATGCCGACCGTGTTCGCGCCACGCACCCGCGCCGGATTGCCGAACGCCTTCGCCCACGGCGGCACGTCCCGCGTCACCACGGAGCCCATGCCGACCATCGCACCGCGGCCGACATAACGGCGCTGGTGCACCGATGTCCCGAGCCCGAGGTTGGCGCCGTCGCCGATCCGGACGTGACCCGCCAGGAGCACGCTCGAGGCCAGGGTCACGCCGTCGCCCAGGCGGCAGTCGTGGGCGATGTAGACCTGGTTCATCACGAACGCGTCGTCGCCGATGACCGTCTGCGCGTGCCAGCCCTGGTGCACCTGCGCGTACTCGCGGAACACGTTGCGGTCGCCGATCCGGATCCCGTTGCCGCTCGACAGGTCGGCGACGTCGCGCGGGTGCTCCCACGAACGGACCTCCGGCGGCGCGCCGATCACGACGCCTGCGCCGATCCAGTTGCCGTCGCCGAGCTCCACGGGGCCGGTGATCACGGCGAACGGGCCGATCGTGTTGCCCTCCCCCAGGCGCACATCGCCCGAGACGACCGCGGTGGGATGGATGGAATTGGGCTGGGCGCTCATGCAGACCGATCGAACGGAGAGGACAAGGTAAGGTGGGAGCGCACGTTTTCCCGTTACGCCCACAGCACTATACCCACGAGGCTCAATGATTCCCATCACGACGGTCAAGTTCGGTCCCGAAGAAGAGCGCGAGGTCCTCGAAGTCCTCCGCTCGGGCTCCATCGCCCAGGGTCCGAAAGTGGCTCAGCTCGAGGACGAGTTCGCCCGCATGCACGACGCGAAGCACGCGATCGCGGTGAACAACGGGACGACCGCGCTGGTCGCATCGCTGCAGGCGCTCGGCCTCGGTCCGGGCGATGAGGTGATCACGTCGCCGTTCACGTTCGTCGCGACCCTGAACGCGATCCTGGAGACCGGCGCGACCGCGACTTTCGCCGACATCCGCCTCGACGACTTCAACGTCGACCCCGAGTCCGTCGCCGCCGCCGTCGGGCCGCGCACCAAGGTCCTGCTCCCCGTCCACCTCTACGGCCAGATGGCCGACATGGAGCCGATCGCCGCGATCGCCGAGCAGAACGGGCTCCGCATCCTGGAGGACGCCGCGCAGTCGCACGGCGCGACGTACAACGGCCGCTACGCGGGCAGCTACGGCCTCGGCTCCTTCTCGCTCTACGCGACCAAGAACCTGACCACGGGCGAGGGCGGCCTGATCACGACCGACGACGACGCGATCGCCGACACGCTCCGCGTGATGCGCAACCAGGGCATGCGCGCCAGGTACGTCTACGAGATGGCCGGTCACAACTACCGGCTGACCGACCTCCAGGCAGCGCTGGGCATCCCGCAGCTCGCGCGGTACGCGTCGATCGTCGCGGCGCGCAAGCGCAACGCGGCACGCCTGATCGAGGGCCTCGCCGGCGTGCCCGGCATCGTGACGCCCCAGGAGCTCCCCGGCCGCTCCCACGTGTGGCACCAGTTCACCGTCCGCGTGACGGAGGACGCCGCGGTCAGCCGTGACGAGTTCGTCGCCAAGCTGGGCGAGGCGGGCGTGGGCGCAGGCGTCTACTACCCGCGTCTGCTGTGGGACTACGACGCCTACCGCGACCACCCCAACGTGATCAAGCGCGACGCCCCGGTGGCGGAGCAGGTCGCGAGCCAGGTCGTCTCGCTCCCTGTCCACAACTCGCTGAGCGACGAGGACCTCGACACCATCGTCGAGACCGTCGCCGCCGTCGCGGGCGGACGCCGGTGACCGCCTTGAAGCGTGTCGCGCTCGTCGGCGCCGGCACCATGGGAAGCCACCACGCGCGCGTGATCTCGCAGTCCGCAGGCGCCGAGCTGGCGCTGCTCATCGACCCCCGCGAGGCGGTCGGAGCGAGCGTCGCCGAGCGTTTCGGCGCCACCTGGCTCCCCGAGCTGCCCGACCTCGACGGGATCGACGCGGTCGTCGTGGCCGCCGCCACCGAGGCCCACTACGACCTGGCCACGCGCGTGCTCGGCCAGGACGTGCCGCTGCTGGTCGAGAAGCCGGTCGCTGACAGCCTGGCGCGGACCGAAGAGGTCATCGCCCTCGCCGACGCGCGCGACATCCCGTTCATGTGCGGCCTCCTCGAGCGCTACAACCCCGCTGTCATGACGGCCCGCGGGATCATGGGCGAGCCCATCCACATCACGGCGTCCCGGCACTCGCCGTACGCCCCGCGCATCCGCACCGGCGTCGCGTGGGACCTGCTCGTGCACGACGTCGACCTGGCCATCGGCTTCGTCGGCGCTGCGCCCGTCGCCGCCGAGTCCCGGCTCGGCTACTTCCACCCGGAGTCGCTCCAGGGCGCGGAGGACGTCGCCGAAACGATCCTCGACTTCCCGGGCGGCGCCATCGCCCACGTGTCCGCGAGCCGCATCGGCCAGCGCAAGATCCGCCAGCTCTCGATCTACGAGCGGGACCGCCTCATCGAGGTGGACCTGCTGCGCCGCGATGTCACCGTCTACCGTCACGTCTCCGAGAACTCCGTCGACGACGGCCGCGGCTACCGCCAGCAGACGGTCATCGAGATCCCCGAGCTCGTGAGCTCGCAGGAGCCGCTGACCACGCAGTTCGCCCGGTTCCTCGACGTCATCGACGGCCGCATCGACGCCGCGGCGGAGCGCGCGAGCTTCCTCCCTGCGCACCGCGTGATCGACAAGGTCATCTCGCAGAGGCCGAGCGCCGCGGCATGAGCGCGTCCACCGGGCGCCGTGAGCGACGGATGCCCGCGCTGCTCCAGAAGCCTATGGTGCGCTACCTGCTCGCGGGCGGCGTCGCCTTCATCGTCGACTTCGGGCTCCTGGCGCTCTTCCACGAGGTCTTCGGTTGGGTCACCTGGCTGGCCGCCGGCGCCGCCTTCATCCTCAGCTTCGGGTTCACGTACTTCATCCAGCGGGTCTTCTCGTTCGAGTCGACCGCGCCGCATGGCAAGGCCCTGATCAAGTACACTCTGCTGGTCGCCTTCAACACCCTGGCGACCGCGATCATCGTCGGGCTGGTCGACCAATCCGCGCTCTCCTGGGCCGGCGGAAAGGTGATCGCCACCGCCGTGACCACTGTGTGGAACTACTTCGCCTACAAATACTGGGTGTTCGCATCGCCGCGCTCGGCCATCGTCGAGCCGGAGCCCGGAGAGGACTGAACTATGTACAACGGCGCACGAATCGCCGCTGTGGTGCCCGCTTACAAAGAAGAGAAGATGATCTCCGAGGTCATCGACACGATGCCCGAATTCGTGGATCACATCGTGATCATCGACGATCACAGCCCGGACGGGACGAGCGCGGTCGTGCAGGCCAGCACCGACGACCGCGTCGTGCTGATCCGCCACGAGGTCAACCAGGGCGTCGGCGGCGCGATCATCACGGGGCACCGCGCGGCGATCGAACTCGGCGCCGACGTGAACGTCATCATGGCCGGCGACGCGCAGATGGACCCGGCCTACCTCCCGGCGCTGCTCGACCACGTGACGACGGAGGGCTACGGCTTCGCGAAGGCCAACCGGTTCTTCGCCCCGGAGTCCTTCCACGGGATGCCGCGCTACCGGATCTTCGGCAACATCGTCCTGTCGTTCATGACGAAGCTGGCCTCGGGCTACTGGCACCTCTTCGACCCGCAGAACGGCTACACGGCGATCCGCACGGACGTGCTGCGCCGGGTCCCGCTGGACAACGTCGCGCGGCGGTACAGCTTCGAGAACGACCTCCTCATCCACTTGAACATCCTCCAGGTGCCCGCGGTCGACGTGCCCATCCCCGCCGTCTACGGCGAAGAGGTGTCCAGCATCCGCCTCGGCCGCGTGGTCCCCGAGCTGCTCAGCCTCCTCACGCGCGGCTTCTGGCGGCGGATCTGGTACCGCTACGTGCTCTGGTCCTTCTCCCCCATCGCGCTGCTCCTGGTCCTGGGCATGATCCTCTTCCTCTTCGGATTCGGCGTCGCCATCTGGGTCTGCTTCCAGGTCGCCGCCTCCGTGGTCGCGACGGCCGCCACGGTCATGCTCGCGGCACTGCCGCTGATGCTGGGGACGCAGATGCTCATCAGCGCCTTGCAACTCGACATCCAGGCGAGTCCGTCGACGCCGAGTTACCTCCCGTTCGAACGGGAGCCGGACATCACCTGATCGGGCTCCGAACGGACGAAGGCGGCCACCGCGATGCGGTGGCCGCCTTCGTGTGTCAGGGCGCAGTGCGGCGACCCGTCGTCCGTCAGGGCGCGGCGGGGACCGTCAGCGGCGTCACCGAGTAGAGGTGGAAGGTCGTCGGCCCCTGCCTGATCGTCGCCTGCTCGGCGAGGCAGGGCTGATCGACGGGCGCGTCGGAGATGACGTGCCTGACGTGCTTCTGCGCGAACGAATAGCAGGAGTCGAACGTCATCACGATCGCGTCGGCCGCGGGGTTGTGCGGGTCCGGGGCGCCCTGGCCGGCCACCCAGCTCAGGTTCGCGAGGCGGTTCCAGTTCAGCTCGTGCGTGTGTGAGGGGTCGATCTGCTTCCACATCTCCGCCGGGGGCGCACCCTGGAAGCCGTTGTAGCCGGGCAGTCCCGACTGGACGAGCACAGCGCTCGGCAGACGCGAGTCCCCGACGCCCACCCAGCTCCCGGGATCGGCCGCCTGCATCGCGTGCATCTTCTTGGCGACCGCCGTGTTGTTGAGGTCGTACACCCCGCGGTAGAGCGGGTTGACGCCCATCGAGCCGATCAGGGAGACGGCGAGGAAGCAGACGCTGCCGATGAGCGCCCAGCCCGACGAGTAGGCCACGACCGAGAGCACGAAGAGCACGCCGACGACCGGCCACGACCACGACTGCAGCACCAGCGGCGAGCCGAGGTGGAAGAGGTGGACGGCGACGATCGCGACGGAGCCCGCGGCGAGCACGCCGGCCAGGACCGTGGCGATGACGGGCATCCTGCCCTTCTCGCGGCGGATGGCGTCGGCGCGCTGGGCGATGACCAGTGCGAAGACGACGGACACGAGCCCGAAGCCCATCCGCAGGCGGCCGTCCGTCGTCCGGTCGAGCAGGATGAGGTGCGAGATCGCGTCCCAGCCCGGGACGACGAGGAAGAGAGTGAAGAGCGCGGTGACCGCGAGCAGGGCCACGAGGAGCCAGTCGGTCCCCCGCTGGGCGCGGCGGTCGCGCACGATGAGCCAGATCGCGGGGACGGCGAGGAACAGCCCGATCAGGAAGAACGTCGAGGCCTCCGAGGCGTTCCCGCCGAGCGGCTGCCCGCCGACCACGCCGAGGTTGCGCGTCACCGGTGCGGCGAAGAGCGCGATCAGGCCGTCCTTGTTCGTCTGGCCGGTGTGCTCGAATCTCTGCCCCGGGTAGACGGTGTCGAGGAACTTCTGGATCGTGGCCCACCTGGTCACGATCCACACGAGCAGCACGGCGACGCCGGCGGCGCCCCCGACGAGGATCGGGAGGAGCGACCGGACGCGTGTCCGGATCGAGCCGTCGTACCTGACGCCCTCCTCGAAGGCGAGCGGCCTGCGCCCGAGCAGCAGGCCGACGCCCGCGAACAGCACGACGAACACCGCAGGCACGATGAACGGGACGTAGACGCCCATCCCCATGGTCACCGTCAGGTAGCCGACGACGCCGACCCAGGTCCAGCGTTGCCAGCGACTGCGGGATTTGATCAGCCAGACGACGGCCGCGATCGTGGCGAACGCCCACGAGGCCGGCCAGAACGTCACGGGCAGGTACCACCACTGGAAGAACGGGGCGAAGAAGAATCCGACCGCGATAGCCGCCGCGGTCACCGGACGCCGGGGCAGGAAGGTGACGGCGGCCAGGTACGCGGCCGCCATCAGGGCGAAGCCGGGAAGCCACCATTTCAGCGCCATGGCGTTGTCCAGCGGCAGGAACCAGAAGCCGAGGAGGTGCGGCCGGAAGACCATTGACCAGTCCCACGACGGCAGGTCCGACTGGACGGTGGAGTCGATGCCGCCCGGGAAGGTGTGGTTGACGACGGGGAGGCCCTGCTCCACCTGCGAGATGGTCCAGGCCGTCTGCACCGACCACTCGTCGCTGCGGATCGCCTCGGGCTCGCCTGCGATGAGGCTCGAGTCGGCCCCTGTGGCGAAGAACTGGTGGAGGAAGCCCGTCGACGAGCCCGTGATACCCAGTCCGACGAAGACGACGAGGAGGATGAACAGCACCGCGGGGAACGCGACGACGACACGCCAGTTCGGGAGGCCGACCTGCGTCGGTGCGACCGCCGCGCGCCAGCGCGCGACGACGGAACGGCGGCGACGGCGTCGTCCGGCGACCTGTTCCTGGTCGCCGGTGGCGGCTTCGACCGGTTTCTCACCGACGGCAGAGTTCACTTCTTCATTCCTTGGGTGTATGGCGTGATGGCAGCCCCGAGCATACTTGACGGGCGCTGGATTTCCGCTGATCTCGCGGCGCGCCTAGGCAGGCTGGACGAGGTCCCGCGCGATGTCCTGGAGGCCGCGGCTCGCGTAGCGGCCGTACGCCCCCGTCACCGCGAGCAGCAGGACGGGCACGGCCCGCAGCAGGCGGTTGCGCGGCATCCGGGCGCGCCTGGACTCGAAGACCGCCTTGCGACGGGCAGCCGCCACCAGGTCGGCAGTCGCGCCCATCGCGGGAAGCCGCTCGGCCAGCACGCTGCCACGCCTGGCGAGCGTGCGGTTCCTGTCGCCGCGGGGCTCGAGCATCCTGCCGAGCTTGTAGCGGAGCGTCGGCTCGATGACCCCGATCGCGTTCGCGCCGTGGATCCGGTAGCGGGTGGGACGGGACTCGACGACGGCCAGCCCGCTGCGCGCCGCCGCGACGATCGCGAGCCACTCGTCGTGCACCCACTCCGCGGGGAAGGGAGCGGCGGCCCCCAGCAGCGAGCGCCGGAAGATCATCGTCGCCCCGGTCGCCAGGTTCCGACGGAGGAGCGCTCCGAACCCGCGGCCGTCGCGCACCGCGTTCAGCTCGTCCGCACGGAGCTCCAGGCTCTGGAACAGGGTCGCACCGGTCGGGGCGCCGTCGCCGTCGATGATCGTGGCGTCGGTGAACACGCAGAGCAGTCCGGGGTCGGCTTCGAAGCGCCGGGCGAGAGCCTCCAGCCGATCCCGCTCCCAGACGTCGTCCTGGTCGCACAGGGCGATGAGGTCGCCCGTGGTCGCCTGGATCGCCTGCTCGAAGTTGCGCACCACTCCGAGGGCGACGGGATTCTCGATCACCGTCAACGCGGGCGCACCGGCTCCGGCGGTCCGGACGGCCTCGACGACGATGGCGACAGTGCTGTCGGCGGAGGCGTCGTCCGAGAGCACGATCTCATCGGGGAGCCGCGCCTGGGTCAGGATGCTCGCGACCTGCTCGCCGACGAACCGAGCGCCGTTGTGCGTGCACAACGCGACCGAGATCCTCACTCGGCGTCCTGATGCAGGTAGTCGTAGAACTCGTCCTTGCGGTCGCGGAGAGCGTGGTACTGGTTGCCGCTCTCCTCCTCCATGACCTGGCCGATCAGGACGGCGGACTTCCGCACCTGCCAGCCGTGCCGCAGTGCTCGCGAGGTCATCCACTGGTCCTCGAGCATCAGGAACCGCGCGGGGAGGTCGAAGTAGCCCGGCTCGGAGACGAGTTCGAGATCGGCGATCGTTCCGCCGGTTCCCGCGTAGTCCAGGGCCTCGCCCGCGGCGACCTCCGACCGCTGCCAGTGGCTGCCGTGATTGGCGAAGCCCCACCAGGCGCTGACGGTGTGCGGCCGGTACTCGGACAGCAGGGTGGCGACGAAGTCGGGCATCACGTCCTGATCGTCGTCGAGCATGACGAACGGGCCGCGCACACCGGCCTGCCACAGCCAGCGCGCGACGACGAACCGGGCTATTCCGCCGATGTTGCGCGGCGACTCGTAGAGCTCGACCGAGGCGAGGTTCACGAGCCGCGCGTCCTCCAGCACCCGTCGGTAGAGCTCGGTGTTCGCGGGGTGGTTGTTCCAGAGGATCAGCCGGAGGGGCCGATCGGTCTTCTGCAGCGCGAGCATCCGGATGATCTCGGGCAGCCGGGCCGGACGCGTGTAGAGGCACATGACGACCGGGACGGCGCCGTCGGTGACCTCGCCGAGGGTCATGAGCGGCTGGATCGGGGCGGCGATCAGGTCGTGGACCGCTCGCGCGCGGCGCGCCTCGGCCTGAGCGACGCGACGCCGGTCGCGGTCGTCCCGCACCGAGCCGGCCGTGCGGGCGACGCGTCCGGTCACGCCGTGCACGGCAGCTCCCGCGCGGTCGGCGACGCGCACGATGCGCCGCGAGCGCTGCGCTGCGAGGGCGGCCTCCGCGGCTTCGGCCCGTCGCTCGGCGTGCGCCAGCCGTCCCGCCAGCGCGAGCTGTTCCGCCACTGCGACCCGCAGGGCCTCCCGCTCCACCGCCTGCGGAGCGTCGATCGGGGTGTCCGCCGCGGTCCGGAGGCCGCGGAGCCGGTCATCGAGCGCGAAGCCCGCGGACTCCAGCTCACCGGCCGTCGGGGTGCCGGCCAGATACCGGGCGGTCGCGAGCGGAGCGCCTCCGGACGCGGTCAGCCGCTGCGCGAGCGAGCGCGAGCCCAGCCGGAGCACCTCGACACTCGACTGCTCGGCCGGCAGGTCGGGGCCGGGACGTCGCGCCGTGCGCGTCACCGGGTCCACCGGCATGCCGAGCGACCGCAGCCGGTCCCGGTCCCGCGTGTCCCTCTGGACGAGCCGATCGAACCCGGCGCCCGCGGCCGCCGCCGGCCCGGTCAGGTCCGTCACCGGCGCATCGATGCGCGCGACCGTGCGATCGAACGCCCGCAGCGCGTCGACGAGCAGGGTCGACGGGTCGGCAGCCACCCAGAACTCGCCGCCTGCCGCGTCGAGCACCCAGTCGTCGCCCTCGGGAGCCCAGGTCGCCACGAGCTCGACCGCTCCCGGCGCCAGTCTGCTCTCGATCGCCGACCGCAGCGCAGGATCGCCGGACGGGTCGATGAGGACGACGCGGTCGACCCCCTGAACCCGATGATGGTCGACGGTCGCTGCGATCAGGTCGGCATCGGCCGGCGAGACGTGGACGGCGAGCGTGATCCCCAAATCGTTCCCCCGTTCGGGCTCAGGCCGGACGGCCGCTGCGTTCGCCGAGGTCCTCGGCGGTCGGCTCGGCGTACACCGCGCCGACCGCGAACTCGTAGTACGGGACGTCGAACGAGGTCACCTGCGGCAGGTCGTGGATGTGCCGGCCGGCGAAGTCCATCAGCGAGGCGTTGAGGAAGTACTTCCCCGTGCCGAACCGGACGTCCTTGAACGTGAACCGGACCGTGCGCTCCTCGCGCAGGGTCGGGAGACGCAGCCCGATGCGCTTCGTGGTCGTTCCGTAGACGGCCTGTCCCATCGTGTTGTCGATCTGGATGGCGCCCATCCAGTCGTCCAGCCCGTCGTAGTGCTCGACGTCCATCTCGACCACGAGGTCCGACCCGGGAGACACCTCGTCGCCCGGCCGTCCGCCCGCCGGGAAGACCCGGACGTCGTGGATCACACCGCGACCCATGATCTCGTCGACGTTGTCGCCCTCGGCGGCCTGGCGCCGCTCCTCCAGGTTCTCGCGCAGCAGCGCGACGCCCCTGTTCGGCTCGCCCTCGTACTTGACCTCGCCCTTGTCGAGGAGGATGACCCAGTCGCAGAGCTCGGTCACCTGGCCGGAGGAATGGGTCACGAGGATGATCGTGCGGCCCTGCTCCTGGAACGACCGGATCTTGTCGAGGCACTTGCGCTGGAAGGCCTCGTCGCCGACAGCGAGGATCTCGTCGACGAGGAGGATGTCCGGGTCGGTGTGCACGGCGACCGCGAAGGCGAGCCGCACGTACATGCCGGACGAGTAGAACTTGACCTGCGTGTCGATGAAGTCAGCGATGCCGGAGAAGGCGACGATCTCGTCGAAGCGCTCCTCGGTCTCCTTGCGCGAGAGTCCGAGGATCGATGCGTTCAGGAAGACGTTCTCCCGCCCGGTCAGGTCGGGGTGGAAGCCCGCGCCGAGCTCGAGGAGCGCAGCGATCCGCCCGCGGTGGCTGACGGAGCCGGCAGTCGGCTCGAGGATCCCGCCGATCACCTTGAGGAGCGTGCTCTTGCCCGAGCCGTTGTGGCCGATGAGGCCGACGGTGGTGCCCGCGGTGATGTGCGCCGTCACGCCCTTGAGCGCCCAGAAGTCCTCGCGGTGCTTGCGGCCGCGGCCGAAGCCGGTGAGGCGCTCCTTGAGGGAGTTGTCCTTGCGGACGACGAAGCGCTTGGTGACATCGTCGATGACGATGATCTCCGGCCCGGTCTCCTCCGCAGTCGAAGCGCTGGTCACTGGTGTAGTCATGCTGCTCGTCATAGCCTTCTGATCACAGTTCCTGCGCGAAGTTGCCCTGCAGGCGCGCGAACACCCGCTGGAAGCCGACCAGCATGATCAGACCGATGACGATCGCGATCAGCATTCGCGGCAGGAGCCATTCGGGCGACGGCTGGGTGTCCCCGCTCACCCACATGGCCTTCTGGAAGCCGAGGACGGCCAGGGTGATCGGATTGTTCGTGTAGATGTCCAGCGCTACCCCGTTGCCGAGCGCGGTCTGGACGGTGTGCCACGGGTACACGATCGGCGACGCCCACATCAGGATCATCAGGCCGACCTCCACCAGGTACTGGATGTCGCGCAGGTACACGTTCGCCGCCGAGAGCAGGATCGCGAATGCCGTGCCGTAGACCAGGATCAGCAGGAACGCCGGGACGAGGTAGACGATGCCGGGGTGGATCGGGAACTTGCGCAGGACCAGCGTGGCGATCACGAGGATGCCGAACTGGATGAGGAAGTTGAACAGTGCGGAGCCGACGCTCGCGAGCGGGAAGATCTCGCGTGGCAGGTAGATCTTCTTGATCAGGCCGGAGTTGCCGACGATGGAGGAGGTGCCTCCCGCCACGATCTCGCTGAAGAGCGTGTACGCGGTCAGGCCCGTGAAGACGTAGATCGCGAAATCGGGCGTGCCGCGCGCGGCGCCGAGGAAGCGTCCGATGACCACGTAGTAGATGACGAGCTGGGTCAGCGGCCGCACGAGCGACCAGAGGAAGCCCAGCGTGCTGTCCTTGTAGCGTGCCTTGAGGTCGCGGCGGACCAGCAGGCCGAGCATCTCGCGCTGGCCGAGGATCTCGCGCAGCGACGCCCAGCTCCCGCCGAGGGCGCCGCCCTTCGCGCCGGTGCGGACAAGGGGCGCGTCGGCGAGCGCAGCGAAACGGGCGTCGCGCAGTTCGCGATCGGAGAGTCTTTGATTGGCCATGAGCAGAAGCAAGCATAGCTTGCGCCCTCCTGAACCCCGGCTGAGCGAACCGTTCCCGGCTGTGCGGCTCTAGGCGGTCAGCGGCCGGGGCGGAGCCGGACGACGGCGTCGCTCCAGCGCACGACCTTGCGCGACCGGAGGTGGTCGATCTCCTCGTAGAGCCGCGCCTCCCGTGCTTCGACCGCCTGGACGTCCTCGAGCAGACCGTCGATGCGCTGCTTGCCCTCGTCGATGTAGCCGAGCAGCTCCGCGGTCCGCGCGTCCGCCGCGGCCTGCGCCTGGCGCTGCTCGATCTCGAGTCGCGCGATCGAGGGCGCCCAGCGGCGCGCCGACGCCAATTCCGCGCCGTCGAGCGGCACATCGGCGACCGGGGACTCGAAGGCCTCTGCGACGCGGAGGTCCCGCACGAGGGTCCCGTCGGCGACGGCCGCCTCGACCTCGGCGGCGTCCGGGTGACGGAGCACGTAGTAGGCGAACAGCAGGCCGTTCAGGTAGCGACGGTACTCGCGCATCCCGTGGTGGTTCGGGCTGGGCTGGAGGTCGGGGTTCGACGCGTACGCACGTCCCGACTTCTCGACCTTGCCTTCGAACTGCTCCCAGGAGCGCCACGGGAAGTGGAGCACCTCCAGCGCCAGCTCCGCCGGGACCTCGCCCTGCCGCTCGAGGTTGACGAAGTGGTTGCCCTGCGCGACCTCGATGTCGGGCGAGCCGATGTGGACTGCGTCGGCCGTCGCGTGCGCGTGGATGCCGAGCGCGTTCATCCGCTCGACCGGGCGCCTGTCCTGCAGGGTGAGCCGCTGCAGGCCCGTTCCACGGGCAGCAGGATCGCCGATCATGTCGATGACCTCGACCGGGAACGTGCGCAGCGACACCGGCATCTCGGAGAGGACGTCGCGCACGGTCGCGCCACCCGCCTTCGGAAGCCAGAACTCGTCGGCGTCGGCGTTGATGACCCAGTCCGCGCCGTGCACCGTCGCGGCGTCGCGCGCCATTCCGGTGACCACGCTGAACTGCTGCTTGCGCTGGACGGGATCGTGACGGAGGTCGATGCGATCGCCGTAGGACTCCAGGATCTCGGTCGTGCCGTCGACGGATCCGTTGTCGGTCACGATGATGGCGTCCGCGCCCTGCGCGATCAGGTTGTCGATCACCGGTCCCACGATGTCCGCCTCGTCGCGGACCATCAGCGTGACGGCAAGTCTCACGGGTTTCCTCACTACTATTCGGGAATTCACACAATCATGCCATAGCGCGAATCGTCGTCCGGACCTTTCCCGGGAGCTACCTTGTAGACTCGGTGGGTTCATCAGCAGAGCAGAGTGGTCGAGGGGTTCGGAACGAATGAAGAAGCGCCGCAACGGAGTCGTCTCCGTCGTCCTGGTCAACTTCCGGGGGGCCGACGACACGATCGAATGCGTGCGCGGTCTTCGGGAGCTCAACTGGCCGTCCGACCGGCTGGAGATCGTCGTCGTCGAGAACGGCTCCGGTGACGACAGCCTCGAGAAGCTGAAGGCGCTCGGCGACGACATCATCCTGATCGACTCCGGCGCCAACCTCGGCTTCACCGGAGGCTGCAACCTCGGGGTCGAGCACTCCAACGGCGAGTTCGTCGCGTTCCTCAACAACGACGCGAAGCCGCACCCCGACTGGATCTCCGAGGCGATCGCGACCTTCGACGGCGGCCGCGAGATCGGCGCGGTCGCCAGCAAGGTCCTCGACTGGGACGGCGTCGACGTCGACTTCGTCGACGGCTCGGTGACCTGGTACGGCATGGGATACAAGCCGCACGCCGGCGAGAAGGACCGCGGGACCTGGGATGTCGAGAAGGACGTCCTCTTCGGCACCGGCGCCGCCATGTTCATCCGCGCGGAGGTCTTCGAGGAGCTCGGCGGATTCGACGACAACTACTTCATGTTCTACGACGACGTCGACCTCGGCTGGCGCCTCAACCTGCTGGGCTACCGCTTCCGGTTCCAGCCGAAGTCGCTGGCCTTCCACAAGCACCACGCGTCGATGAACAAGTTCGGCAACTTCCGCGAGGAGTACCTGCTCGAGCGCAACGCGCTGTACACGCTCTACAAGAACCTCGAGGACGAGTCGCTCCGCGACGTCTTCGCCGGCGCCCTCCTGCTCGCCGTCCGGCGCGCGGTGGCGCGCGGTCGCCTCGACTCCACCTCCCTCGACCTGCGCAACCCCGGCGACGACTCGCAGCGCGAATCGCCCGTCGACAAGTCGACGCTCGCCGGGATCTTCGCCATCGACCAGTTCGTCGAGCACCTCCCGGAGGCCACCGCCGAGCGCGAGAAGGTCCAGAGCACGCGCGTGCGCTCGGACCGCGAGCTGATCCGGCTCTTCGGGAAGGTCGACGAGCCGGCGTACCCGATCGAGTCCTATCTCGCGGGCTACGAGAAGATCGTGACCCAGCTCGACGTGCTCTCGGCGACCGCGAAACGGCGCATCCTCGTCGTGACCGGCGACCCGATCGGCGGCAAGATGGCCGGCCCGGCGATCCGCGCCTGGCACATCGCCAAGGAGCTCTCGTCCGAGCACGACGTGCGTCTGGTGAGCTACACGCGGGTCGAGAAGCTGGACGGCATCCCCTTCGAGACCGCGGTCATCTCCCACCACCACCCGTCGTCCGTCAACGAGCACGAGGCGTGGGCCGACGTCATCATCGCCCAGGGCAACGGCATCGCGCTGTTCCCGGCCCTTGCGAAGACCGAGAAGGTCCTCGTCGTCGATGTCTACGATCCGATGCACCTCGAACAGCTCGAGCAGGGTCGTGGCCAGGCGATCAAGGCCTGGGACAAGCAGATCTCGGACGCGACCTCGACGCTGAACCACCAGCTCCTGCTCGGTGACTTCTTCCTCTGCGCCAGCGACCGCCAGCGGCACTTCTGGCTGGGCCAGCTCGCCGCGCTCGGCCGCGTCAACGCGTACACGTACTCCCGCGACTCCGAGCTCGACTCGCTCATCGCCATCGCCCCCTTCGGGATCTCGAGCGACGAACCGGTCCAGAGCCGGCACGCCATCCGCGGCCAGGTGCCCGGCATCGGCGCGGACGACAAGGTGATCGTCTGGGGCGGCGGCATCTACAACTGGTTCGACCCGGAGACGCTGATCCGGGCCGTCGCCGAGGTCGCGAAGCGCCACGACGACGTCCGTCTCTTCTTCATGGGCGTCAAGCACCCCAACCCCGATGTGCCCGAGATGGAGATCGTCGCGACCTCCCGCGCGCTCGCCGCCCAGCTCGGTGTGCTCGGAGTCAACGTCTTCTTCAACGACAACTGGGTGGACTTCGACGACCGCCAGAACTTCCTGCTCGACGCCGACCTCGGCGTCTCCACCCACTTCCAGCACGTCGAGACCACCTTCTCGTTCCGCACCCGCATCCTCGACTACCTCTGGTCGGGCCTGCCGATCGTGACGACGGAGGGCGACTCGTTCGGCGACCTGGTGGCCGCGGAGAACCTCGGCGCGGCCGTTCCCGAGCGCGACCAGGCCGCACTCGTCGACGCCCTCGAGACCTACCTCTACGACCCCGAGAAGGTCGCAGCGGCCCGCGAGAACGTCGCCCGCGTGCGCGACGACTTCCGCTGGTCGCGCACCCTCGCGGCGCTGGTCGAGTTCTGCAAGGCCCCGGTCCACGCCGCCGATAAGAAGGTGGCGTCCGCCAAGCGCGAGAAGGCCGTCAAGACGACCGCCAAGCGTGTGCCGAGCACCGGTATCCGCCGGGACGTGGAGCGCGCGATGTACTACCTCCGCGAGGGCGGTCCGACGGCTGTCGTGGAGCGGTACCGGGCGCGCGCGGTCCGCCGCCGCGACGCCCAGAGCTGACTCGATGTCGCCTCGCGTCCTCGTCGTCACCGTCACCTACGCGTCGTCAGAGGTCCTCCCCGCCTTCCTGGCGTCCCTGACCGGGGCAGGCGCGTCGATCGCCGAGACCGTGGTGGTGGAGAACTCCTCCCCCGACGCCGCGGTGACCCGCGAGCTCGCCCTCGCCGCGGGGGCCCGCTTCGTGGACGCCGGCGGCAACAGAGGCTACGGCGGCGGGGTCGCCGCCGCGCTCGCCACGATCGAGGACGAGTACGACTACCTGCTCGTCGTCAACCCGGACGTCGTCTTCGCCGAAGGGGCCGTCGACCTGCTCGTCCGCGCAGCGGAGGAGATGCCGGGAGGCGGATCGTTCGGGCCGCGGATCCTGACGGCCGAAGGCGATGTGTACCCGTCGGCCCGCCGGCTGCCCTCGCTGCGCACCGGAATCGCACACGGCCTCTTCGGCCGGGTCTGGCCGTCGAACCCGTGGTCCGTCGCCTATCGCGCCGAAGGCCAGACCGACCGTCGCCGCGCCGCCGGCTGGCTCTCCGGTGCCTGCGTCCTCATCCGCACGACCGCCTGGCGCGAGGTCGGCGGCTTCGACCTCGGCTACTTCATGTACTTCGAGGACGTCGACCTGGGCGACCGCCTCGGCCGGGCGGGATGGCGGAACATCTACGTGCCGGATGCCGTCATCACGCACACCGGCGCCCACTCGGCCTCCCGCGAGGTCAAGCGGATGGAGCGCGCACACCACGACAGCGCCTACCGCTACCTCTCCCGCCGCTACTCGGCCTGGTACTTCGCTCCGCTGCGCCTGGCGCTGCGCCTCGGGCTCTGGGGGCGGCTCTGGTGGATCTCCCGCTGAGACCGCTGCGCCGCTAGCGGATCAGGGGGAGCACGGGACGATCGCGCCGACGTCCGACGTCAGCACCGACGTGCCGCCCAGGAGGACGATCTTCTTGACCCCCATGCTCACCAGGGTGTTGCCGATGCTCCGAGGCACGCACCCGCCCTGCACGACGAACAGCGGTGCTCCCTGGGCTCCGGCCGCGGCGGCCCCCGACAACGCGTCGGGGAAGCTCCATCCCGTGGCGAGGTAGGCCGTCTGGGCCGTCTTGTACGCCGCGGCGTTCAGGACCTGGCTGGTCTGGAACCGGTCGGCGCCGCCGAGTCGCGTGACGGACCGGCCCATCCCGGTCAGCTCGGTCTGCATGCCGTCCGGCACGACGCTCGTCCCGCCGACGAGGACGAGGGTGGAGATCGGCTTGCCTGCCAGGTAGGTCTTGGTCGCCGGGTCGAGCGCGGGGCTCCGTCCGTCGACGAGGATCACGGGACGCTTCGACGACCCGGCGGCGGAGCTCGCGGAGAGCGCGTCGGGGAAGCTCAGCCCGGAGGCGAGGTACGCTCCGGTCGCACCGGGGAACGCGAAGTCGGCGACCTTCCGGGAGGTCTCGAAACGGTCGGCCCCCGCGACACGGACGACCAGGGTCTGAAGCGACCCGATCGCACTGAGGACGCCGTCGCTGACCGCTGCGGGGCCGCCGACGACGATCACGCTCTTCGGCGCGAGCCTCCGCAGTTCGGTGGCCACCGACGCCGGGAGCTGATTCTGTCCGACGAGCAGGAGCGGGGCCTTCTGAGCGGCCGCGGCCGGCGCCGCCGAGATGGCGTCGGCGAAGTCGACCCCGGAGGCGATGTAGACCGTGCCGCCCGTCGTGGACGGGTAGGTGGCCTGCGACACGGCGGCCGAGGTCGCGAACCGGTCGGCGCCCTGGAGCCGGGCGGTGGACGGGGCTCCCCCGATGGCGGACGAGTAGAAGGCGCTGAGGCAGCCGAGCGGAGTGCTCCCCGCTCCGTTGCCCGGCGAGGGCAGCGCGGTGACGCACGCGTAGTACTGCCCGTCGCCGCTGCGCGGGATGCTGACGGAGAAGCCGTGGGCGTTGCCCGCGCCCGGATACGCGGCGCCGACGTCGGGCCGGTCCAGGTTGGCCGTCACCGTCCGGCTCGCGAGGCCGGCCGGGGTGTTGTACGTCACGAGGACGTCGATCGACGTGCGCATGAGGGACTTGTCGAGCGCCCAGCCGCGGACGTCGAACGTCGACGCGGACAGGCTCGCCTGGTCGAAGCTGCCCATCGGGGCGACGCCGCCGGTGGTCGGGCCGAACCAGTCGGAGTACAGGCGCCAGAAGTTGCGGTTGCCATAGGCGGAGCAGGCGTCTCCCGTGCCGTAGAGGTTCGCGAGCGCCGCGGCGTTCGGCTGGTAGGGCGTGTAGTAGTAGAGCGCGGCCGTCGCGGCGTTGCGGATCAGCACCGGACTGGAGCCGCAGGACGCGGTGGGGCTGTACCGGATGGAGCTCGTCGCCCCGACCGGGTACCACGTGAAGCTGTTGCTCGTGCCCGGCGGGTTGCCGTAGCGCTTGAACTGCCAGGCCGCCATGTACACCTGGTTGTAGAAGCCGTAGTAGAGGGTGTTGCACGCGGACGTGTCCGGACAGGCGTATCCCGTCGCCTTGAGGAACTGGCCGGTCGACGGCCAGTCGTCGGTGACCAGGCTCTGCTCCTTCTCGAGCAGGACGAGGAGCACCTTCTGGCTGATGCCGCAGGCGGCCCCCACCCGCGCGATGATGGTCGCCGCGGACTCCCCCGCCGCGCCGGTGTACGGCGTGCACATCGCGTCGCCCGGACGGCTGACCGTGTTCTCGCGGTAGTCCTTGAGGCAGGTGTAGCCGGCCCGGCAGGTGGGGACCTGCGCGTTCAGGAAGCCCTGGATCGTCGCGGCGTCGAGCGCCTGGCCGTTGTAGAAGTTGAAGTCGCTGATGATGTAGCCGGGATCGAAGGACGACCCCACGACCGTCTTCACGATGCCGCTCGGACTCTCGCGCACCGCGGCAGGCGGGGCAGCCGACGCCGCCCCCGCTGCCAGCGCGTCGCCGCAGACGAGCGCCACGACCATCGCGACGATGGCGTACAGCGGCGGGTGTCTGAACGTCTTCACAGGAACCGACCCTAGCCGCTGCAGACCGAGAGGGCGGCGACCGACCCACCGAGGGCCGCCGTGCCGCCGACGAGCACGAGGCCGGTCGCGCCGAGGCGGGCGACCTCGGTCACCACGGTCTGGGGGATGCAGGTGGCCGGCCCGATGTACAGCGGGTGCCGGCTCACCCCCGCGAGGGCGGAGCCGGAGAGCGCGTCAGGGAAGGTGGCGGAGGACGCCAGGTAGAGCTGCGTGCTGGAGGCGAAGGCGTTCTGGTTGACCGCCTGCGCCGTCGCGAAGCGATCGGCGCCCTGGAGCCGCTGGACCGTCCCGAGACCGCTCAGCGACGAGGCGTACTGATCCGTGATCGCGGCGGCGCCGCCGACGATGTCGAGCGTCGACGCGTGCAGGCCGCTGACGAGCTGCGCGGTGGCGGAGTCGACGGTGCCGACGCCCGGCACCAGGACCACCGGGGAGGACCCGCTGCCTGCGGCCGCACCGGACGACAGCGCGTCGGGGAAGTTGCCGCCGGAGGCGAAGTACATCTTGCTCGCGGAGCCGAACGCCTGCTGCACGATCGCCCGAGAGGTCTGGTACCGATCGGCGCCCCACACCCGCTGCACCTGCGGCGCGAGCTGCTGGAGCTGGGCGAAGACGCCGTCGGAGACGGCCGCCGTGCCGCCGACCACGATGATCTTGGGCGGCGCGAGCCGCTGGATCTCGGAGGAGACCGACGAGGGCAGCTCGGTCGTCCCGGTCAGCAGCAGCGGGCCGCCGAGCTTGACCGCGGCCGGCCCCGCGCTCAGTGCGTCGGGGAAGGTCATCCCGCTCGCGACGACGACGACCTGTGCCGAGCCGGGGTTCGGGTACGCCTGCTTGGACACCTGCACCGACGTGTCGAAGCGGTCGCTGCCGGAGATCCTGCTCACGGCCGGCGCGGCGACCAGGGTGACGGTGCCGCTGGTGACCGGCGACTTCGAGTAGGTGCCCCACGTCGCCCGGATGCGGTAGCTGTGCGTGCCGACGGCCGGCGACGGGACCGACCAGGCGCCGCTGGAGTCCGGGTTGGTGGTCGCGCTCGGCCCCTGCGCGTCCGTCCGGCCGTCCCAGTAGACGGCGACGGTCGTCTGCGGGTCCGCGCCGGCGACCGTGCCGGTGAACGCGCCGCCGGTGAAGTACGCGCCGCCGCTGGGCACCGCAGTCGCGGGCGTGGACACGCCGACCCCGAGCTCCCAGTCGGGCTGCATGCTGGTCACGCTCGGCTGCGCGGCGGCGGACACCATCGGGAAGAAGACGCCGATCTCGCCGCTGCCGCAACTCGTGCTCTGCGAGCTCCCCGAGGTGGTGCCGAGAGCGAACGAGCCGACGAGGGCGGCCCCTCCGCTGTCGCCCTCGATGACGCAGGCGCTCGTCACCACGGCGTTGACGTTCTGGCCGCCGACGGTCACCGGGGTGTCGACGGCGAGGATGGTGCCGCAGGTCCAGCCGCTGCTCGACCCGGACTTGCACATCGGGGCGCCCGCCACGCCTGCGGTGTCGCCGCGCACGGCGAGCTGGCTGGCTTCGGGCGCGCCGGCGCCGCCGCCCCAGGTGGAGACCGCCGGGCCGGACGAATACGCCGGGTTCGTGACGTTGACGCGCGCCGTGTCGGAGCCGCCGCCGTACTGGACGGTCCCCGCGACGTTCCCGAGCTGTGCGCCCCAGTACGCGTTGGGGTCGCTCGGCATCGCCTGCTGGATGCCGCTGACGCTTCCGGAGTAGCCCGCGACGCAGTGCCCTGCCGTCACGAAGTCCACCCGCTGCGCCGGGCCGACGCCGTTGAAGCCGATGGAGCAGCGGATGCCGGTGTTCCCGGTCAGGTACCCCCAGGCCGTCCCGCCCACGGCGTTGCTGTTGGCGGCGGAGAAGTCGCGGTGCGCATACGTCGACGGCGGCGCCTGGCCGACCGTCACCTGCGCGCCGGTCGACTGTGCGACCGCGACATCGGCCGCGGAAGTCACCCGCAAGCTCAGCCGGGTGCCGTCCAGCTGGGCGTCGGCGACGTGGACGCCCTCGGCCTTCAGCTTCGCGACGAGACGCCCCGCGTCCTGCGCGGCCGCGGCACGGCTGAGGTAGTCGGTCGGGGTCAGCCCGAGATCGCGCTGGACCGCGTCGGCGAGGCCGTGCGGAAGCTCGGCCGCCGGGCCGGCGAAGCGCGACGGCGCGTAGTCGCCCATGTGCCCGACGGGGGTTCCGTGGCTCGGCGGTTCGGCAGCGGACGCTCCGGGAGCTGCTGCGGAAACCACGCCGACCACAAGGGCGACGGCCGCGAGCGCGGCCGATGCCGCTCTGGCGCTGAACATCTCGTGGAGCCCCCCTTCCGACAGACGCTCTCCACCCTAACCTCGGGCGTCGACCGGATCGAGGGGCCCCTCTAACCCCGATAGGGGGTCACGGCCGTGCTCGCTCAGCGCTCCAGCAGCGTGTTCAGGTAGTGGCCGTAGCCGCTCTTGACCAGCGGGCCGGCGAGTTCTGCGAGTCGCTCGTCGTCGATCCAGCCGGCGCGCCAGGCGACCTCCTCGACGCAGCCGACCTTGAAGCCCTGCCTGTCCTCGATGACGCGCACGTACTCCGACGCCTGCATCATCGACTCGAACGTCCCCGTGTCGAGCCACGCCGTTCCGCGGTCGAGCACCTGCACCTGCAGCTTGCCCGCCTGGAGGTAGCGCTCGTTGACCGTGGAGATCTCCAGCTCGCCGCGCGCGCTCGGCTCGATGGTCTTGGCGATCTCGACCACGGAGTTGTCGTAGAAGTAGAGGCCGGGGACCGCGTACTTGCTCTTCGGCTTGACCGGCTTCTCCTCGATGGAGACCGCGGTGAAGTTGTCGTCGAACTCGACGACGCCGTAGGCCGTCGGGTCGCTGACCTGGTACGCGAAGATGAGGGCGCCGTCGATGTCGGCGTGCTGGCGCAGCGACGAGCCGAGACCGGTGCCGTGGAAGATGTTGTCGCCGAGGACCAGTGCGACCGACTCGTCGCCGATGAACTCCTCGCCGATGATGAACGCCTGCGCGAGGCCGTCGGGCGAGGGCTGCACCGCGTACTCGAGCCGGATGCCGAGCTGCGACCCGTCGCCGAAGAGGGCGCGGAACTGCTCGTTGTACTCGGGGGTGGTGATGATCAGGATCTCGTTGATCCCGGCCATCATCAGCGTGGACAGCGGGTAGTAGACCATCGGCTTGTCGTAGATGGGCATGAGTTGCTTCGAGATGCCCTTGGTGATGGGCCACAGCCGGGTGCCGGAGCCGCCGGCGAGGATGATTCCGCGCATGAGGTAGTGGTCGTCCTTACTTCTCGTCCAGCGAAGCGTAGAAGGCGCGCGCCGCGTCCCAGGTGGGAAGCAGCCCGCTCTCCTTCGCCTGCAGGAGGCCGGGGGCGTCGGTGTCCTTGGCGGACAGCAGGAGCTCGTCCGCCGGCACGGGGAACTCGAGGGCGATGTCGCCGTCCAGCGGGTTGATCCCGTGCTCACGTCCCGGATTGTAGACGTCGGTCACCAGGTAGCTCACGGTCGCATCCTCGGTCAGCGCGACGAAGCAGTGCCCGAGGCCCTCCGCGACGTAGATCGACCGGCGGT
Source organism: Leifsonia sp. NPDC056665 (assembly GCF_042791795.1). Taxonomy (NCBI): domain Bacteria; kingdom Bacillati; phylum Actinomycetota; class Actinomycetes; order Micrococcales; family Microbacteriaceae; genus Leifsonia; species Leifsonia sp. NPDC056665. The sequence continues at coordinate 82,389 of NZ_JBHTXK010000001.1, forward strand.
CGGTGTCGTCCAGGAGCACCGAGTCCCACTGGCCGAATGTCGGCGAGCCGACGCGGATGTCGATCACGAAGTCGAGGACGGCGCCCCGGTTGGCGCTCACGTACTTGGCCTGGCTCGGCGGGATGTCGGCGAAGTGGACTCCCCTGACGGAGCCGCGGCGCGACACCGAGGTGTTCCCCTGCTTGAGGTCGAGCGAGTGCCCCACCGCCTCCTCGAGGCGGTCGAACCGGTACCACTCCATGAAGACGCCGCGGTCGTCGCGGTGCTGCTGGGGGGTGATCTCGTAGGCGTCCGGGATGTTGAGTTCTCGAATCTGCACCCGGGGAGTCTACTGGCAGATGCTGAGCGCCCCCACCGCGTCGGTCAGCGACGCCGTGCCGCCGAGCAGGCCGATCGACGACGACCGCAGCGACAGCTCCGCCGCCCCGGAGATGACGCAGTCGGCGGGGGTGACCAGGAGCGGGCTCCCGATCCTGCCGGCGTACGCCGCCCCGGACAGCGCGTCGGGGAAGACCGCGGCCGACGCGTACAGCGTCTTCGCGGTCGCGGACGGGAACGCGTCGGCGTTGACCGCGAGGCTCGTGCGGAACCGGTCGGCGCCGGCCACGCGGGTGACCGTGAACCCGGCCGAGCTCAGCCCGGAGGCGTAGGAGTCGGGAATGACCGCTGTCCCGCCGATCAGCTTGACCGTCGTGACGTTCATGCTGTGCAGGGTGGCGATGATCGCGGCGTCCGGTGCGTCGCCGCCGACGAGGATCACCGGCAGGTGCTGGGCGCCTGCGGCCGCGCCCGCGGACAGGGCGTCGGGGAAGTTCATCCCCGAGGCGAGGTAGGCCGTGGAGACGGTGGGGTACGCATCGGAGGCGATGTCGCGGGACGTCTCGAAGCGGTCGGCTCCCGCGATGCGGGTGACCGTCGCGCTGGGCACGGCTGCTCGGAGAGCTGCCACGACGCCGTCGGTGACCGAGGCGGGTCCGCCCGCCACGTAGATCGTCTGCGGGTTCAGCCGCTGGAGCTCCGTGGAGACGGACGTGGGAAGGGTGTCCGACCCGGTCAGGAGGAGCGGTCCGCCTTTGGCGACCGCAGCGGGGGCCGCGGCGAGCGCGTCGGGGAACGTGTAGCCGCTGGCGATGTAGGCGGCCGGGATGCCGGCGCCGGGCGTCGGGAACGCCGCCTGCGAGATCGCGACGGAGGTGGCGAACCGGTCGGCGCCGGACAGCCGGCTGATCGCGGGCACGGAGCCCGCGGTCGACGGGCCGTCGTACCAGGCGTTGAAGAGGTACCAGAAGTTGCGGATGCCGTACTCGGAGCAGCCGTCGCCTTCACCCGGGTAGTTCGCGAGGGACGCAGCGTTCGGGGTGTACGGCGTGTAGTAGTAGAGCGCCGCGGTGGCCTTGTTCTGGATGGCGACCTGCTTCGAGCCGCAGTTGGAAGGGTCAGTGTGGTAGAGCACCGGGCTCACCTTGCCGACCGGGTAGTGGTTGAAGGTCGCCGTGTCGACGCCGTACTCCTTCAACTGCCAGGCCGCGCCGTAGACCTGGTTGAAGAACCCGGTCGACGTCGGCGAGGAGTCGCAGGACGGGTCGGCGCCCACATCCGGGCAGTTCCAGCCCGTGGCGTGGTCGTACATCCACTGCGTGGGCGAGCCCGTGGAGACGAGCCCCTCCTCCTTCTGGATCATGGCGATCAGCACCACGGGGTTGATACCGCAGGCCACGCCGACGCCGGAGATGATCTGTGAGGCCAAGGCGTTCGTCACCCCGGTGTACGGCTGGCACGCCGCGCCGCCGGCCTTCGAGGGCGTCGTCGTCCTGAAGACGTTCAGGCACGGCGAGCCGTCGGTCCCGGTCACACACCCGTTGTTCGTCGCCTTCATGTCGAGGAACGACTGGATGCGCGCCTGATTCCACGCGCTCCCGTTGTAGAACACAACGTCGCTGATCAGGTCGCCGTCCACGAACTTCGACAGGTCCGCATCCACGGCCGACGACGGCGAGAACGAGTCGCGGAGCCCCTCCTGGAGGTTCTTCTGCAGCTGCGCGGCGCTCGGCTGGTCGAACCCTCCTCCACCGCTTCCGCCCCCGGCGTCGTTCGCGGCCGTGGCCGGAACAGCCGTGCCCACGGCGACCGCGAGCGCGATGACGGACGTGACGATGAGCCGGACCGCAGTCCGCTTCCCCCCAGAGACCATCTCTGCAGGATAGCGGTCGTCAGCGGTCTCCCGTCAACGACCCGGTAGAATCGGCGGCGGACATTTTCCGATCTCCCAAGGCAGGTCATACCCCCTATGAAGATTCTCGTCACCGGCGGCGCCGGTTTCATCGGCTCCAACTTCGTCCGCCGCACCCTGCAGGACGCCTACCCGGGCCTGGAGGGCGCCGAGGTCGTCGTCCTCGACGCACTGACCTACTCGGGCAACCTGGCGAACCTCGCCCCGGTCGCTGCCTCCCCGCGCTACACCTTCGTCAAGGGCGACATCCGCGACGGCGGCCTGCTGGACGAGCTGTTCCCGACGATCGACGCCGTGGTGCACTTCGCCGCCGAGTCGCACGTCGACCGCTCGGTGCGCGACGCGTCGATCTTCGTGGAGACCAACGTCCTCGGCACGCAGCAGCTGCTCGACGCCGCGCTGCGCAACAAGGTCGAGCGCTTCGTGCACGTGTCCACCGACGAGGTCTACGGCTCGATCGCGGAGGGCTCGTGGGACGAGGACCGCCCGCTGGAGCCGAACTCGCCGTACTCGGCGTCGAAGGCCGGCAGCGACCTCCTCGCCCGCAGCTACTTCCGCACGCACGGGCTCAACCTGTCGATCACGCGCTGCTCGAACAACTACGGCCCGTACCACTTCCCCGAGAAGGTCATCCCGCTCTTCGTCACCAACCTGATCGACGACAAGCACGTCCCGCTGTACGGCGAGGGCAACAACATCCGCGACTGGCTGCACGTCGACGACCACACCCGCGGCATCGCGATGGTGCTCGTGAACGGCCGCGCCGGCGAGATCTACAACATCGGCGGCGGCACCGAGCTCACCAACAAGGAGCTCACTCAGCTGCTGCTCGACGCGACCGGAAAGGACTGGTCGTACGTCGACCGCGTCGCCGACCGGCTCGGCCACGACCTGCGCTACTCCGTCGACATCTCCAAGATCCAGAACGAGCTCGGCTACGAGCCGCTGGTCCCGTTCCAGCAGGGCCTCGCCGACGTGGTGCAGTGGTACCGCGACAACCGCGACTGGTGGGAGCCGCTCAAGGCCCGCGCCGCGCTGGACAACTGATGCGCGTCCTCGTCGCCGGAGCGAACGGACAGCTCGGCCAGGACCTGCAGAAGGCGCTGGCCGCGCACGGGCACGAGGTGACGGCCCTCGGCCGCGCCGGGCTCGACGTGACCGACCGTGAGGCGGCCGTCGCCGCGGCCGCCGGCCACGACGCCGTCGTCAACGCGTCCGCCTACACCAAGGTGGACGACGCCGAGACGCACGAGGACGAGGCCTACGCGATCAACGCCCTCGGCACCGAGAACCTGGCCGTCGCCGCCGCGCAGGCCGGCGCCAGGTACGTGACCGTCTCCACCGACTACGTGTTCGACGGCCACGCCACCGAGCCGTACGCCGAGGACACCCCGCGCGACCCGATCAACGCCTACGGCCGCACCAAGGCGGCCGGCGAGGAGCTCGCGCTCGCTGCCCACCCGGACGGCGCCTACATCGTGCGCACCGCGTGGCTCTACGGCGCAGGCGGCCCGAACTTCGCCAAGACGATGGTGAAACTCGCCGGCAGCCACGAGACGGTGAGCGTCGTCGCCGACCAGCTCGGCCAGCCGACGTGGACCGGCGACCTCGCCGAGCAGATCGTCTCCCTCCTGGAGTCCGACGCCCCCGCAGGGGTCTACCACGGCACGAACTCGGGCGAGGCGAGCTGGTTCGAGTTCGCGAAGGCGGTCTTCAGCGCCGCCGGATTGAACCCTGATAGGGTCACACCGACCGACAGCGCGACGTTCGTCCGACCCGCACCCCGACCGTCCTATTCCGTGCTCGCGCACGGTGCCTGGGCGAAGGCCGGACTCGCGCCGATGCGGTCGTGGGAGGCCGCCCTGGCAGACGCCGCACGGCAGGGAGTCCTGGACCTGGAGACGAATGACGACACTCAGCGTGGTGGTCGATGAGCTCACCTCGGCCGAGACCGGCGGAGCCCGCCGGTACACCGAGGAGCTGACCCGTCAGCTGATCGTCACCGCACCCGCGGGCTGCGAGGTGCGTGCGTACGTCTCCAACGTCCCCGACGAGCAGCTCGCCGAGTTGCGCGCGGCGCTTCCCGGCCTCGCCGACCTGGTGCGACTGCCGCTCGCCCGCCGCGAGCTCGCGCTCGCCTGGCAGTCCGGCATCGCCGTCGGCGGCGTGCGCGGGATGCTGCACGCGCCGAGCCTTTTAGCTCCGCTCCGCAAGCACGACACCCTGAACGACGGCGACCAGGTCGCCGTGACCATCCACGACGCCCTCGCCTGGACGCATCCCGAGTCGCTCGGCGCCACGTCGGTGATGTGGACGAAGTCGATGGCCAAGCGCGCCCGCAAGCACGCCGACGCGATCGTCGTGCCCACCCACGCGGTGGCGAACAGCCTCCCCGAGTCCCTCGACTTCGGCGACCGCATCCGGGTCATCGGCGGCGCCCCCGCGACGACGCTCCGGCTCCCGGCCGACGCCGACGAGCGCGCGGCCCGGCTCGGCCTGCCGCCGGTCTACGCGTTCACGCTGGGCTCGATCATGCCCCGCAAGGGCATCGCGCCGCTCATCCGCGCCATCGCCCTGCCCGAGGCCCACGACATCCCGCTGCTCATCGCCGGCCCCGACCGCTACGGCGACGGCACGGCGACCGGTGTCGCCGCCGCTGCCGGCCTGCCGGAGGACCGCGTGCGCGCGCTCGGCAGGCTGGACGATGCCGACCTCGCGGTCGTCCTCGACCGGGCGACGCTGTTCGTCTACCCGAGCCTCGCCGAGGGCTTCGGCCTGCCGATCGTGGAGGCCTTCAAGTTCGGCCTCCCGGTCATCCACTCCGACGACCCCGCCCTGGTGGAGGTCGCCGCCGGCGCGAGCCTGGTCGTGGAGCGGCCTGCCTCCGCCGAGGACGACGCCGGCTACAGCGAGCGCCTCGCCGGCGCGATCGGCCGCGTGCTCGACGACGGCGAGCTGCGCAGCCGCATCGGGGTCCTCGCCTCCGACCGCGCCCGCGCCTTCAGCTGGCGCGACTCCGCCGAGCGCGTCTGGCAACTTCACGCGGACCTCTGACGCTCAGCGAGCGGCGACGCTCAGCGGGCGGCGACGCCCTCGCGAGCCTTCTCGGACTCCCGCGTCTCGTCCTCGGGGCCGAACCAGGCGCGGTAGCGGGCCGAGGCCCACTCGCCTGCCGCCTTCGACCAGCCGTGGCTGCGCTTCTCGATCAGCCAGGTGAAGCCGACCGCGACCAGCACCGCCAGCGGGAGCGCGAACAGCAGCGGCACGTACCAGGCCTGCCCGGCGAACAGGTAGGTGCTGAACAGGATGATCGGCACGTGCACCAGGTACAGGCTGAACGAGATCACGCCGAGGAACTGCAGTGGCCGCGACTCGAACACCACGCGCAGCGGCGTCCAGCCGAGCGCGGCGACCACGAGCCCGGCCGCGGCCAGCGGGACGAGCCCCTTCAGCACGTTGTCGAGCTCCGGGATGCTCCCGACGCCGGGGCCGACCAGCCACGGCGCGATGAGCAGCAGCGCGCTGCCGACCGTGAGCCCGGCCCACAGCGGATGACGGAACCAGCGGGTGTTGATCCGCGCGGCGGCGTCGCGGACGACGTCGAGCCGCACCGCGATGATCGCGCCGACGAAGAACGCCGGAAAGTACTCCAGCTCGCCCGACCCGGCGTGCGCGCCGAGCCAGGTCAGCGCGCAGGCCAGCGCCAGGCCGCCGATCCACCACTTGCGCACGGCGAGCGCCGCGATCGCGAACACCGGCAGCAGCAGCGAAAACGCGAGCTCCCAGCGCAGCGACCACAGCGGGTTGTTGATCTGGCCGTCGCCGCCGAGCAGGTCGATCGCCTTGACGATGTACTCCCACGAGAAGTTCGGCGTCGAGGAGTTGCTGAGCCACGTCCCGCCCGGCTGGGTACTGATCTGCGGGATGGCGGCGACCCACGCCGCTGCGAGCACGACCGACGCCGCGACCGGCACCATGAGCCGCACCACGCGGCGCGGGAAGTAGGCGACCCAGTCGAAGCCGCGCCGGCGCACCACGGGCAGCGTCACCACCAGCCCGGACAGCACGAAGAACACGATCACCGACTCCACACCGGCGGAGGCCAGCTTGAGCGGCGTGTAGCTGATCCACCACATGAAGGAGCCGGCCGGGGCGTGGCCGCCGCCCGGCGCGCCGGGGAACTCGGGGTTGGTGTAGAGCGCGTGGTGGAAGACGACCACGACCGCCGCAAGGCCGCGGAGCCCGTCGAGGGCCGTCAGGCGTGCAGTGCTCTTCGTCAGCGTCTTCTCGTCCACGTTCCACCTGTACCCGTCATAGGCGGGCGACGGTACCGGCGGGCGCTGGGTGGTTCCTGTGACCTGTTCAGGGGTCACCTGGAAGGCAGGGTCAGACGATCAGGTCGCGCGCCAGGGCGGTCTCGATGAACGGAGCCAGCGATTTCGCGTACGTCTGCGTCAGGTGCTGCCGATCCTTGTAGACGATCACGCCGCCGATCACGACGGGGCACTCGGCGGGCGTGCAGAAGTACGGGCTCAGGTCGATCACCATCACCCCGGGAACACCCTTCGCGGCGTCGAGCAGCGGCTGCGGCCGCCCGTCGAGCGCTGTCGGCCGCGGCCCCGCGCACGCCTCCGACCGGTCCTCGGGATGCGCGGCGACGCAGTCGGGCACGTCCTGCGGCTCGTACGGCGTGTCGGCCATCGCGACGACCTTCGCCCCGTCGTGGATGAACGCCTCCATCGCCGCCCGATGCGCCGCGACCTGGCTCTCGTAGGATCCCTGCGACAGACCCACCGCGGTGTACCCGGCCGGAACGAGCGCGGCGTCGATGACCGCCGCCGGGGCGAGCGCCGCGATGCTCCGCAGGGAACCGGCGACCCACGCGGCGCAGGACGCATCTGCCACGCCGTCCGACGAGATCACCGGGGAGTCGGCCATCGGGCACGACGGGTGCACGTAGGTCACCAGCCTCAGATGCCGGGACCGGGCGATGTCGTCGAGCGGAGCGACCCACTGGCGCGCGTGGGAGTCGCCGACCACGGCGATCGACTCCGCACCCTTCGGGTCCCCGTACACGCAGGCCTTGCCGTCGGAGATCTGCTCGAGCACCGTGCCGCCCGCGCAGGTGCCGCTCTCGATCCCGTGGGCGTCGTTCTTCGCGAAGGCCGGATCCACCGGTGGGGCCTTGGCCGGGTCGCAGTGCGCGTCGGGCCGCATCGACATCGCCCCGAAGCATCCGGTGTGCGCCTTCAGCTCGGCCAGCGTGGAGGCCGCCGCCGCCCGCGTGTCCGCCCGTGCCGTCGCGGTGAAACCCGTCGCGACCACCAGGACGGCCACGACGCCCACCCACGCCGTTCCGAGCGTGATGGCGTGCTGATACCGGTGCTTGATGCCGAGGAAGGGGTCTTCGACGAAGTACTTCGACCCTGCGGCGAGCAGGACGGAGAAGGCGATCAGCGTCAGCGTCTGCGGCAGGACCGGCTTGTGGCCGAACACGAAGGGGAACAGCACGATCACCGGCCAGTGCCAGAGGTAGAGCGAGTAGGAGACGCCGCCCAGCCACTGCACCGGCCGCAGCCGGTAGAGGGCGCCGAGCGCGGTGGACGGCATCCCGGCCCAGAGCACCAGCAGAGTGCCCGCGACCGGGATGGCCGCGTACAGCCCCGGGAACGGCAGCTGGCCGTTCATGAGGAGCCCGCACGAGCCGATCACGACCATGCCGGCGAGGGAGACGCCGGTGCGCACGCCGACGGGCGCCCGCCAGCCGAGGCCGGCCAGCAGGCTTCCTGCGGCGAACTCCCACGCCCGCGTGCCCGTCGAGAAGTAGGCGACCGCGTGGTCGTTCGCCGTGAGCACGACCGAGTACCAGAGCGACCCGGCGAAGATCGCCGCGAGGCACCAGCCGGCCGCCGCGCGCCAGCGCGTACGGAAGAGGACGATCGTCAGGATGAGCAGCAGCGGCATCACCAGGTAGAACTGCTCCTCGACCGAGAGCGTCCAGAAGTGCTGCACGGGCGACGCGTCGTTGTTGGCCGCCAGGTAGTCCACCGAGTTCGCCGCGAGCAGCCAGTTCTGCACGTAGAGGGTGGCGGCGACGACCTCGCTGTAGAACTGGTCCCACAGGTGGCGCGGGACCCAGAGCGCGATCGCCAGCGACACCGAGACGGTCACGAGCAGCGAGGCCGGCAGGAGGCGTTTGGCCCGCCGGAGCAGGAACCGCCCGTAGCGGATCCGCCCGGTACGGCCGGCCTCCCGCAGCAGGTTGCCGGTGATCAGGAAGCCGCTGATGACGAAGAAGACATCGACGCCCACGAAGCCGCCCGGCAACCGGGTCGGGAAGAAGTGGAAGATCACCACGAGCCCGACGGCGATGGCGCGCAGCGCTTGGATCTCCGGGCGCATCCGGCGCGCACCGGTGCGGGACGAGGCGCTCATCGGCTCCCCTTCCGCATCCGTGCCGTGGACCGCCGTCCAGTCTATGAAACGCCGAGCGAGGAGGACGCCGCCTGGGCAGCCCCAATAAGAGGGGGCCGGCGGCTAGGGCGTGTTGTGGTCGATTTGGAACCGTTTCCAGGGTTGCGGACAGTATGGGGTATGACGTCTTCAGCTTTCGGCGCCGACGATGCCGATGAATGGGCGCGCGTGCGTTCCGGGGATCCCGACGCTTTCGGCGCGCTCTTCGAGACGCACCGTTCCCGGGTCCTCTGGCACGCGATGCGGTCGGTCGGCTCGTTCCATGACGCCGAGGACATCGCCGCGCTCGTCTTCCTCGAGGCGTGGCGAAAGAAGGACTCGGTCCGGACCGTCAACGGATCGGTGTTGCCGTGGCTTCTGGTCACCACGAACTACGTGGCCCGCAACTTCTCCCGCTCGCTTCATCGTCACCGCCGCGCGATGCGGAGTCTCCCAGCCGCGCGGCATCACGACGACTTCGCGCCCGGCGTCAACGACCGCCTGGATACGGAACCGCGTCGCGCGGCCGTCCGTGCAGCCTTCGCACGGTTGTCAGCAGCCGAACAGGACGTGGTGTCGCTTTGCGTCATCCAGGGGATGACGAACACGGACGCCGCCGCAGCGCTCGGGATCCCTGCCGGGACGGTCAAGTCCCGGCTCTCCCGCGCGAAGACCAAACTGGCGGAGCTGACGGCCGCTCTCGAGGACCCGACTTCGATCTCCGGAGGCACACGATGAACAACGCCGACGACCTGTCGCCGTTCGACCGCGAACGCATCGACGCGATCACGACCATGCTCGTCGAACACGCCGCTCGACGACCCGACCCGAGACGGCCTCCCCGCATCGCGCTGTTCGTCTCACTGATCGTCACCGCCGTCCTGGTCTCCACAGGCGGTGCCGCACTCGCGCTCACGGGACGGCTCCCCTTCGTTCCGCCACCCGCCCCGCCGGCCGCCACGACCCCGCCGGCAACGACACCGACGCCAACGCCAACGCCGACGCCAACGCCAACAGACTCCACTCCTGCACCTCCATCGGCACAGGTCCCGAGACTCAACGGCTTCGATCTTGACAGCGTCTACCAGGCGTGCAACGCAGCCGTGCCCGCAGACACCTGGGGCGGCGGCCAACCACAGTCGCCCCAACCGCCGAATGCTGGGTCGTTCGGGATCGCAAGCAGCGACCCGTATACGGCCGACCACACCAACGGCGACCCCAACGCGATCTATGTGGTTGTGACGTACATGTCGGACCAGACGCACGGGTTCTCAGCAGTCTGCGTGGCCTCTGGCGACACAGCGACGCCGACTGTCCAGTACCTCCGAACACTGGACTGACAGCCTGTAGGGCCCCGCCGGCTAGGGCGCCGCCGGCTAGGGCGCCGACGGCTTCGGCGTCGCCGGGGTCAGCGCCGTCTTCACGAGCTGGTGGATCTGCGTGTAGTCCGGCTTCGTCGGGTCGATCGCGGGTGGCACGAGCTCCAGCTTGTCGACCGGCTGCGCGCGCGTCTTCATGCCGAGGTCGACGAAGTAGCCGAGCATCGACTGCGGGATGTCGGTCTTCATCACCTGCGCGCCGGCGTGGGCGATGTCCTGGAACTTGGTCACGACGTTGAGCGGATTGAACTGCTTGAGGATCGCGTCCTGCAGCTGCCGCTGGCGCGCCATCCGGTCGTAGTCGCTGGTGCCGTGCCGTGCCCGCGCGTACCACTGGGCGTGGTAGCCGTCCATGTGGTGCTGGCCGGGCTGGATCCACTCGACGACGCCGTTGAGGTTCTCGTCGCCGCCGATCGGCACCTTCTCCGTCACGGTGATGTCGACCCCGCCGAGCGCGTCGATCAGGTCGGCGAAGCCCTGCATGTCGATGAGCACGTAGTACTGGATGGTCAGCCCGGTCGCGCCCTCCAGGGCGTCGCGCATCGCCTCGATCCCCGGCTCGCTCTGATTCTTCTTCGCGTTCGGGTACAGCTCCGACTTGTAGAGCTCGACCTCGGTGTAGATGGAGTTGAGCTGGCAGACGTCGACGTCGCACTTGTCGTGGTAGCCGTAGCCGTCGGGATAGACAGTCTGCATCGGCGACTTCGCGGAGAACGGCACAGGGTTGAGGTCGCGCGGCAGGCCGATCGTGACGGCCTTGCCCGTGCTCGCGTCGATGCTGACGATCGACATGCTGTCCGGGCGCAGCCCCTGCCGGTCGGGCCCGGCGTCGCCGCCGAGCAGCATGATGTTGTAGCGGCCGTCCACCGGCGCGACCGGGGCGCTGTCGGCGAAGATGTCGCCGAGCGCGCCGCGGGCCGAGCCCGCGACCGCGGAGCCGTAGGCCGCGGTGCCGGCCAGCCCGACCAGCACCAGCACGGAGAACGCGGCGATCCAGCCGCGCATCCTCGCCCGCGCCTTGACCAGCCGGACGAGCCGCAGGGTGTCGAGGGTGAGCACCACCCACAGCACGGCGTACGCGATGAGCAGGATCTGGACGACGGTCAGACTCGCCGCCTGGGTCGCGAACGTGTACAGCGACGACGGCGAGGCGATCGCGAGGATCAGCGCAACGAGCCCGAGCAGCCAGAGCGCCAGGGTCGCGTAGATCCCCCCGCGACCGAGGGCGCGGTTGCCCGCGACGAGCTGGGGCGTGCCTGGCAGCAGGATGTTGAGGCCGACCAGCCACCATCCGCGCGCGGTCATCTCCCCCGGCGACGAGGCGTCGGGGTTCCGCAGCGGGGTCCGCAGGCTCATAGCCGCGACTGCAGCGCCCGGTTCTTCTCCTCCACGCTCGCCTCGAGGTCGGCGGCGAAGCGCGCAAGAGCGGCAGACAGCTCCGGGTCGGAGGTGGCGAGGATCTTGACGGCGAGCAGCCCGGCGTTGCGGGCGCCGCCGATGGAGACCGTCGCGACGGGGACGCCCGCGGGCATCTGCACGATCGACAACAGCGAGTCGAGCCCGTCCAGCCGCGCGAGCGGCACCGGCACGCCGACGACGGGGAGGGTGGTGACGGCCGCGATCATCCCGGGCAGGTGCGCGGCCCCGCCGGCTCCGGCGATGATGACGCGCACGCCACGGCCGGCGGCCTCCTTGCCGAAGGCGATCATCTTCTCGGGAGTGCGGTGCGCGGAGACGACCTCGACCTCGTGGGCCACACCGAACTCGGCGAGCACCTTCGAGGCCTCCTCCATCACGGACCAGTCGGAGTCGGAGCCCATGATCACGGACACGACGGGCTGAGACTGTGCGGGCATGCGACCCAGGATAGGGGCGGGGCGCAGCGGGACCGGGTTAGGCCCGCCGCGAGGGGCGAAAGTCCTGCGCGCGGGGGTCAGCCTTCGAAGAAGGCTGCGGCCGCCCGGGCCCGGTAGACCACATCATCCAGGTCGTCGCCGCCCACGGTGACGTGGCCGACCTTGCGGCCCGGCCGCGGGGCCTTCCCGTAGCCGTGGAACTTCGCCTCCGGATGCGCCGCCAGCGCCGCCGGGTAGCGGTCCTGCAGCGTGCCCTCGGCGGGGCCGCCCAGGATGTTGACCATCACCGACCACTCCTCGCGCGGCGCGGTCGAGCCGAGCGGGAGGTCGAGGACCGCGCGCAGGTGCTGCTCGAACTGGCCCGTGACCGCGCCCTCGATCGACCAGTGGCCGCTGTTGTGCGGCCGCATGGCCAGCTCGTTGATCAGCACCCGGCCGTCGGTCGTCTCGAACATCTCCACCGCGAGCACCCCGGTGACGCCGAGACCCTCGGCGACCTGACGGGCGATGTCGGCGGAGACCTGCGCCACGCGGCCGACCGAGCCCGGCGCCGGAGCGATCACCTCGGCGCAGACGCCGTCGCGCTGCACCGTCTCCACGACCGGCCACGCGGCGATCTCGCCGGACGGGCGGCGCGCGACGAGCTGTGCCAGCTCGCGGCGGAAGTCCACCAGCTCCTCGACCAGGAGCGCGCCGCCGTGGCCGTCCTCGGCGAGCGCGAGGAACCAGTCGTCCGCGCCGGAGGCCTCCGACACGACGCGCACACCCTTGCCGTCGTAGCCGCCGCGCGCCGTCTTCACGACCGCACGGCCGCCGTGGTCGGCGAGGAACGCGCCGAGCTCGTCGGCGGACTCCACCGCGGCCCAGTCCGGCACCGGCAGGCCCAGCTCGCTCAGCTTGGCGCGCATGTGCAGCTTGTCCTGCGCGTAGAGCAGCGCGTCGGGGCCGGGGTGCACCGGGATGCCGCGGCCGACCAGCTCACGCAGGATCGCCGGAGGAACGTGCTCGTGGTCGAAGGTCACGACGTCGACCGTCTCGGCGAACGCGAGCACGGTGTCGAGGTCGCGGTAGTCGCCGACGCCGGTCGCCGCCAGATCGGCGCTCATCCCCTCGGCCTCCTCCAGCACGCGGATGTCGATGCCGAGCTCCACCGCGGGAGGGATCATCATCCGGGCCAGCTGTCCGCCGCCGATCACACCGACCTTGTTCCTGGCCATCTCCGATGTCTCTCCTCGATACTCTTCACACGGTGCGCGGGCAACTCCCAGATACCGGACACCCGGGCCGCGTAATGTGGCGAACGCACTTCCTATCTTCCCGCATAGCCAGGCTGGAGCATGACGACCGAGACGACCACAGCGCACCGCACGGCGCGCTTCCTCCCGCAGCTGATCAAGTTCGGCGCGGTGGGCGCCGTCGGCTTCGGCGTCAACCTCGTCGTCTTCAACGTGATGCTGCTCATCGTGCTGCGCAACGTCGAGCACCGGACGATCTACGCGACGATCATCGCGACGGTCATCGCCATCCTGACGAACTGGATCGGCAACCGCTACTGGGCGTTCTCCGGCCAGCGTCAGGACAACGCCGCACGGGAGGGCGTCGAGTTCTTCGCGGTCAGCCTCGTCACCGGCACCGGCATCCCGCTGCTCTGCGTGTGGGTGTCGCACTACCTGCTCGGCATGGTGGGCCCGGTCGCCGACAACATCTCGGCGAACGTCGTCGGCCTCGCGGTCGGGATGCTGTTCCGCTTCGCGCTCTACCGCTGGTGGGTGTTCTCCCCGGCCCGCACCGCACGCGCGAACGCGAAGGCCGGCACGGCCGACGACGCGTTCACCGCGCCGGAGCCGGCCACCACGACGGGCTCGACGCTAGCGCGAACCCCAGACAGTGGTCTCGTCGGAGACTGACTCCGACTGCTGCCGGCGCACCGCGACGACGGTCTGCGTGCGCTCCATCAGCTCGCTCAGCGCGCGCTGCACCTGATCGGCCTTCGGCACGTCCCGCAGCACGACAGGGTGGTCCAGCCCCGAGTTGATGCGCACATCCCCCGAGCGGAACATGCTCTGCAGCCAGGTGCGCCGCACCGCGACGTCGTAGCCGCGGCTGTGCAGCAGCTCCTGGCGCACCCGCACGAAGAACCCGTGCCGGATGATGAGCCGGCGCGTCGTGATCGTGTAGCGCCTGCTCAGCCAGACCGCGAGCGGCAGCAGGAACAGCAGGAGGACGACGGCGGCCGCAGCGCTCCACAGCAGCACGACCTCCCACACCTCGGAGATCCGTCCGGCGAAGAATCCGACGCCGCCGGCCGCGGCGATCAGGGCGAGGCTCGGCCAGAACATCGCGCGCGCGTTCGACCGCAGGCGGGCGATGACCCGCTCGGGAGGTGGCGCGGGCGTATCCTCCGGCGTGTTGCTCATGTGTCCCATTAATACCGCAGGTGCGTCACGTCGCCCGCCGCCACCGCCGTCGGACCGTCATCCGAGTCCACGATCAGCCGGCCGGACTCGTCGATCGACGTCGCGGTGCCGAGCAGCACGCCGCCGCCCGGGAGCTCGACCCGCACCGATCGGCCGATGGTGTGGCAGGCCTCCACGACCTCGTCGCGCAGGGCGCTGCGCACCGGGTCGCCGCCCGCGGCCACGAACTCGCGGTAGAGCACGCTGAGCTGGGTGAGGTACGCGGCCAGCACGGCGTCAGGGTCGATGTCCTTCGCACCGGCGAGGGCGAGCGAGGTGGAGGTCGGGGTCGGCAGCTCGTCGTGCTCCAGCGTCAGGTTCACCCCGGCGCCGACGATCACCCCGTCCATGCCCGGCAGCAGCTCCGACAGGATTCCGCACACCTTGGCCTCGTCGATCAGCACGTCGTTCGGCCACTTGACCGCGACCTCCCTGCTCGTGAAGCCCGAGAGCGCGCGGCTCATCGCGACCCCGGCGAGCAGCGGGAACCAGCCGAGCGCCTCCGGGGCGAGGCCCTCCGGGCGCAGCAGCACCGAGATGGCCAGCGCCTTGCCGGGAGGCGAGACCCAGACCCGCCCGAGCCGGCCGCGGCCGCCCGTCTGGTTGTCGGTGACGACGACGGCGAGGTCGGGGAGGTCGCCCGCGCGCGCCTGCAGCACGTCGTTGGTGGACGCCGCCTCCGGCAGCACCTCGAGGACGGGGACGACAGCCCGGCTGCGACGGAAGCTCATTGCTCAATTCTGCCAGCGAACGGGCCCGGATTTGTAGGAATCCGTAGACGGCATCGCTATTCGGCTGGCAGGTAGAGTGAACGGCGTGACCGACACCGAAGCACGTCAGACCCCCGATCCCTTCACGACCGCCGGCAAGCTCGCCGACCTCAAGGAGCGGTTCCACGAGGCCGTGACCGCGAGCGGCGAGGCCGCGATCGAGAAGCAGCACGCGAAGGGCAAGCTGACCGCGCGCGAGCGCATCGACCTGCTGCTCGACCACGGATCCTTCGTGGAGTTCGACGAGTTCGTCCGCCACCGCACTCACGCGTTCGGCATGGAGGCCAAGCGGCCGTACGGCGACGCGGTGGTCACCGGCGTCGGCACCATCCACGGCCGCAACGTCGCAGTCTTCAGCCAGGACTTCACCATCTTCGGCGGCAGCCTCGGCGAGGTCGCAGGCGAGAAGATCATCAAGGTCATGGACCACGCGCTCAAGACCGGCGTGCCGATGATCGGCATCCTCGACTCCGGCGGCGCGCGCATCCAGGAGGGCGTGGTCGCGCTCGGCAAGTACGGCGAGATCTTCCGCCGCAACACCGCCGCCTCCGGCGTCATCCCGCAGATCTCCATCGTGATGGGCCCGGCGGCCGGCGGCGCGGTCTACTCCCCCGCGCTCACCGACTTCGTGATCATGGTCGACAAGTCGAGCCATATGTTCGTCACCGGCCCCGACGTGATCAAGACCGTCACCGGCGAGGACGTCGGCTTCGAGGAGCTGGGCGGCGCGCTCACCCACAACAAGATCTCCGGCGTCTCGCACTACCTCGCCAGCGACGAGGAGGACGCCCTCGACTACGCCCGCGCCCTGCTCAGCTACCTGCCGCAGAACAACCTGGCGGAGCTGCCGGTGTTCGAGGCGGAGCCGGAGCTGGAGATCACCGACGCCGACCGCCGGCTCGACACGATCATCCCGGACTCCCCCAACCAGCCGTACGACGTGACCACGATCATCGAGGGGATCGTCGACGACGGCGAGTTCCTGGAGATCCAGCCGCTGTTCGCGCCCAACATCGTGATCGGCTTCGCCCGCGTGGAGGGCCGCTCGGTCGGCATCGTCGCCAACCAGCCCAGCGCGATGGCGGGCACGCTCAACATCGACGCCGGCGAGAAGGCGTCGCGGTTCGTTCGGTTCTGCGACGCGTTCAGCATCCCGATCCTCACTCTGGTCGACGTGCCCGGCTACCTGCCGGGCACCGACCAGGAGTGGACCGGCGTCATCCGGCGCGGCGCGAAGCTGCTGTACGCCTACGCGGAGGCCACCGTGCCGCTGGTGACGATCATCACCCGCAAGGCCTACGGCGGCGCCTACATCGTCATGGGCTCCAAGCAGCTCGGCGCCGACATGAACCTCGCCTGGCCGACGGCCGAGATCGCGGTCATGGGCGGCCAGGGCGCGGTCAACATCCTCTACCGCGGCGAGATCAAGCGCGCGGAGGAGGCAGGCGAGGACGTCGCCGCCGTGCGCGCCCGCCTCGCCAGCGAGTACACCTACAACGTCGCCAGCCCGTTCCTCGCTGCCGAGCGCGGAGAGCTGGACGGCGTGATCGAGCCGGCCGCCACGCGCATCTCGGTCATCAAGGCGCTGCGGGCGCTGCGCACCAAGCGCGCGTCGCTGCCGCCGAAGAAGCACGGGAACATCCCGCTGTGAGCGGCAGGCACGAGGCGTCGGACGGCCCCTCCCCGCTCGACCCGTCGCAGCTGCGATTCCTCACCAAAGGCGTGACCCCGGAGGAGGTCGCGGCCGTCACCGCCGTGCTCGCCACGGCCGCGGCGGAGGCCGCTGCGGCGGCACGGGACGCCCGGCCGCAGCACGGCCCGGACGGCTGGGAGCGCACGCAGCGCGGCCTCCGCAAGCCGCTCACGCCGGGTCCAGGCGTGTGGCGCTCGTTCTCGGGCTGACCCTGCGCCTGATCCCCCGCCTGATCCCCCGGGCGCGCGTACCCCGAAACCGGTTTTGTACCCCGGCCGGGGTGTCCCCCACATGCGGGACAGGCGACAATCCGCCACGCGCGCTCGGCGAGGCCCGGAAAGTGTCCCCCTGGGGTCCCCCAAAATGACGACTATGTATTTATCGGCCGGCCCGACAATATTGTTATTGCTAGGTGTCTCTCCTCGTGAGTTACACCGCCAGTCACTCGCCGACTAGGGTAAGCGGGCGAGTGCTTTGGGGGCGAGTCAGGACGATATTCGGGTTGTCGTCCTGACTCGGGGTTTGAAAAGGGGCCGACAAATTCGGGTGTCGGCCCCTTTCCCCTTTTAACAGCCGCCGAAGGGCACGTTGTTGTCACTTCTGGGCGCCAGAAGTGACAACAACGTGCCCCTCGGGAGCGGGCGCCCGCGGCTCAGGAAGCGGCGACGACGAGGGGGCGCGGGATCTCCAGCCAGAGGTCGACCTCGTCGTCCTCGGAGTCGGCGCCCAGGGCGTTGGCGGCGCCGTCGTCGGACATCCGTAGGCCCACCACCGTCACGGCGGTCTTGGACGACCGCGGCACCGTCCGCACGATCAGCTTGTCCGTCGTGGTGCCGCGGATCGCGTCGGCGAGCCGGCGCAGCACAGCCTCCAGCCCGGACTGGTCGAGGTCGTCGATGCCGCCCTCGTCGAGCAGGCTCACGACCACGCCGCGCCGGCGGGCGTCCATGACCTCCCGGCGCACATCGTCGTTGAGCAGGCGGCGGCCGCGGATCTCGTCGCGGATGGCGCCCTCCAGGTAGCGGCACTCGCGCCGCTCCGCCTCGGTGAGGTCGCCGCCGCGGCGCACGATCTCGGCGAGCATCGGCGCGGCCACGCGGTACGTCTGGCGCAGGCGGAGCTGTCGTTCCATGACGTGCGCCTCCTGCGCGGCCTGCCACTCGGTGGCCTCCCGCTCGGCCCGGGCGAACTGGAGGGCGTCGCGGCCGGCCTTGGCCAGCGAGCCGGAGATGACGACGGCGACGCCGACCCAGACGACCGAGCCGATGACGCCCAGCCCGGCGAGCGCGCCTGGCCCGGCCCAGACCACCGTCTGCACCGCCAGGAAGCCGACTCCGACCCACGCCACGAACTGCTGGCGGCGCACGGCGGCGATCGTCATCAGCGTGCCCACCGCCGCGACGTACCAGGTCGCGTAGCCGTTGTCCTTCGCCGGGTTCAGCTCGCTGGTGACCAGGATCGGGATGACGACGCAGACGGCGAGGTCGAACGACGCGAGCCACAGCGGCATCTTGGTCGGGCTCGTCGGCCACAGGCTCATCACGGTCGCGACCGCGTACAGCGCCATCGCGACGATCGCGGGCCCCGGGGAGCCCGGGATCGACAGCGACGAGAGCCCGAGGAACAGGTGGTAGGCCGAGAAGAGTGCGCCGAGGCCGAGGAAGAGCACGCGGTTGAGGGTGATCATCCGGCGGCCTCCTGCTCGCGCTCCACGACCGAGCCGCGCTCGCCCGCAGGCCAGACGATGCTGACCGTCGTGCCCTCGCCGGGCGCAGAGACCACGTTCGCGCGGCCGCCGACCTTCGCCAGCCGCTCGCGGATGCTCACCCGCAGGCCCAGCCGCTCGGCGGGGACTTCTGCGGCATCGAAGCCGCGGCCGTCGTCGGTCACGGTCACGCTGACCGCCGCGCCGTGCTCGCCGCCGCGGACGACGACGCTGCGCCGCACCTCGTCGCCGCCGGCGTGCTGCATGCTGTTGACCATCGCCTGCACGGCCGCCGAGTAGACGGCCTCCGCGACGTTGACCGGGAGGGTGTGCAGCTCGTCGTGGTCGCGCGCGTCCACCTCGAACGGCGACGAGAACGCCCGCGCGGCCGTCACCAGCCGATCGGAGAGCTGCTCGACGCCGACCTGCGTCTGGTCCTCCGGACCGGACGCCTCCGCGGCGTGCAGGTGGCCGATCGCGTCGGCGGCCATCCGCGCGGCGAGGTCCTTCTGCTCCTGCGTGCGGGCGCTCGCGGCCGAGAGCAGGGTGGTCAGCACGCTGTCGTGCACGATCGCGTCGACCTGCACGCGCTCCACCTCGGTCGCGTGCTGGCGCACCGCGTTGCCGTACTTGGCGAGCGCCTGGCTCTGCGCGACGTCGACGGCGGACGCCGCCTGCCGCATCATCGCGATGATGGCGAGGATGACGCCGCCGAGGATGATCGCGTAGACCGCGTCCAGGCCGGCCAGCTCCGCGCCGACTCCCCCGCCCGCGGGCAGCGCGCGGACGACCCCGTAGGCGATCGGGGTCACGACCGTGTAGGCGATGGCCAGCCACAGCGGGTAGGCGACGGCGGCGAACGCGGTGAAGACCGAGCAGAGGAACCAGACCCACGGCTTGTCCGACGCGAACGCCTTCGGGTCGGCCGCGAGCAGCGGCCAGGTGACGATCGCGGCGAAGTACACGAGCGACAGCACGCCCATCGTGACCTTCACGACGCGCTGCGCGAAGATCGCCAGCAGCACCGTCAGCGCGAGGCCGCCGAAGACCACCACCAGGACGATGAGGCCCCACGGACTGCGCAGGGCGCCGAGCTGCCCGAGCGCCGTGGGGAAGGTCTGCAGCCCGAAGACGAGGCCGAACGCCGACACCGTGCGGTCGGAGATCCGTTCGATCCTGGCTCTGCTGAGCGGGTTGCGCGGCTTGGCCGACTCGCGGGGTGCTCCGGCGGCGGAGCGCGGAACGCTAGGCGCGCTCATTGCCCGTGTCGGGGTCGAGCCCGGGCAGGATGCCGTCCTCGACCGCGCGACGCAGGAGGTCCACCTTCGTCGGGGCCGGACGGCCGACTTCCACGTACTTCACGCGGATGCGGTCGAGGTACTCGCGCGCCGTCGAGTTGGCGATGCCGAGCTGGGCGGCGACCGCCTTGAGCGGCAGGCCGGACGCGTAGAGGTGGAGCACGTCGCGCTCCCGGCGGCCGAGCTGGGCCTTGGCGAAGTCGCTGTCCGCGTCGATCGCGGTGGCCCACTCCAGGTTGTTGAGCACGTCGCCGCGCGCGACCGTCTCGATCGCGTTCATGACCGTCGTGGTCGGCGAGGACTTGGGGATGACGCCGGCGGCGCCGGCGGCGAGGGCCTCGCGCACGCTCGCGACCCGGTCGGCGATGCTGTGGACGAGCACGGCGGCGCCGGTCGCCTGCGCGCGCTTGACGTTGTCGGTCACCTTGGAGCCGTCGCCGAGCGACAGGTCGAGGACGACGACATCGCACTCCTGCGTGCCGAGCTGCTGCACGAAGTCGTCCACCGTCGCCGCGGTGACCACCACTTCGTAGCCCGCGTCCTGACAGGCCGCTTTGAGCCCGAGCCGCACGGACTCGTGATCGTCGACGATTGCCACTCGCACCATGCTGACCATCGTAGTGTGCGGGTACATGTATTCCGGTCGGATCACGGAGTCAGCGTGGCGACGGCCTCCACATGGTGGGTGTTCGGGAACAGGTCGAAGGCCCGCAGCGTGCGCAGCGGGTAGCCGCGCTCGGCGAAGTAGGCGACGTCCCGCGCGAGGGCGACGGGGTCGCAGGCGACATAGACGATCTGGGCCGGACGCATCGCGGCGACGGCCTCGACGACCTCCCGGCCGGCGCCGGAGCGCGGCGGGTCGAGCACGACGGTGGCCGCGCGCAGCCGGGCGCGCTCGGCCGCGGTGGCCTCCGCGGCCAGGCCGGTGACGAAGCGCTCCACCCGGGCGGTCACGGCGCTCGCGCCGACCCACTCGGCCAGGTTCTCCGCTGCGTCGTCGGTCGCGGCCTCGTCGGCCTCCACCGAAGTGATGCGCAGCGTGGAGCCGAACCGGTCGCCCAGCGCCGCGGCGAGAAGGCCGACCCCGCCGTAGAGGTCGAGATTCGCCGCGCGCGGGTCGAACAGCGCCTCGTCCACCGCGGAGCGGACGGCCTCCGTGAGCGTCGCCGCCGCCTGCCGGTGCACCTGCCAGAAGCCGCGCGCGTCGAGCCGGAACTCGCGCTCGCCCACCCGCTCGCGGATCGGCACCGGGCGGCGGCGCGGCCGGACCAGCCGCTTGCCGCGCCGCTCGGGGAGGTCGTTGACCAGCACATGGGTCGCGCCGCCGCCGGTCGCGACGACGTCGACGGACTCCGCGCCCGAGAAGCGCTGGCCGAACGGGGTCGACTCCTCGACGGCCGCCGTCGCCAGCGGGAGGTCGGAGACCGGGACGATCGTGTGGCTGCGGGCGGCATACGGCCCGATCGCGCCGTCCTCGCCGACCTGGAGCCTGACGCGCGTGCGCCAGCCTGTGCCGTCCTCGGTCTCGCCGGCCACGGCCTCCACGACGGGGCCGGAGCCCGCGCCGAGCGTCTCGATGGCGGCGGCGTCGAGCTTCGCCGTGCGCTGGAGGGCGTCCACGATCACGCGCCGCTTGAGCTCGCGCTGGTGGTCGAGCCGGATGTGGCCGAACTCGGCGCCACCCGCACGCCGCTCGGGCGCGCGCTGGACGGACGCCGCACCCCAGACGTGCTCCTGCCGCTCGGCCGCCGGCTCAACGACCTCCAGCAGCTCTGCGCGCCAGAACCGGTCGTGCGCCTGATCCGCGATCCGCGCCCGGACCCGCTCCCCCGGGATGGTGTCCGGCACGAAGACCACGCGGCCCTCGTGGCGGGCGACGAACACGCCGCCGTGCGCGACGTTGATAATGTCGAGTTCGACCTCGTCCTTCTGGGGCATCCTTCGAGCATCCCACAGGTGACCATGCGCCTCTACCTCGCCTCCACGTCCCCCGCCCGCCTCGCACTGCTGCGCGCGGCCGGCGTCGAACCGATCGTGGTGCCCTCGCACGTGGACGAGCCGGCGGCCGTCGCGGCGGCGGAGGCCGAGCACGGACCGCTGTCGCCGCAGGCGATGGTGCAGTTGCTCGCGCGGCTCAAGGCGGAGGCCGTGCGCGGCACGCTGGACGGCGAGCCGATCGACGGCCTGATCTTCGGCGGCGACTCCGCGTTCGCGATCGACGGGCGCATCCACGGCAAGCCGCACCTCCCGGAGGTCGCGCGCGAGCGCTGGCTGCAGCAGCGCGGCCGCACCGGCATGCTCCACTCGGGGCACTGGCTGATCGACCACCGCGACGGGCGCGAGAACGGCGCGGTCGGCGCGGCGGCGGTGGCCGCCGTCACCTTCGCCGACGTCTCCGAGGCGGAGATCGACGCGTACGTCACGAGCGGCGAGCCGTTGGAGGTCGCAGGCGCTTTCACCATCGACAGCCTCGGCGGGCCGTTCATCACCCGCGTGGAGGGCGACCCCAGCACCGTTGTCGGGCTGTCGCTGTCGACGCTGCGCGACCTGGTGCGCCGCCTGGGCGTCGAGTGGACGGAGCTGTGGAACCGGGGCTGATCCGGATCGTCATTTGTCGACTCTCTGAAGCCGTGCAAATGTTTTTTTGTGGGGATCGTCCAAAAGCTGGTTCGTATCCCGGCATAGGCTAGGGAATTGTGCCCCGTATCTCGAAGGTCCTCATCGCCAACCGCGGCGAGATCGCCGTCCGCGTCATCCGTGCTGCGAAAGACAGCGGGATCGGCTCCGTCGCCGTCTACGCCGACCAGGACCGGGACGCCCTCCACGTGCGGCTCGCCGACGAGGCGTACGCCCTCGAGGGCACGACCAGCGCCGAGACCTACCTGGTCATCGACAAGATCCTCTCGATCGCCCGCCGCTCCGGCTCCGACGCCGTGCACCCCGGCTACGGCTTCCTCGCCGAGAACGCCGACTTCGCCCGCGCCGTCATCGCGGCCGGCCTGACCTGGATCGGCCCGTCCCCGGAGGCCATCGAGCGCCTCGGCGACAAGGTGTCGGCACGCCACGTCGCCGAGAAGGTCGGCGCGCCGCTCGCCCCCGGCACCCTCAACCCGGTCGCCGACGCGGCCGAGGTTCTCGACTTCGTGGACGAGTACGGCCTCCCGGTCGCCATCAAGGCGGCGTTCGGCGGCGGCGGCCGCGGCCTCAAGGTCGCCCGCACCCGCGACGAGGTCGCCGAGCTCTTCGACTCCGCCACCCGCGAGGCCATCGCCGCGTTCGGCCGCGGCGAGTGCTTCGTGGAGAAGTACCTCGACCAGCCGCGCCACGTCGAGACGCAGTGCCTCGCGGACGCCTACGGCAACGTCGTCGTGGTCTCCACCCGCGACTGCTCGCTGCAGCGCCGCCACCAGAAGCTGGTGGAGGAGGCGCCGGCGCCGTTCCTCACCCCGGAGCAGCTCGACAAGCTCTACAGCGCGTCCAAGGCCATCCTCAAGGAGGTCGGCTACCAGGGCGCGGGCACCTGCGAGTTCCTGATCGGCAAGGACGGCACGGTGTCGTTCCTGGAGGTCAACACCCGTCTCCAGGTCGAGCACCCGGTCTCCGAGGAGGTCACCGGCATCGACCTCGTGCGCGAGCAGTTCCGCCTCGCCGAGGGCGGCGAGCTCGACTACGCCGACCCGACGCCGCGCGGCCACTCCTTCGAGTTCCGCATCAACGGCGAGGACGCCGGCCGTAACTTCATCCCCTCCCCCGGCCCCGTGCACGTCTTCAAGGCGCCGGGCGGCCCCGGTGTCCGCGTGGACAGCGGCATCCAGGCGGGCGACGTCATCTCCGGCGCGTTCGACTCCATGCTCGCCAAGCTCATCGTGACCGGCGCCAGCCGCGAGGAGGCCCTGGAGCGCTCCCGCCGCGCCCTGGACGAGTTCGAGGTCGCCGGCCTGCCGACCGTGCTGCCCTTCCACCGCGCGATCGTGCGCGACCCCGCCTTCGCCCCGCAGGACGGCGAGCCGTTCTCGATCTACACCCGCTGGATCGAGACCGAGTGGGCCGGCGGCGTCGAGCCGTGGTCGGGCGAGCTGGGCGAGACCCCCGCCGAGCGCCGCAGCAACGTCGTGGTCGAGGTCGAGGGCAAGCGCATCGAGGTGTCGCTGCCCGCGCGCCTGCTCACCGGCGGCGGCCCGGCGGAGGCCGCGGCTCCCGCCCCGCGCCGCCGCTCCGGCGCGCACGCCGTGGACACCGCGACCGGCGATTCGGTGACCGCGCCCATGCAGGCCACCGTCGTGAAGGTCGCGGTCGCGGACGGCGACGAGGTCGTCAAGGGCGACCTGGTGCTGGTGCTGGAGGCCATGAAGATGGAGCAGCCCCTCACCGCCCACAAGGACGGCACCATCGCCGGCATCAACGCCACCGTCGGCGACACCGTCTCCTCCGGCCACCTCCTCCTCAACATCCTGTAGACCGGCGTCCCCCCTCCGCTCCCGCAGCCAACGGAGGAGACCCCCCTTACCAGGGCCACGATCTCCTCCGTCAACTGCGTTTCGGCCGGATTCACACCCTGATCTCCTCCGTTGCCAACACGGCCTCGATCGTCGAAACGACCGCGTCCGCGTCCGCGAGTATGCCCCGCGCGGGGAATCGGAGCCGGCGCGAACCGAGGAGCGCGAGTGCGGTGTCGCGCGTCCGGTCGCGCTCGAACGCCTCCCTGCTGCTGTGGAACGCGAAGCCGTCGATCTCGATATACAGCACACCGTCCACGCGCGCGTCCACGCGCCCCACACCCGAGACGGCGACCTGCTGTTCGACGAGGTGCCCGCGCGCGGTCAACCGCTGGCGGAGGATGGACTCCACCCCCGAGTCCGAGCCGGGGCGCGCGCACGCCGCCACCGCGCGGACAGCCGCGGAGCCCTGCGCGAACATCCCACGCAGTCCGATCATGGTCACCAGGCGCGCCGCCAGCGCGGTGTCGAGGACGGCGATCGCGGTCTCCTCGTCCGCGCAGGCGACCACCGAGCGCAGGCAGTCCGCCGGCGACACCCGCCACAGCTCGGCGCTGCCGTCGTGAGCCTCCCAGTGACGCACAGCGTCGTCGGCGGTGCGCCCGGCATGCGGGTGCACGCGGAGATGCAACCGCCCATCCTGACCTCCCCAGAGTCCATAGCTCCGTGCCGCGGACACGCAGGACAACCTCCCGCCTGCCGCCAGGGCCGCGCGGCCCTCGGCGGCCAGCCCCGGCAGCGCGTAGACACCGCGACGCGGTCGGATCAGACGCCCCTCCTCGACCGCCGCGGTCAGCACGCGATCTCCGACTCCGGCCTTCCGCAACTCCTGCCGTGTCACCGCTCCGCCACGCTCACGGATCACTCTCTGCCAGCTCATGCCCCCAACTCTGCTGGTCCTCGAGCCGTGGGCCCCGGGACTGCCGGAATCTGTGGAGAACTGCTCACGAGGTCGCTGTTGTGAGGGGAGGACATCCGCTTCGACACGCCCGAGAACAGCAGCCGGCGGAGGAGATCGGGGTGTGAGTGGGGGTGGATGTCCTCCGTTAGCAGGGTGGGGCGGCGGGGGCGGGGGGTCAGGCGGCCGCCATCACCTGCCGCAGACGCGCCAGGAAGACCTGCTCGACGCCGTCCACGCCTGCGCTCCCGCGCAGGAAGTGCGCCCAGTGGTCGTACACGGCCATCGACGCGGAGGCGATGCCCGGATAGTCCGGGTCCCAGCCTCCGGCGTAGGTCGACTTCTGCAGCAGCTCGTCGCTCGGGATGTAGCAGGGGATCTCGTTCGAGTACGCCAGGAACCACACGCCGTCCGATCCGCCGTTCTCCTGGCGGATGACCACGGCGAATCCCGAGACGACCTCGCCTCCGCAGAACAGCATGACCAGCCGCTCGGCGCCGCCGATCGTCCAGCTCTGCACGGGCAGCGGCACGCTCTGCTCCAGGTCCGCGAGCGGCGTCGTGTCGATGAGCTGGGTCATGCTGAAGGCGTGCCGGCGCTCGTAGCCGGCGACGGCGGGGTTGTCGCTCCTGGCGAGGTACTCCGCGCGGACGGCGGCGACGTTCCCGGCGGTGAGCGACACATCGAGCGGCAGCGTGACCTCCCCGTAGGCGGAGGTCATCGGGCCGGTCAGCGGGCGCCCCGGGGTCGCGATCGCCTCCACGATGGTCGTCCCGAGCTCGTTCCCGAACGTGTCGACATCCGCGAACGAGCCGGCGGCGTTCGGGTTCTGGTCGCCGGCGGGTCCCGTCATGAACTGGGCGAAGCATCCCGGCCAGTGCCCTTCGATCGCGTTGATCGCGGGCACGGGATAGTCCCCGTCGAACACGGTCTGGGTGCCGCCCGCGACCGGGTGGGCGCCGTAGCCGAAGAGCACGGCGCGCGGCGTCCCGTCGCCGCCGCGGGCGACGAGACAGGGCACGTCCGTCTCGACGTACGGCAGGTCCTCGCGGTTGAACGAGAAGCCCGCCGACAGCACGACGTAGTCGAGGGTGCACGGGGTGCTCGGCGCGGCCTTGGTCTGCGCGACCAGCGTCGTGATGGTGGCGACCAGCCAGGCCGTGTACGTCCCGACCGAGGTGAGGTTCTCGAGGTCGTAGGCGATGAACGGATCCAGCCCCTCGGTGAGCACCGGCCCGTTGTGCGTGTGGGTCGCCGTGAGGACGAAGTCCTCCGGCGGGATGCCGAGTCCGGTCACCGCCGCGCGGATCTGCTGGTGGGTGTCCCGCCGGAAGCCGAGGACGTCGGCGGTCACGACCACGTGCGGCACGGCGCCGTCGTAGATGATCGTGCAGCGCGCGTACAGCGGACTGTTGGTGCCGGTGGCCAGCCGCGGTGAGTCCACGCCGTAGCCGGCCAGCGGATAGCCCACACTCGGTGTGATGTCGATCTTGCCCGTCGTGACGGAGAACATGGAGCACCCCCTTGCTCCCCCGACCGGCCCGTTCCGGTCGGCGGCGAACCACAGCGTAGAACCGGCAGGCAGGCGTCGGCAACACTTGTATTTCCGCGGCCCGCCGCGGGCGCGGTCAGCCGGTCGCCTCGGTGGGGTCGCCCTTCAGGTCGATGCTGATCTCGTCGGCGTCGAGGTTGCTGAGGGCGCCGGCGAGCACGTCGGCGCTGAAGGTGCCGTCGTCACGCGCGTCGAGCAGCGCGTCGCGCTGGGCGCGGATGCGCTTCAGCCGCGCGGACTTGTGCTGGTTGAACGCCTCGGGGGTCCGCTCCGTGGTCTCCGGCATCGGCACCGCCTGCCCGGCCTCGTGCAGCAGCTCCAGGAGCCGCTTGCGCTCCTCCTTCTCGGCCTGAGGGTCGGAGGCCGTCGGCTTCACCAGGCGCAGCGCCAGCCCGAGCGTCCCGCCCTGGAGCAGCAGCGACCCCGCGGCCACCAGGAAGGCGATCAGCACGAGCACCGAGCGTCCAGGCGTGTTCGACGGGAGGCTCTGCGCGGCCGCGACCGTGACGGCTCCGCGCATCCCGGCCCAGACCACGATGGAGCCCTCGCGCCAGCCGAGCGGCGTCCCGGTGAAGTAGTCGATGTCCGCCAGCACCCGCCGCAGCCGCGTGCCGAACCGCGTGATGTTCTCGACCGTCCAGGCCCGCTGCCGCTGGCGCTGCCGCCGGATCAGCCGGCCGCGCCAGCCCGAGGGCGTCGCGAGCCGGTCGCGCGTGGCACCCGCGGCCTCCTGGACCCCCGCCACCTTCGCCACCTCCGCATGCGCGGCGACGGGGTCGGCGGCCAGCACGTCCGCGTGCGCCTCCGGGTCGTCCGCCGGGTCGACTCCCTCCGGCAGGGCGGGCATCGCATCGGGTGGAGGCGGCCCCTGCTCGAGCAGCCGCCGCGCGGCCTCCGGGTCCTCCAGCCTCTCCTGCAGCTTGGTCAGCGCCGGCCGCATCCGCTCGCGCCGGCGCCCGCGGCGGGCGAGCAGCGCCAGCAGCGGTGCCACGAACGCTGCCCGCACGAGCAGCGTGAGCAGCAGCGCGGCCGCCGCGATGCCGACCGCCGGCAGCACGCCGGAGTGGTCGTTCTGCACCTTCTGGACGATGCCGAACAGCTCCAGGCCCATCGTCAGGAAGATCATGCCCTCCAGCACGAGCTCGACCGTCCGCCAGTTCTGGGTGTCCGACAGCCGGTGCTCCGGCGACAGCACCCGCGGTGCGCGGCTGCCGGTGATCAGGCCGGCGACCACCGCGGCGACCAGCCCGGACGCGCCCAGCGCCTCGGCCGGGATGGAGGCCAGGAACGGCACCGTGAACGAGAGCACGGTGTTGACCGTCGCGTCCTTCACCCGCGCCCGCACGATCAGGTTCACCCGCCCGACGATCCAGCCGAACACGACCGCGACGACCACCGAGTAGAGGAACGACAGGGTCACAGCGCCGAGGGTGAACGAGGCCACCGCCGCGGCCGCGACCGCCGCCCGCAGCAGCACCAGCGCCGTGGCGTCGTTGAGCAGGCTCTCGCCCTCCAGGATGGCGACGACGCGCGGCGAGACCCCTGCGCGCTTGACGATGCCGGTCGCCACCGCGTCGGTCGGGCTCACGATCGCGCCGAGCGCGACGCCCCACCCCAGCCCCAGCCCCGGGATGACCCAGGCGAAGAAGATCCCGAGCAGCACAGAGCTCACGATCACGAGCACGACCGAGAGCCCGCCGATCGCGCCGAACTCCCGCCGGAAGTTCATCGACGGCATCGACACCGACGCCGAGTAGAGCAGCGGCGGCAGCACGCCCGCGATGATCCACTCGGGCTGGACCTCCAGCACCGGCACGAACGGCAGGAAGGAGACCAGGATGCCGACGACCACGAGGATGAGCGGCGACGCCACCCCGAAACGCTGCCCGTAGACCGCGGAGGCCGCGATGATCAGCACGGCGAGGACGCCGACGACCAGGACCTCCTCCACGCCTCGGCCTCCTGCCTAGAGCACGATGTGCATCGCCCGCGCGGCGTCCGAGATCGATCCGGAGAGCGACGGGTACACCGTGAACGCTCTCGCCACTTGGTCCACCGTCAGCCGGTGCTCCACCGCGAGCGCAAGCGGGAAGATCAGCTCGGAGGCCCGCGGCGCGACGATCACGCCGCCGATCACAGTACCCGAACCGGTCCGCGCGAACAGCTTCACGAAGCCGTCGCGGATGCCGAGCATCTTGGCGCGCGGGTTGGACTTCAGCGGGAGCTTGTAGATGTCGCCTTGCGCGATGCCGTCCTCGATCTGCTTCTGGTTCCAGCCGACGGTCGCGATCTCCGGCTGGGTGAAGATGTTCGAGGTGACGTTGCGCAGTTCGATCGGGTTCACCGCGTCGCCCATCGCGTGGAAGACGGCGGTGCGCCCCTGCATGGAGGCGACGGAGGCCAGCGGCAGCAGGTCGGAGCAGTCCCCAGCCGCGTAGATGTTCGGGATGGAGGTGCGCGCGACCCGGTTGACCCGGATGTGGCCCGACGGGGTGAGCTGGACGCCGGCCTCCTCGAGGCCGATGCCCGCGGTGTTCGGGATGGAGCCGACCGCCATCAGACAGTGGCTGCCCTCCACGGTGCGTCCGTCGGTCAGCGTCGCCACGACGCCTTTCTCGGTGCGGACCACCGACTCGGCGCGCGACTTGGACAGCACCTGCATGCCGTTGCGGCGGAAGACGTTCTCGATGACGCTCGCGGCGTCGGCGTCCTCGCCGGGGAGGACCTGGTCGCGCGAGGAGATGAGCGTGACCTTCGAGCCGAGCGCGGTGTACGCGGAGGCGAACTCCGCGCCGGTGACGCCCGACCCGACCACGATCAGGTGCTCTGGCACCGTCGAGAGGTCGTAGAGCTGGGTCCAGGTGAGGATGCGCTCCCCGTCCGGCACGGCGGAGGACAGGATGCGCGGGCTCGCGCCGACCGCGATCACGATCGTGTCGGCCTCCACCCGGTCGAAGTCGGTGCCGGAGTCGCCCGTGCCTGTCGAGACGATGATCGCCCCGTCGCCGTCGAGGCGGCCCTCGCCGGTGATGATGCGCACGCCGGCGCGGACGAGCTCGGCGCGCATGTCCTCGGACTGCTGCCGGGCCAGGCCCATCAGGCGCTTGTTGACCGCGGCGAGGTTGACCGCGATCTCCGGGCGCACGGGCTTGCCGCCCTCGCCGCGCGAGAAGAACTGCACGCCGAGGTCGGTCGCCTCCGCGATGGAGTTGGTCGCCTCCGCAGTGGCGATGAGGCTCTTGGAGGGCACCACGTCGGTGATGACGGCCGAGCCGCCGACGCCCGATCGCTCGACGATCGTGACGACCGCGCCGAGCTGCGCGCCGGCGAGCGCCGCCTCGTAACCGCCGGGTCCTCCGCCGAGGACGGCGATGCGCTGCTTGCGCTCGAATTCATAGGCCATGCCCTCATTCTTCCGTATCCCGGTACACGGATGCGCACCCCCGCGGACGCTGTACCGCGGGGAGCCGCTCAGTAGAGTTGCCTCATGCTCGAAACCACCCAGAACCCGCTCGACGACCCCTCGACCGACCCGTTCGAGGTCGCCAGGGAAGCGGCGCGCCAGCTCGCCGAGAAGACCGGCGTCGAGAAGCACGACATCGCCCTCACCCTCGGCAGCGGCTGGGGCAAGGCCGCCGACCTGATCGGCGAGACCGTCGCCGTCATCCCGGCCCACGAGATCGTCGGCTTCAGCAAGCCGGCCCTGGAGGGCCACGCCGGCACCCTGCGCTCGCTTCGCCTCGCGAACGGCAAGCACGCGCTCGTCATCGGCGCGCGCACCCACTACTACGAAGGCCACGGCGTCCGCCGGGTCGTGCACAGCGTCCGCACCGCCGCGGCCGCCGGCGCGACCACGATGGTCCTCACCAACGGCGCGGGCGGCATCAAGGAGCACTGGAAGCCGGGCACGCCCGTCCTGATCAGCGACCACATCAACCTGACGGCGGACTCCCCGCTGGAGGGCGCCACCTTCATCGACCTCACCGACCTCTACTCGGCACGGTTGCGCGAGCTCGCGAAGTCCATCGACCCGAGCCTCGACGAGGGTGTGTACACGCAGTTCCGCGGACCGCACTACGAGACCCCGGCCGAGGTGCAGATGGCCAAGGCGATCGGCGGCCACATCGTCGGCATGTCGACCGCGCTGGAGGCCATCGCCGCCCGTCAGGCCGGCATGGAGATCCTCGGCATGTCGCTCGTCACCAACCTCGCCGCGGGCATCCAGAAGACCCCGCTCAGCCACCAGGAGGTCATCGAGGCCGGCCGGGAGGCCGAGCCGGTGATCAGCGCCCTGCTGGCCCGGATCGTGGAGGCGCTGTGAGCACACAGGACACGCCTCGGCTCCTCGAGGACGCACGCGCCTGGCTCGCGCAGGACCCCGACCCGGAGACCCGCGCCGAGCTGGACTCGCTGATCGTGGCCGCCGAGGCGGGCTCCGCGGAAGCGGTCGACGACCTCCACGCGCGCTTCGACACCCGCCTGGAGTTCGGCACCGCCGGCCTCCGCGGCGAGATCGCCGCCGGGCCCAACCGGATGAACCGCGTGCTGGTCTCCCAGGCCGCGGCCGGGTTCGCGCACTGGCTGCTGGCGCACGCCGAGGGTGAGCAGCCGTCCGTCGTCATCGGCTACGACGGCCGCAAGAACTCCGACGTCTTCGCGCGCGACACCGCCGAGCTGATGGCGGGCGCCGGTGTGCGCGCGGTCCTGCTCCCCCGGCTGCTGCCGACCCCGGTGCTGGCGTTCGCCGTGCGGCACCTCGGCGTCAGTGCAGGCGTCATGGTGACGGCGAGCCACAACCCGCCGCGGGACAACGGCTACAAGGTGTACCTGGGCGGCGAGAACCACGGCTCGCAGATCGTCTCGCCGACGGACGCGGAGATCGAGGCGCACATCCTGGAGGTGGCGCGCGGCGACATCGGCGACCTCCCGCGCTCCGAGCAGTTCGAGATCGCGTCGGGCGACGTGGAGGCCGCCTACATCGAGGCCACCGCCGCCGTCGCGACCACGACCTCCCCGCGCGACGACGTCACGTTCGCGTACACCGCGATGCACGGCGTCGGCTGGCGCACGGCGGAGGCGGTGTTCGAGCGCGTCGGCTTCTCCACGCCCGTCGTGGTGGCCGAGCAGCGCGACCCCGACCCCGCCTTCCCGACCGTGTCGTTCCCGAACCCGGAGGAGCCGGGAGCGATGGACCTGTCCTACGCGACCGGGCGCGCCGCGGGCGTGGACCTCATCATCGCGAACGACCCGGACGCCGACCGGCTGGCTGTCGCCATCCCGGACGACTCGGCCGACGGCTTCCGCCGCTTGAGCGGCAACGAGGTCGGCGCCCTGCTCGGCTGGCGTGCCGCGGACCTCGCCGAGCGCACGTCGACCGCCGGGGCCGCCTTCGGCGTCCTCGCCTGCTCCGTCGTCTCGTCGCCGGCCCTGGCTGCCGTCGCCGCCGCCTACCACCTCGATTTCGCCGACACGCTCACCGGGTTCAAGTGGGTGTCTCGTGCCCCCGGCCTGATCTTCGGCTTCGAGGAGGCGCTCGGCTACCTCGTCAACCCGCAGACCATCCGCGACAAGGACGGCATCTCGGCCGCGACGGCGTTCCTCGACCTCGCGAACGAGCTCGCGGCCTCCGGCCGCACCATCGCGGACCACCTGGACGCGTTCGCGGAGCGCTTCGGCTACTTCGCCAGCGACCAGATCTCGATCCGGGTCACCGACCTGTCCCGCATCGGGGAGATCATGGCCGCGCTGCGCTCGACCCCGCCGAGCAGCCTCGGCGGGGTGGCCGTCGACCACATCGACGACCTCCGCGACGGCTTCGGCGCCCTCCCGCCGAGCGACGTCCTCCGCATCGTCCTGTCGGACGGCTCCCGCGTCATGGTCCGCCCCAGCGGCACCGAGCCCAAACTGAAGATCTACATCGACGCCTCGAGCGACGAGGGCGACGTCCCGGCGCGGAAGGCGACGGCGACGGCCCGCGTCGCCGCTCTCGCGGACGCGATGCGCGCGCTCACGGCGTAGCGCGCGGGTCAGCCCAGCGCCTCGTCGAGCTTCTGCTCCAGCTCGTCGAGGTCGAAGTAGTTCTGGACGACGATCACGTCGGCGTTGGTGGGGCCGATCCGGTCGACCAGCTCGGGCGACGTGAGGATGATCTGCGCGTCGCTCGACGCGGAGCCCACGCTCGCGACGTCGGCCGCGGTCACGTCCGCGTCGAGGCCGAGGCGGTCGAGCACGCGCTCGGCGTTCACCTTCAGGATGCCCGAGGTGCCGATCCCTGCACCGCAGATGGCGACGATCTTCAAAGCGTGATCCTGTTCATCGCGCCGCTTCCTCTTCGCTGAGCGTGAGGATGCGCTGCACCTCCGCGACATCGCCCGCGGCGGCCAGCGCCGGGATCGCGTCCGGGTCGTTGAAGACGTTCGCCAACTCGGCGACGCTGGACACGTGCGCCTCCGGCGACGTCACGGCGAGGCCGATCACGACGGACACCGGGTCGTTGTGCGGGTGGCCGAACACCACGGGCTCGTCGAGGGTGACCACCGACAGCCCGTCGCGGACCACGTCCGGCCCCGGTCGCGCGTGCGCAAGGGCGAGGCCGGGCGCGATCACGATGTAGGCGCCGAACTCCTCGATCACCTGGATCATCCGCGCGCCGTACGACTCCTCCGTCGCGCCGGAGCGCGCCAGCGCCTCCCCGGCGAGCTCGACCGCCTCGCGCCAGTCGGCCGCGTGGGCTCCGACGGTCACAGCGGTGGCGGGCAACAGTGGCAGCGGCATGGGTCCAGCGTACGCGTTAGCGGGTCACGAACCCTCGAAACCTGCTGTGATGATCTCGGCCAGTTCCTCACGCTGCTCGACAGGGAGGAAGGCCCCGGCCGCGGCGTTGAGCTGGAAGATCTCCAGGTCCGTGAGGTCGTACGAGAACGCGTCGGCGAGGATGCTGAGCTCGCGCGTCAGCGTCGTGCCGCTCATCAGCCGGTTGTCGGTGTTGACCGTGACCCGGAAGCCGAGCTGGTACAGCAGGTCGAACGGGTGGTCGAGGATGTCGTCGCCCCACGCCGCGATCGCGCCGGTCTGCAGGTTGGAGGTCGGGCTGGTCTCCAGCGCGATCTCGCGGTCCTTGACCCACTGCGAGAGCGTGCCGAGGGTCACGTAGGTGTTCTCCTCGTCCTGGCGCTCGATCGTGATGTCCTCCGCCAGGCGCACACCGTGGCCGAGGCGCAGGGCGCGCCCGTCGAGGAGCGCGCTGCGGATGCTGTCGAGCCC
Source organism: Leifsonia sp. NPDC056665 (assembly GCF_042791795.1). Taxonomy (NCBI): domain Bacteria; kingdom Bacillati; phylum Actinomycetota; class Actinomycetes; order Micrococcales; family Microbacteriaceae; genus Leifsonia; species Leifsonia sp. NPDC056665. The sequence goes on from NZ_JBHTXK010000001.1 coordinate 116,438, forward strand.
GTCGGCCTCCCCCGCGTGCACGGTGGCCGGGAAGAACTGCGAGGCGAGGTAGTCGAACGCCGCCCGGTGGTTCGCGGGCGGGAAGCCCGCCTCCGGACCGGCGATGTCGAAGCCGACGGCGCCGCGGTCGCGGTGGCGCACGGCCAGCTCGGCGATCTCCAGGCTGCGGTCGGTGTGGCGCATGGCGCTGACGAGCTGGCCCACGCGGATGCGGCCGCCGGCGGCGCGCACGTCCTCGATGCCCTGCTCCAGGCCCTCCTGCACGGCCTCCACGGTCTCGTCGAGGGTGAGGCCGCGGGTGAGGTGCTGCTCGGGCGCCCAGCGGATCTCGCCGTACACGACGCCGTCGGCGCCGAGGTCCTGCACGAACTCGCGGGCGACGCGGCTGAGGCCCTCGCGGGTCTGCATGACGGCGGTCGTGATGTCGAAGGTCTTGAGGTACTCGACCAGCGAGCCCGAGTTGGACTTCTCGGCGAACCAGGCGCCGAGCGCCACCGGGTCGTCGGCCGGGAGCGGGAGGCCGATGCCGTCCGCGAGCTCCAGCACCGTCGACGGCCGCAGGCCGCCGTCCAGGTGGTCGTGCAGGGACACCTTGGGCAGCGCCCCGATGTCGGTCCCGTCGGCGAGCGTGTAGCTGCTGTTCTCGTTCAAGCTCATATCTCCCAATCTACTGGCCTGCCGACTCCCGCAGGCAGTCGTCGAGACGGCGCATAATCCGCCGTCTCGCCGGTTTCAGCCCCATTTTGTGCCGCTTCGACTAGCCGATGCGCTCGGCGACGAGGGGGGTGCGGGTGAAGGGGGTGCCCACGGGCGCGAGGCGGTAGGCGCCCTCGAGGGCCTCCAGGGCGCGCTCGAAGCGGGCGGGCTCGTCGGCGGACAGGGTGAAGAGCGGCTGGCCCGCGCGCACCTCGTCGCCCGGCTTGGCGTGCAGGTCGACGCCGGCGGCGTGCTGCACCGGGTCCTGCTTGCGGGCGCGGCCCGCGCCGAGCCGCCAGGCGGCGATGCCGAACGGCAGCGCCTGCTGCTCCACGAGCATCCCGTCCGACTCCGCGACCACGGTGTGCGTCTCGCGGGCGACGGGCAGCGCCGCGTCAGGGTCGCCGCCCTGCGCGCGCACGGTCTCGCGCCACTTGTCCATCGCGCGGCCGTCCTTCAGCGCGGCCTCCACGTCGGCGTCCGGCTGCCCCGCGAGCGCCAGCATCTCGCGGGCGAGCGCGACGGTCAGCTCGACGATGTCGGCTGGGCCGCCGCCGGCGAGCACCTCGACCGACTCGCGCACCTCGTTGGCGTTGCCGATGGCGAGGCCGAGCGGCACGTTCATGTCGGTGAGGAGGGCGGAGGTCGCGACGCCCGCGTCCTTGCCGAGCTCCACCATCGTGCGGGCGAGCTCGCGCGACTTGTCGATGTCCTTGAGGAAGGCGCCCGAGCCGAACTTGACGTCCAGCACCAGGGCGCTGGTGCCCTCCGCGATCTTCTTGGACATGATCGAGGACGCGATCAGCGGGATGGCCTCCACGGTCCCCGTGATGTCGCGCAGCGCGTACAGCTTGCCGTCGGCGGGCGCGAGCCCGGAGCCGGCGGCGCAGATCACGCCGCCGGGGCCGCGGAGCTGGGCGAGCATCTCCTCGTTGCTGAGGTTCGCCCGCCAGCCCGGGATGCTCTCCAGCTTGTCGAGCGTGCCTCCGGTGTGGCCGAGGCCGCGGCCGGAGAGCTGCGGCACCGCGACGCCGAAGGACGCGACCAGGGGCATCAGCGGCAGGGTGATCTTGTCGCCGACGCCGCCGGTGGAGTGCTTGTCGGCGGTCGGCTTGCCGAGACCGGAGAAGTCCATCCGCTCGCCCGACGCGATCATGGCCAGCGTGAGGTCGCGGATCTCGCGGCGCGTCATCCCGTTCAGGAAGATCGCCATCGTCATGGCCGCCATCTGCTCGTCGCCGACGTAGCCGCGCGTGTACGCGTCGACCAGCCAGTCGATCTCCGGCGTGGTCAGCTCGCCACGGTCGCGCTTGGTGTGGATCAGGTCGACGGCGTCGAACGCCTCGACCCCTGCTGCGGTGCTCACGAAGATGTAACCCTCTTGCTCGGTGGTCGTTCGGTCGGTGGTCGTTCGGTCGGTGGTCGTTCGGTCAGCCGGCGTCGCGCTCGGCGGCGCCGTGCTCCTCCGCGTAGGCGGCGAGCTGGCGCGGCCCGAACGCGTCGGGCAGCACCTCGTCGATGGTCCGGATGCCGGAGACCGTCTCCAGCAGCATCCCCTCGGCCGAGTGCTCGTAGAGGAGCTGGCGGCAGCGGCCGCACGGCATCAGGGTGTCGCCGTCGCCGTTCACGCAGGTGAACGCGACGAGGCGCCCTCCCCCGGTCATCGCGAGCGACGACACCAGGCCGCACTCAGCGCACAGGGTCACGCCGTAGCTGGCGTTCTCGACGTTGCAGCCGCTGACGACGCGGCCGTCGTCGACCAGCGCCGCCGCGCCGACCGGGAACTGCGAGTACGGCACGTAGGCGTGCGTCATCGCCTCGTTCGCCGCGGCGCGCAGCGCCGGCCAGTCGATGGCGTCGGTCATGACTTGATGTACGGCTTGCCCGACGCCGCAGGCCCACGGGACTGCCCGACCAGACCGGCCACCGCGAAGATGGTCACCAGGTAGGGCAGCATGCGCAGGAACTCGCTCGGGATCGGCGCGTGCAGCAGGCCGAGGAGGCTCTGCAGCGCACCGGCGAAGCCGAACAGCAACGCCGCGAGCGTCGCCCGGATCGGGTCCCAGCGTCCGAAGATCACCGCAGCGAGCGCGATATAACCGAGGCCGCTCGTCATGTCCTTCACGAAGCCGCCGACGCCGCCGATAGTGAAGTACGCCCCGCCGAAGCCGGCGATCGCGCCGGCGATGATGACGGTCCAGAACCGGGTGGAGTTCACCTTGATGCCGACGGTGTCCGCCGCCTTCGGGTGCTCGCCGACTGCGCGGACCCGGAGGCCCCAGCGCGTGTGGAACAGGAAGAAGTACACACCGGCGACCGCGATGTACATCACGTAGACGATGAGCGTCTGGTTGAACAGCACGGGGCCGATGACCGGGATCTGACTGAGCAGCGGGATCGGCAGGTTCGGCAGGGTGGGCGGCAGGTTGAACGCGGCGGTGTTGTTCGCCATGACGGCCGTGTAGAAGAAGCCCGTCACTCCGGACACCAGCACGTTCAGCACGATGCCGACGATCACCTGGTCGACGAGGTACTTGATCGAGAAGGCGGCGAGGATGAACGACACGATCATGCCGGCCACGGCCGCGCCGATCAGGCCGACCACCACCGAGTGGGTGATCGTCGCGAGCATCGCCGACGTGAAGGCGCCGCCGAGCAGCTGACCCTCGATCGCCACGTTGACCACGCCGACGCGCTCGGAGAGCACACCGCCCATCGCGCCGTAGATGATCGGCACGCTGAGGCCGAGGGCCCCCGCGAGGAGTCCGGCCACGGGGACCGTGCCGTCGCCGACCGACCAGGTGATGAAGCCGACCAGCAGCGCCACTGCGAAGATCGCGCTCAGCCAGAGCGGGACGCTCCGGCCGCGGGCGACCAGGACGAACGCGACCGCCGTGATGACGAGCGCGATCACGGTGACCACGATCCCGGTCGCGATGGCAGGGATCGCCACGTTCGGGACCGTGAAGAAGTCGCCCTTCGTACTGAACGTGTAGACCGTGGTCCCCGGGCGCGGGAACACCAGGAAGAGCAGGATCGCGATCACGCTGAACACCGCGAAGACGATCGGCAGGCGCCAGTGGCGGACGACCACGCGGGCGGTCTCGCCGTCGGCCAGTGCCGGGGCGGAGGCAGGGGGCTGGGTGATGACGGTCATCGGGCGACCGCTCCCTTCGTGCGGGTCGCCGAGCGGCGACGGCGCGGTGCGCTGCCCGGGGCGGGCAGCCGGAAGATGGCGCGCACCAGCGGCGGTGCGGCGATGAACAGCACGGTGACCGACTGGATGATCGCGATGACCTCGACCGGCACGTTGTCCGCGGCCTGCATCGCGAATCCACCGGCCTGGAACGCGCCGATGAGGATGCCGGCGACCAGCACGCCGAACGGCCGGGACCGGCCGAGCAGCGCGACCGTGATGGCCGAGAACCCGATGCCCGCGTCGATGTCGCTGCCGAAGCCTGTCGTGATCTGGCCGAGCACCTGGGTCGCGCCGGCGAGGCCGACGAGGGCGCCGGAGATGACCATCGCCCAGACGTAGATCGAGCGGACCGAGATGCCGGCGACGCGCGCCGCGTTCGGGTTCTCGCCGACCGCGCGGAAACGGAAGCCGAGGCTCGAGCGCTCGAGCAGCCACCAGACCGCGATGGTCGCCAGCACCACCAGGATGATGCCGATGTCCAACGAGTAGTTGTTCCCGAACAGCTTCGGGAACACCGCCGTCGGCAGGGTCGGCGGCGTTCGTGGGTCATTGGCGCCCGGCGCGCGCAGGAACGACGTCGTGAGCAGGTAACTGAGCAGGTTGAGCGCGATGTAGTTGAGCATGATCGTCACGATCACCTCGTGGGCGCCCGTGAACGCTTTCAGGACACCGGCGATGGCCGCCCAGATCGCGCCGCCGACGAGGCCGGCGATCACCGCGATCAGCAGGTGGATGCCCGGGGGCATCGGCAGCTTGAAGCCGACCAGGCCCGCGAACAGCGCGGCGATGAGCATCTGCCCCTGGCCACCGATGTTGAACAGGCCGACCCGGAAGCTGAGGGCGACGCCGAGGCCGGCCGCGATCAGCGGCGTGGCGAAGGTGAGCGTCGTCGACAGCGACTGGATGCCGGTGGCGAAGTCGGGCGCGTGCGTGTTGTAGATCGCACCCTGGAACAGCGCGGCGTAGGCGCCGCCCACCGCGTTGCCGATGGCGGCGAACGTGTCGCCGGGCCGCGCGAAGAAGTAGCCGAGCGCCTGCTGCACCTGCTGGTTCGTCAGGGCGATGAACACGCCGCCGACGACCAGCGCGACGATGATGGCGCAGATAGAGAGCACGACGCTCCCCGACGCGATCTCGCGCAGGATGCGGTGGGTCTTGGAGATCTCCGGAGCCGGCGGCTCGGTCGCGCGCTGCTCCTCGGGGATCTGGTCGAGTGCCGGAGCGTCGACGGGGGTCTCCCCGACGGCGGCCTCGACATCGGCAGTGGGCATCTGGTCGCTCATGCGGAGGCTCCTTGGGCGTCGACGAGGTATTCGGCCGGCGGGGCCTCGCCCGTCATCATCAGGCCGAGGATCTCGCGGGGCGTCGACGCCGGGACGATCCCGACGATGCCGCCGCGGTACATGACGGCGATCCGGTCGCCGAGCGAGACGATCTCGTCCAGCTCGGTGGAGACGACGATGACTGGCACGCCCGAGTCGCGGGCGGCGATGATCTGCTCGTGGACGAACTCGATCGACCCGACGTCCAGGCCGCGGGTCGGCTGGGCCGCCACGAACAGCCGCAGCTCGCGGCTGAGCTCGCGGGCGAGCACGACCTTCTGCTGGTTGCCGCCGGAGAGCCGGCCGACGTGGGTGGTGATCCCCTGGGCGCGGACGTCGAACTCCTTCGTCTTCTCCTCCGCGAACGTGTCGCGGAACTTGAGCTGGAGGTTGGAGCCCTTGACGAACGGGCGGCGGTTCGAGCGGTCGAGCATCAGGTTCTCGGCGATCGTGAACTCGGCGACGAGCCCGTCGACGTTGCGGTCCTCCGGGACGAACCCGACGCCGGCGTCGAGCACCTTGCGCACCGACAGGCCGAGGATCTCCTTGCCGTCCAGCTCGACGGAGCCGGCGACGCGCTTCTGCAGGCCGAGGAGGGCCTCGGTCAGCTCGGTCTGGCCGTTGCCCTGAACACCGGCGATGGCGAGGACTTCGCCGCCGCGGACCTCGAAGTTGAGGTTGTCGACGAGGACGATGCCCGCCGGGTCGGAGACCGTGAGGTCGCGCACGCGCAGGCTGTTCTCGGTGAGCGTCGGCGCCTCCTTGTGGACGCTCAGCTCGACGCTGCGGCCGACCATCAGCGACGCGAGCTCGGCGTTGGAGGCCGTGGGCACGGCCTCGCCGACCACCTTGCCGAGGCGCATGACGGTGATGCGGGTCGCGACCTCGCGCACCTCGCGCAGCTTGTGGGTGATGAAGACGATGCCGGTGCCGCTCTCGGCGAGCTGGCGCATGATCGTCATCAGCTCGTCGGTCTCCTGCGGCGTCAGCACCGCCGTCGGCTCGTCGAAGACGAGGACCTTGGCGTCGCGGGAGAGCGCCTTGATGATCTCGACGCGCTGCTGCACGCCGACCGGGAGGTCCTCGACCAGGGCGTCCGGGTCGAGGTCGAACCCGAAGCGGGCCGAGATCTCGCGCACCTTCGCGCGAGCGGCGTTCAGGTCGAGCCTGCCGCCGAACGTGGTCTGCTCGTGGCCGAGCATGACGTTCTCCGCGACGGTGAAGACGGGGATGAGCATGAAGTGCTGGTGGACCATCCCGATGCCCGCCTTCATGGCGTCACCGGGTCCGGCGAAGGCCTGGACGACGTCGTCCAGGAGGATCTCGCCCTCGTCGGCCTGGTAGAGGCCGTAGAGGACGTTCATGAGGGTCGACTTGCCTGCGCCGTTCTCGCCGAGCAGACAGTGGATCTCGCCGGGTTCGACCGTCAGGTCGATGTGATCGTTGGCGACCAGCGCGCCGAAGCGTTTGGTGATACCGCGGAGTTCGAGTTTCATGTGGGGGGCCTTGTGGGTGTCGGGCGGTGCGTCGGCCGTGACGGACGAGGTGGAGGGTCCGGACCCTCGGGAGGCCGGCACGAGGCCGGCCTCCCGGGGTGTCGCTGGGATTACTCCGAGAACGCCGACGGCGACTCGACCTTGATCGAACCGTCGATGATGCCGGCCTTGATCTTGTCGAGCTCGCCCTGCAGGCCGGAGTCGACCTTCGAGGCGAAGTCGTGGAACGGGGCGATGCCGACGCCGTTGTTCTTCAGCGTGCCGACGTACTGCGAGTTGTCGAACTTGCTGCCGGAGGCGGCCTGCTGCACGATCGTCGAGACGGTCGGCTTGATGTTCTTCATGATCGAGGTGAGGAACAGGCTGTTGTAGCCGTTCTGGTCGGTCAGGAAGACGTCGGCGTCGTTACCGATCAGGGCGACGTTCTTGCCGCCGTCCTTGATCGCCGAGGCGGCGCCCTGGTAGATCGGGCCGCCGATCGGGGCGAGCACGTCGGCGTTCTGGCCGAGCATCGTCTGCGCGATCGTCTTGGACGTGTTCAGGTCGACGAAGCTGTTGACGAACTGGCCGTCCTGCGCCGCGACGTCCCAGCCGATGACCTTCTTCGTGGCGCCCTTCTGCTGGTTGTAGTACTTCACGCCGTCCGAGATGCCGTCCATGAAGATGGTGACCGACGGCAGCTTCTGGCCGCCGTAGGTGCCGATCACGCCGGTCTTCGAGAAGCTCGCCGAGGCGTAGCCGGCCAGGAAGCCGGCCTCGTCGGTGTTGAAGACGACGGGCTTCACGTTGTCCGCCTTGATGCTGTTGTCATCGACCATCACGAAGTTGACCTTCGGGTTCTCCGCGGACGCCTGCTTGACGGGCGCGACGAGGTTGAAGCCGGAGGCGACGATGATGTTGCAGCCCTGCTGGATCAGGCTCTTGATGTTGGGAAGGTAGTCGTTGGCGCTCTTCGACTGGACCGACTTGTACGAGCTGCCGATCTTCTGAGCGGCCTCCTGGACGCCCTCCAGACCGAGCTGGTTGAACGAGCGGTCGTTGAAGCCGCCCTGGTCGGAGACGATGCAGGGCAGGTACTTCGAGTTCGCGGCGGTGCTGGTCGACGTGGGCGCCGAACCGCAGGCTGCGAGCAGCGCGACGACGCCGGCTGCGACAAGGCCGGTGAGGCCGGCCTTACGGGCTGTGATTGTCAAGGTTTTGTCCTCCAAGATGCAGTGCCCGCTCGGGTGCAAACGGGCAAGGATATGCAGTGCACGTTACCGAATATGACGAACCGCACTGTGGTCGAATCCGGCTTCTTCATGCAAGCGTTACAAATGCGCGGCTGTTTGGCACCTGCGCATTTGAGCAAAATCGGCGGACCCGCCGAACCCTGCCCCTCGTGCGGGTGTGGACGCCGGCTACATCCACCCGCGCTTCTTGAAAACCACGTACAGCAGCGTGCTCAACCCCACCATCGCGAGCACCGCCAGCGGGTAGCCGAGCGGCCATGCCAGCTCCGGCATGTTGTGGAAGTTCATCCCGTAGATGCCGGCGATCAGCGTCGGCGCGAAGAGGATGGCCGCCCACGACGAGATCTTCTTGACCTCCTCGCCCTGGCGGTGCGTGGAGTGCGCCAGCCGCGTCATCTCCTCGTTCTGGCGTTCGGAGACCAGCGTCGAGTTCACGGTCAGGATGTCGCGCAGCAGGTAGCGGAAGCCGTCGACCCGCTCGTTCACCTGTGTGAGGTGGTCGGCCACGTCGCGCAGGCGCCGCTCCAGCTCCTCGGTCACGCCGTACTTCGCCGAGCCGCGCTCCAGGGCGACCATCACGGACGACAGCGGATGGGTCGCCCGCTGGAAGTCGATGACCTCCCGCGACAGCTCGTAGATGCGCCGGGAGACCAGCACGTCCCCGCCGAAGACCTGCGTCTCGATCTCGTCGATGTCGTTGGCGAGCCCGGCGACGACCGGGCTGTACGCGTCAACGACGGCGTCGATGATCGCGTAGAGGATGGCCTGCGGGCCGAGCGCGAGGAGGTCGCGCTCCCGCTCCATCCGGTGCCGCACCGTGGACAGATCGGGCGACTCGCTGTGCCGCACGGTGATGACGAAGTTCGGCCCGACGAAGAGGTGCAGCTCGCCGAAGTCGACCTCCTCCGGCACGTCCAGGTAGCTGGCCGCCTTCAGCACGACGAACAGAACGGAGTCGTACCGCTCCAGCTTCGGCCGCTGGTGGGCGACGATCGCATCCTCGATCGCGAGCGGGTGGAGGCTGAACTCCTCCGCCAGCGACATCAGCTCCTGCTCGGTCGGCCGGTACAGCCCGATCCAGGCGACGCCGCCGGGGGTGTCGTCCAGCGCGCGGTAGGTCTCGGCCAGGGTGCGCGGCGAGGCGACCCGCACGCCGTCCGCGTAGATCGCGCTGTCCACCATGCTGGAGCGGGCCGAACGCTGCGGCTCGGTCAGGACGGGCGCAGGCGAACTGGGAGGATCGACCCGCCGGGCTCGGGACACGAAGGGCATCGGGATGCCGCGACGGTTCAGGTTCGCCAAGGTTCACCTCCTGGTGCGCGGAAAAACGTGAGGTGGCCCGTGCAACGCCCGGCGACCGGGCGGCAGCGCCACCTAACTGTACGCGCGCAGCCCGTCGGCGCGCTCCGCGCCGCCGCGGCGGACGTCGGTGCAGGCGTCGAGGATCACTTGCTCGTAGTGCCCGACGAGCTCGGAGCAGAGCACGTCCCAGCCGCGGCCGAGCACGCGACGGCGGCCGGCCTCCCCCATCCGCAGGCGGAGCGGCGCGTCGGTGGCGAGCATGGAGACGGCGGCGCGCAGTCCGCGGTCGTCGGCCGGAGGGAAGAGGAGCCCGTCGACGCCGTGCTCGACGAGGTCGATCGGGCCGCCGGCGCGCGGCGCGACCACCGGGAGGCCGGAGGCGTGCGCCTCCTGCACCGTCTGCCCGAACGTCTCCTCCGAGCCGGTGTGGACGAACACGTCGAAGGCCGCGTAGGCGGCGGCGAGGTCGGCGCCCCCGAGCCGGCCGAGCCAGGTGGTCGGGACGCCGTGGAGCTGCCGCTCGACGGCCTCCCGCGCCGGCCCGTCCCCCACGATCGCGACCGAGACCCCCGGCACCCCGCGCAGCACCCGCAGCCGCTCGACCTGCTTCTCCGGCGCGATCCGGCCGACGTAGCCGACGACGACCTCCCCGTCGGGCGAGAGCCGCTCCCGCAGGGCGGCCGCCCCGGCCGTGCGCCGGTTGTTCGGGTGGTACCGCTCCAGGTCGACGCCGCGTCCCCAGCGGGCCAGCCGGCGGACCCCGGCCTCCCGGAGGTCGTACTCGCTGGCCGACGAGGGGACGAGGGTGACATCGGCGCCCTCGTGCACCCATCGCACGTACTTCCAGGCGATGGCGGCGGTCATCCCGAGCCCGTTGCGCCGGGCGAACCCGGCGACGTCGGTCTGGTAGACGGCGACGGACGGCACGCCGACCCGGTTGGCGGCGGCGATGGCCTGCGCCCCCAGGAAGAAGGGAGAGGCCGCATGCAGCACATCGGGCTCGAACCTGGCGAGGATCCGCTGCACCTGCGGGCTGGGCAGCCCGACCGGGAACTGCCGGTACGCGATGGAGGGCACCTGGTGGATGCGGTACCCCGCGTACTCCTCCGGAGCCCCGGCCTCCGGACAGATCACGATCGCTTCGTGGCCCTCCGCGGCCAGATGATCGAGCACCCGGAGGACGCTGTTGGTCACCCCGTTCACTGTGGGGAGGAAGCTCTCGCTGACGACGGCGACCCGCATGACCACAGTGTCCCGTCGGGGAATGTCCCGACTGTGAACGGAAGGTGGACAGAACCGCTCGCTATCCTTTCGTCATGACTTCACGTGGCGCGCTCGACCGGTTCTACAGCATCATCCCGGCGGGCGGGATCGGCTCCCGGCTGTGGCCGCTGTCGCGGGCGGACGCCCCCAAGTTCCTGCACGACCTGACCGGGTCGGGGCAGACGCTGCTGCGGAACACGTGGGACAGGCTCGCCCCCATCTCCGGCGAGCAGCGGATCATGGTCGTCACCGGAAGAGCCCACCGGGCCGCCGTCGAGGCGCAGCTTCCGGCGCTGGCCGACGCCAACGTGGTCCTCGAGTCCGAGCCGCGGGACTCCACTGCCGCCATCGGGCTGGCCGCGGCCATCCTGCAGCGCCGCGAGCCCGGTGTCATCATCGGGTCGTTCGCCGCCGACCACGTCATCCGCAACAACCGGCTGTTCGCCTCCACCGTGAAGGAGGCCGTGGCCGCGGCCGACGCCGGCTACATCACGACGATCGGGATCAAGCCGACCGAGCCCGCCGTCGGGTTCGGCTACATCCGCTGCGGCGACGAGCTGACCGTGACGGGCGCCCCGAGCGCGCTCGAGGTCAAGGCGTTCGTGGAGAAGCCCGACCTGCCGACCGCCGAGAGCTATCTCGACAGCGGCTCGTACCTCTGGAACGCCGGCATGTTCATCTCGCGCGCCGACCTGCTCCTGGAGGAGATCGGGCGCAGCAAGCCGGCACTCCTCGCCGGGCTGCTCGAGCTCGCGGAGGCCTGGGACGACCCGGCCACCCGCGGCCCCGCCGTCGACCGGATCTGGCCGAACCTGGAGAAGATCGCGATCGACTACTCCGTCGCCGAGCCCGCGGCGGTCGCCGGCAGGCTCGCGGTCATTCCCGGCTACTTCGACTGGGACGACATCGGCGACTTCGCCTCGCTCTCCAAGCTGAACTCCGGAGGCCGCACCACGGACCTGGCCATCCTCGGCGAGAACGCCCGCGTGCTCGCCGACGCCTCCAGCGGCATCGTCGTCACCCAGACCAAGCGCGTCATCAGCCTGATCGGCGTGAAGGACATCGTCATCGTCGACACGCCCGACGCACTGCTGGTCACGACGACGGACAACGCCCAGCGGGTGAAGTCGGTGGTGGACGCGCTCAAGGTCACGGGCTCGACCGACGTGCTCTGACGCGCGGGTGATCCCGATTTATCTCGACGTCGAGATAACCAAGGTCACCCTAAGCAGCGCGGAACGGCCCTGCGGCATAGACTTGCCACGCACTTCGTGCGCCATCTTTCAGCGATCGCAACCAGGGAGGGTTGTTCGTGCCAGAGCAAGCGGCAGGGACCCTGCAACCGACGAAGTCGAGGCCGGGCGGCACGCTGTACCGCGGCCGTGAGGGCATGTGGTCGTGGGTGCTTCACCGCATCACCGGCGTCGCCATCTTCTTCTTCCTTCTCGTCCACATCCTCGACACCTCGCTCGTCCGGGTAAGCCCCGAGGCGTACAACGCGGTGATCGGCACCTACAAGAACCCGATCATGGGATTCGGGGAGATGGCGCTCGTCGCGGCGATCATCTTCCACGCCTTCAACGGCATCCGGATCATCCTGATCGACTTCTGGAGCAAGGGCGTCAAGTACCAGAAGGTCATGTTCTGGATCGTCATCGCACTCTGGGTGATCCTCATGGCCGGCTTCGTCCCGACGCAGCTCATCCACATCTTCTCGGAGGTGAACTGACGTGACGACCATCGAGGCTCCGCGCTCGCCGGCCCGTCCGGCCCGCAAGGGCGTCAACTGGGAGAAGTGGGGCTGGATCTACATGCGGGCCTCCGGCCTCGTGCTGGTGATCCTCATCTTCGGCCACCTGCTGATCAACCTCGTCCTCGGCGCCGGCGTCAAGCAGATCGACTTCGCCTTCGTCGCCGGCAAGTACGCCACGCCGTTCTGGCAGGTCTGGGACCTGCTCATGCTCTGGCTCGCGCTCATCCACGGCGGCAACGGCATGCGCACGCTGATCAACGACTACGCGCACAACGTCATGGTCAACCGCATCCTCAAGTGGGCGGTCCTGGCGGCGGTCGTCGTGCTCATCGTGCTCGGCACGCTCGTGATCTTCACCTTCGACCCGTGCCCGGCGGGAGCCCACGCGGCCGACCTGCCTTCGTTCTGCCCGGCCAAGTGATTGACGGAAACCAAAGCTGTGACAACTGAAACCACTGAATCCACCGTCATCGACGGCGTCCACTATCACGAGTTCGACATCGTCATCGTCGGCGCAGGCGGCGCCGGGATGCGTGCCGCGATCGAGGCCGGGCCGCACGCGAAGACCGCGGTGATCTCGAAGCTCTACCCCACCCGCTCCCACACCGGCGCGGCGCAGGGGGGCATGGCCGCGGCGCTCGCCAACGTGGAGGAGGACAGCTGGGAGTGGCACACCTTCGACACGGTCAAAGGCGGCGACTACCTCGTCGACCAGGACGCTGCGGAGATCCTCGCCAAGGAGGCCATCGACGCGGTCATCGACCTCGAGAACATGGGCCTGCCGTTCAACCGCACGCCCGAGGGCAAGATCGACCAGCGGCGCTTCGGCGGCCACACCCGCGACCACGGCAAGGCGCCCGTCCGCCGGGCCTGCTACGCGGCCGACCGCACGGGCCACATGATCCTGCAGACGCTGTTCCAGAACTGCGTCAGGCTCGGCATCAACTTCTTCAACGAGTTCTACGTCCTCGACGTGATCATGAACGAGGTGGACGCCAACGACGGTAATGGGCCCAGTGACCAGCCCGCGGGTGTCGTCGCCTACGAGCTGGCGACCGGCGAGCTGCACGTCTTCCACTCGAAGGCGATCGTGTTCGCGACCGGCGGCTTCGGCAAGATCTACAAGACGACCTCCAACGCGCACACCCTCACCGGTGACGGCGTCGGCATCATCTGGCGCAAGAAGCTCCCGCTGGAGGACATGGAGTTCTTCCAGTTCCACCCGACCGGCCTCGCCGGCCTCGGCATCCTCCTCACCGAGGGCGCCCGCGGCGAGGGCGCGATCCTGCGCAACGCGTCGGGCGAGCGGTTCATGGAGCGCTACGCCCCGACCATCAAGGACCTCGCGCCGCGCGACATCGTCGCCCGCTGCATGGTCCAGGAGGTCGCGGAGGGCCGCGGCGCAGGCCCGCACAAGGACTACGTCCTCCTCGACTGCACCCACCTGGGCGCGGAGGTGCTGGAGACCAAGCTCCCCGACATCACCGAGTTCGCCCGCACGTACCTCGGCGTCGACCCCGTCGTGGAGCCTGTGCCGGTCATGCCGACGGCGCACTACGCGATGGGCGGCATCCCGACCAACAACAACGCCGAGGTGCTGCGCGACAACACCACCGTCGTCCCCGGCCTCTACGCCGCCGGCGAGTGCGCGTGCGTGTCGGTGCACGGCTCCAACCGCCTCGGCACCAACTCGCTGCTCGACATCAACGTGTTCGGCAAGCGCGCAGGCAACAACGCGGTCGAGTACGTCAAGACCGCGACGGCCGTCCCGCTGCCTGAGGACCCGGCCAAGGCCGTCCGCGACCTGATCGCCGGGCTCCGCAACGGCACCGGCACCGAGCGCATCGCCGCCATCCGCAAGGAACTGCAGGACGAGATGGACCGGAACGCTCAGGTGTTCCGCACCGACGAGTCGCTCGAGCAGGTCACCGGAACGATCCACCGCCTGCGCGAGCGCTACAAGAACATCGTGGTGCAGGACAAGGGCAAGCGCTTCAACACCGACCTCCTGGAGGCCGTCGAGCTGGGCTTCCTGCTCGACCTCGCCGAGGTCGTGGTGTTCTCCGCCCGCAACCGCAAGGAGTCGCGCGGCGGTCACATGCGCGACGACTTCCCGAAGCGCGACGACGAGAACTACATGCAGCACACGATGGCCTACCTCACCGGCGACCCGCACTCGGCCGACGCGGCCGACCACATCACGCTCGATTGGAAGCCGGTCGTCGTGACCCGCTACCAGCCGATGGAGAGGAAGTACTGATGTCCAGCGCCGTGCTCGAGACTCCCCCGGCCCCCGAGGCCCCGATCCAGTCGTTCACCGTGACGCTCATCATCCGCCGGTTCGACCCGGACGTGGACACCGAGCCGCGCTGGCAGGACTTCGACGTGGAGCTCTACCCGACCGACCGCATCCTCGACGCCCTCCACAAGATCAAGTGGGAGCAGGACGGCTCGCTGACGTTCCGCCGCTCGTGCGCCCACGGCATCTGCGGATCGGACGCGATGCGCATCAACGGCCGCAACCGGCTCGCCTGCAAGACGCTGATCAAGGACCTGGACATCTCCAAGCCGATCTACGTCGAGGCGATCAAGGGCCTGCCGCTGGAGAAGGACCTCATCGTCGACATGGAGCCGTTCTTCGCGAGCTACCGCGAGGTGCAGCCGTTCCTGGTCGCCAACTCTAAGCCGGAGAAGGGCAAGGAGCGCGTCCAGTCGGTCGCCGACCGCGCCCGCTTCGACGACACCACCAAGTGCATCCTGTGCGCCGCGTGCACGTCGTCCTGCCCGGTCTTCTGGACCGACGGCCAGTACTTCGGCCCGGCGGCGATCGTCAACGCGCACCGCTTCATCTTCGACTCGCGCGACGACAACTCGCAGGTGCGTCTCGACATCCTCAACGACAAGGAGGGCGTCTGGCGCTGCCGCACGACCTTCAACTGCACCGACGCCTGCCCCCGTGGCATCCAGGTGACCCAGGCCATCGCCGAGGTCAAGCAGGCCATCATGCGCGGCAAGGTCTGAGCGGAACGCACTTGCACGAACGACGAAGGCGCCCCCGGTCTCCGGGGGCGCCTTCGTCGTTCTCTTCGCCGACGTCTAGGCGAAGTTCTTCACGTATGCCGTCGCGGCACCGAACTCAGGGTGTGTGGGGCTGAAGACCAGCATCAGCGTCATCCCTCGCTCGACCGGCGCCGAAAGAGTCACCGCGAAGGTGTCGGGCCCGGTCATCACCGGGGTCCCGCTGACCTTCCAGCCGCTGACCGCGGACTGCGCGACGAGCGTGAAGTCGGACGGCAGTTCCGTCATCCCGGGCGGCAGGATGATCTTTCCAGTGATCGTGGTCGACGCGCCCGCTTGGGCAGTGAAGACCTGCTCATCCCACTCGATTGCCGGCCCCCCGGTGGAGACGTTGCCGGCCGCTGCCGTCAGTGCGGCCGTACCCGGTGTGTACGCAGGGTAGTTCGAGCTCGAGACCGTGAGGGTTCCCGTGGCGCCGGGCGCCGAGGTCGCACTGACGACCAGCTCGAACGTGTTTCCCGTCACGACGGGCTGGATCAGCACGTCGAAACCGTCGGTGCTGGAGGCGACCAGTTGGATGTCCGCCGGGAGCGTTCCGCCCTGCGGGGCCTGCAGGGTTCCCTTCACGGAGAGGACACCGCCCTGCGGGACGTTGTAGGACGGCTGGCCGACGAGGATCACGCCGGCAGGCGCGCCGACGGTCAGCGCGGCCGTACCCGGTGTGTACACCCCGTAGTTCCAGCTGGAGACCTTCAGGGTCGTCGCGGACGCTCCCGCGCCGGCCTTGACGGTCATGGTGAAGGTGTTTCCCGTCACGACCGGAGGCGAGAGCACGTTGAAGCCGGACCCTCCGGACATGCTCGCGTCGAGCTTGATGCCCGCGGGCACAGTCCCGCCCGTGGCAGGAATCAGCATTCCCGTGATGGTGAGCGTGCCACCCTCCGGCACCTCGTAGGAGGGTGCGTCGAACACGATCATCGCAGCCTCCCCCGTCGATGCGGCGTACGCCGGGGAGGCCGCGGCGAGCGCGATGGCGGGGGCCGCCCACGCGGCCGTCTTGGCGACAGTGCGCCGCGTGATGAGCCGAGGGTTTTCGTTGTTCGAGTCGTTCATGGATCACTTCCGATCAGAGCAAAGTATTTCACTCAGATCTTAGCAGGTAACCTGTGAACCCACGCATATCACTACTGCGCCGAAGGCGCCCCGGTATCCGGGGCGCCTTCGGACGCTGAATATCACTTGTAGTAGTAGTCGACGACGAAGCCGATCTTCGTCGCAGCGCCGTCCGGGCGGGCGACCGTGGTCACGATCTCGACTCTGCCGACGGAGCCCTTCGGGAGCGAGGCCGGCAAGAAGGCGTAGACGTTGCCGTTGGTCGTTGCGTTGCCGGACGAGTCGTGGCTCGGCCAGAAGGCGACCGCGGGCCGGGCCGACCCCCCGACCGCCCCGGGACCGCTGACCGTCGATCCACCGAGCCGCAGACCGATGCCGTGACCCACCTGTTGTGCCACGCCGTTGACGGTCAGGCTGACCACATTGGCCTCCGTGCGGACGGCGAGATTCGGGAAGTTGTCGGGGAAGGCGCCCGAGTATTCCGGCACTTGGAACGGCGCGGTCTTGAAGTTGTCCGTGAAGACCGACTGGTTCTGCAGGGAGGCCCTCAGGTCGAGCCACGCTTTGCCGAGCATCCCCGAAGTCACGATGATCGGGGTGCTCGCCGCCGGCCGAAACCAGCGCACCGCCTTGTCCCGTCCCGCGGTCGCCGCCGACGTGCTCGCAACCCAGGTGTTCGCGATCGGAAGCATCCCGTATCCGGCCTCGATGAAGCCCGGCGCGTTCAGCGAGAGCTGCGTCGTCGCGGCCGTGTACGACGGGTAGTTCGGGCTCTGGACCGAGACCGCGATGGGCATGGTGGTCGACGACGCGTTGGTGACCTTCATCGTGAACGTGTCGCCGGTCACCACCGGCTTCTCGGACACCACGTAGTCGGCGCTGGCGACGTCGGCCACGAGAGCGATGTCGGCCGGGACGGACGTTCCGTCCGCGGGCACGAGGACTCCCGAGAGCTCGACTTCGCCGCCACGGGGCAGCAGGTAGAGCGAGTAGTCGAAGTTGATCTCGCCGCTCGCCACGGGGACGGGGGCGCCGATCGCATTCACCGTGGTCGTGCCCGGCGTGTAGGCCGAGTAGTTCGGGGATGACATCCTCAACGTCGCGCCCGGTGTCGCGTTCGCATAGGCCTGCACCGTCATCGTGAAGGTGTTGCCCGACACAACCGGCTGGGAGGCGTACCAGCCCGTCGCCCCGGGGAAGGTCCGGTCGAACTTGATATCGGCGGGAACTTTCTGCCCCGTGATGGGGACCAGCGTTCCGGTGATCGTGATGATGCCGGGGGCCGGAACGTCATACGTGGGCTCGTCGAACAGGATCATCGCGACCTTGTTCTCTGTGGACGTCGCGAATGCCGGCGAGGCGGCCGAGAGCGCGATTGCGGGAGCAGCCCAGGCGGCGGTCTTAGCGATCGTCCGTCGGCTGATGGTCTTCGAGTTCGGTGTGGAGTCGAGCATTTCATTCATAGAAGAAGGGGCCTTTTCATGGAACAAGGTAAGATGTTTCACGCCAATCTTAGCTGATCGACCTGCCTACGTCCAACCCGCTGCGCCCGGTCCCGCAGGATGGAGAGTCCCGGTGGTGCGGGCGGAGTCGATATCCTTGCCGCGTGGCCAGGAAGTCGCGACGCGGGGAGGGCACGGTGACGGCGCAGCCCGATCCGGCGCTCCAGCGCGCCGAGGGCACCGTCGAACCGGAGGAGACGCTGAAGGAGCGCATCCTCGACGCGACCGAACCGCTGAAGGAGCGGCTCGAGAAGCCCGTCGCCCGGGTCTCCCGCTGGGCCAAGTGGGTCCAGGCCCTGCGCCCGTACCGCGTCTACATCAACTTCTCGCACTCCGACGGCAACCTCCGCGCCGCCGGGATGGGCTTCCAGTCCCTCTTCGCCGTGTTCGCGGCGGTCTGGCTCGGCTTCTCGGCGGCGGGCGTCTGGCTCAGCGGCAACAACGACATCTACGAGTCACTGGTCGAGATCATCAACCGGGCGATCCCCGGGCTCATCTCGACCGCCACGACGCCGGGAGTCATCAACTCCGAGCAGCTCGAGTCGGCGACGTCATTCGGCTGGTCGGGCATCGTCGCAGCCATCAGCCTGCTCTGGACGGCGATCGGCTGGCTCTACTACACGCGCCAGGCGGTGCGCGCCGTCTTCGGGCTCAGCCGCGACACGACCAACTACGTGCTCCAGAAGATCCGCGACCTGTTCCTGGCGCTCGGGTTCGGGCTGGTGCTGGTGTTCTCGGCGCTGATCTCGATCATCAGCACACAGGCGCTGACGTTCTTCCTCCATCTCATCGGACTCAGCGCCGACACGTTCTGGACGGACGCGCTCACCCGGTTCTCCGGCCTGCTCATCTCGGTGGTCCTCAACATCTTCACGCTCGGCGCGATGTTCCGCGTGATGGCGCGGGTCGCGATCCCGTGGCGCAACCTGTTCTTCGGCGTCCTGCTCGGCTCGTGCGTGCTCGCGGGGCTGAGCGCGCTCGGCGGCCTCCTGTTGACGGGCGCCTCGAAGAACCCGCTCCTGGCCACGTTCGCGGTGTTCGTCGGTCTGCTGATCTGGTTCAACCTGGTCTCGCGCGTCATCCTGCTTTCCGCCTCCTGGATCGCGGTCGGGATGTTCGACCGCGGCATCTCGCCGCGGATGATCTCGCCGGAGCAGGCCGCCGCCGAGCGCGCCGCCGCCGAGTACGAGGCGCGGGTCCTGGTCGCGAAGGCCGAGCTCGAGACCGCGAGGGACGAGCTGGCGCACGCGCGGTTCCTCGCCAGGCTCGGCGCCCAGCGCAGGGTCGAACGGGCCGAGCACCGGCTCAACGACCTCCTCGACGACAGCAGCGTCGGCGCGCGGCAATAGCGCGCCGACGCCGCTGTCGAGGAGGTGTCATCGCCCGCTAGGCCGGCAGGAAGTACGTCGAGTACTGCGACTGGGCGATCTGCTTCACCGGACCGATGCCCGGGACGCGCAGCGGTGTCTTGATGGCCCCGCGCACGCCGGTTCCCGTCTCGTAGTTCCCGTTGTAGCCCCAGCCGTGCACGCTTCCGTCGGTGAGGCGCGCGTGGCCGGTCTGGAGCCCCCAGGAGAGCTCGGCCACGTTCGCCAGGCCCGGATCGACGGGGACGCGGGGATTGGTGGTCGACCCGTTGCCCAGGTTGTAGTAGGCCGCGTAGCCCCAGAGCCGGCAGGTGGCGTCGGCGAGGACGACGCCGACGTTCCAGTAATTGGAGTAGACCGCCGTCGCGCCGCTGAGCGAGGTGATCCGGGTCGGGACGTAGCGGTGCGAGGTCGTTCCGTCGCCGATCTGGCCTTCGCCGTTGCGGCCCCACGACCAGACGGAGCCGTCGTCGAGGACGGCCGAGGCGCCGTCGTTCCGGCCCGCGACGTCGACCACGAGGCGATCGGCCGGGAATCCCGTCACCCGCGTCGGGGTGGTGGCGCGGTGGACGGTGGTGATGCCGTCCGCGAGGCTGCCGTACCGGCCGTACCCCCAGTTCCAGAGCGTCCCGTCTTCGAGGAGGGCGTGCATGTTGTAATGGCCGCCTGCCAGCTTCTTCACCGGACCGAGATTGGGGATGCGGAACGGAGTCTCCTTGAACGTGCCGATGGTCGACCCATCGGCGAACTGGCCCTCCAGGTTGTAGCCCCAGCCCCAGACCTCTCCGCTCCTGGTCAGCGCGAACATCGCGTAGTACGTGCCTTCGAGTTGCACGATGTCGTTCGGCATCTTCGTGAACGGCACCGGGATCGGCTGGGTCTTGCGCACCGCCTGGGTGCGGTAGTAGTCGGAGCCCCAGCTCCACACGGTCCCCGACGCGTCGAGAGCGAATCCCGCACGGTACAGTCCGGCGCCGAGCAGGGTGATGTCAGCCGCAGACGACGGCATCGCGACAGCGGCCGGGACCGGATTGTTGGTCTTGCTGCCCGTGCCCAGCGCGGACGTACCGCGGTAACCGGCGGAGAAGGGCACCGTCGTGGTCGTGAAGGCGAAGATCCGGATGTAGGTCTCCGCCGTCGCGGTCTCGACGGCGCCGTCGCGCGTGACCACGGCGGTCGCCGTGACACGAAGAACACCCACGCCCTCACCCGCGTAGATGACATCAGGAGTGGCCCGTCCCGTGGCCGACGACATGACGGTGTTCGCCGGCGGGCCGCCGAGACGGCCGAAAGCGGCGACGACATCCACGCCGTCGAAAGCGTCGTCACCCTCGGTCTCCAGCTCCTCGGTGTCTTCGATCGACGCGATCGTGAAGGTGACGGCGGCGTTCGCCACGGGCCCGCTCGCGTCCCAGACCTTCGCCGCGACGACGGGGGAGCTGAACTGGCCGCCTGGCGTCGTGGTGTAGAACGGCTGGGTGAACTCGACCGTCAGAACGGACACGGGGGTGGAGACGGCGAAGGCGGGAGAGGCGACCGTCAGCGCGATGGCGGGCGCCGCCCACGCGGCGCCCTTGACGATCGTGCGACGGGACGGGGCGGTCAGGGGATTCAGGGGTTCGTTCATTCGGTCGCTCCTTTTTCTGCGGAAATTGTCGTGCTGCTGATGCCCCGGGAATGTCCTGCTAATGTATCCGTCTGAGATATCACACGCATCCATCGGAAGTCTGATCCTCGAATCGCGGGGCCGTCGGTGCGCGCCGCTAGGCTGGAGGCATGCCCTCGAAACCCCTGCGCATCGCGACGGTGAACGTCAACGGCATCCGTGCCGCCTTCCGCAAGGGAATGGGCGCCTGGCTCGACAGCCGGGAGGTCGACATCCTCGCTCTGCAGGAGGTGCGCGCCTCCTCCGAAGACCTCCAGGGGCTCCTCGGCGACGAGTGGGACATCGTGCACGACCCCGCCACCGCCAAGGGGCGCGCGGGCGTCGCGATCGCCAGCCGGCATCCGCGGGCGGAGATCCACCGCGTCGAGCTCGGCGCGCCCGACTTCGACAGCGCCGGACGTTGGCTGGAGGCCGACTACGAGGTCGGCTCGACGGTCATCACGGTCGTGAGCGCCTACGTGCACTCCGGCGAGGCCGGCACCGGGAAGCAGGACGCCAAGTACGCCTTCCTCGACGCGATGGAGGCCCGCCTCCCGAAGCTCGTCAAGCACAGCGAGCACGCGGTCGTCATGGGCGACCTCAACGTGGGCCACCGGAAACTCGACATCCGCAACTGGAAGGGCAACGTCAAGAAGGCGGGCTTCCTCCCCGAGGAGCGCGCATACTTCGACCGCATCCTGGGCGCGGAGGACGACGCGCGCTACAACGACGGCGCCGGCCTCGGCTGGGTCGACGTGGGCCGCAAGGCGGCGGGCGAGGTCGACGGCCCGTACACCTGGTGGTCGTGGCGCGGGCAGGCCTTCGACAACGACACCGGCTGGCGCATCGACTACCAGCTCGCCTCCCCCGCGCTGGCGGCGACGGTGAAGAACTACGCGGTGGACCGTGCGGCCGCCTATGACGAGCGATGGTCGGACCACACCCCCGTGGTCGTCGACTACGGCGTCTAGCATCCGCACCCCTCTCGACCCGAAAGCAGTGACATGAGCACACTCCCCCGCCTGTACTCCGGCATGCAGCCGTCGGCGGACTCCCTCCACCTCGGCAACTACGTCGGCGCCCTCCTGCAGTGGAAGGAGCTGCAGAGCACGCACGACGCGTTCTTCTCCGTCGTCGACCTGCACGCGATCACGGTCGCGCAGGACCCGGCCGAGCTCCGCGAGAAGACGCGCCGCACCGCTGCGCAGTACATCGCCGCGGGCATCGACCCGTCTGCCTCCACCCTGTACGTGCAGTCGCACGTTCCCGCCCACGCGCAGCTCGCCTGGGTGCTGAACACGATCACCGGGTTCGGCGAGGCCTCCCGGATGACCCAGTTCAAGGACAAGTCGGCCAAGCAGGGCGCGGACGCGACCTCGGTCGGGCTGTTCGCGTACCCGGTGCTGATGGCCGCCGACATCCTCCTCTACGACACGGAGATAGTGCCGGTCGGCGACGACCAGCGCCAGCACGTCGAGCTGACCCGCGACCTCGCCGAGCGCTTCAACAGCCGGTTCGGCGAGACGTTCGTCGTGCCGCAGGCGATGATCCTCAAGGACGGCGCGCGCATCTACGACCTCCAGAACCCGGAGTCGAAGATGTCGAAGTCCGCCGAGTCGGGCGCCGGCATCGTCTGGATGCTCGACGAACCGGACGTGACGCGCAAGAAGATCATGCGCGCGGTCACCGACACCGACGGCGTCGTGTCCTTCGACCGCGCGGGCAAGCCGGGCATCTCCAACCTGCTCAGCATCTACTCCGCCTTCACCGGCCGCGCCGTGGCCGACATCGAGCTGGAGTACGACGGCAAGGGCTACGGCGACTTCAAGAAGGGCCTCGTGGAGGTCGTGGTGGAGACGTTCGGCCCGATCCGGGAGCGCGCGCTCGACCTGCTCTCCGACCCGGCCGAGCTCGACCGCATCCTCGCCGGCAACGCGCAGCGGGCAGGCGAGGTCGCCGAGCGGACGCTGGCGAAGGCCTACAACGCGATCGGCCTGCTGCGACGGGCGCACTGATGCCTCCGGCCCCGGTGGAGCTGGCGGGCGGCCCTGTCGTCCTGTCGGCGCCGGCGGAGGCCGACGTCGACCGGATCGCGGAGTTCTGCCGCGATCCGGAGGTCGCCGCCTGGACGACCGTGCCCTCGCCGTACGACCGCGCCGACGCGGAGCGGTTCGTGACCGGGATCGTCCCGGACGGCTGGGCGAGCGGGCGGGAGTGCACGTGGGCACTCCGCGACGCGGAGACGCGCCTCCTGCACGGGATGATCGGGCTTCACCACCTCCACGACGGCGAGGGCGAGGTCGGCTACTGGCTGTCCGCCGCCGCGCGCGGGCACGGCTGGATGGCCGCCGCGCTCGACCTGGTGCTCGACTACGCGTTCGACGCGTCGGCTGGGCTGGGACTCCAGCGCGTCGTCTGGCACGCCTACGCGGGGAACGTCGCGAGCGCCGCCGTCGCCCGGCGGGCCGGTTTCCAGTGGGAGGGCGTCGCCCGGCACGGCGTGCAGCACCGCGGCGTCCGGCGCGACGACTGGCAGGCCGCGCTCCTCCCCGCCGACCCGCGGCGACCGGCGGACGGCTGGCCGGCGTTCACGGCCGCGCAGGCGGCGCGGTGACCGTTCCGCGCGTCGTGCTCTTCGACCTCGACGACACCCTGTTCGCGCACCGCGCCGCGGTGTCGGTGGGCATCCAGCGCTACGCGGGCCTGCTCGGCGAGCCGTACGGCACGATGGAGGCCGCCGACCTGACCACGCTCTGGCACGACCTGGAGGAGGAGCACTACCACTCCTACCTCGCGGGCCGGCTCGACTTCGAGGGGCAGCGCCAGGCGCGCGCCCGCGACTTCGCCGCCCGGCACGGCGTCGAGCTGAGCGACGCCGAGGCGAGCGCCTGGTTCGCGGACTACTTCGAGCACTACGTCGCGGCCTGGTCGCTGCACGACGACGCCCTCCCCTGCCTGGACGCGCTGGCGGCCGTGATCCCGGGCGTGCGGTTCGGGCTCATCACCAACGGCGACCTCGCCTTCCAGCGCCGCAAGGTGGAGGCGGTCGGGCTCGACACCCGCATGGAGCACCTGATCGCCTCCGGCGAGGTCGGCGTCGCGAAGCCGGACCCGCGCATCTTCGAGCACGCCTGCTCGGTGTTCGGCGTGCGGCCGTCCGACGCGGCCTACGTGGGCGACCGCCTCCGCACCGACGCGATCGGGGCCGCCGCGGCCGGCCTGACCGGCGTATGGCTGAACCGCCGCGGCGACGTCCCGACGCCCGAGGACGCGGCCGAGGCCGCCCGGGTCGGCGTCCTCACCCTGACCTCACTCGCCGCCGCCCCGAACGCACTCGTCGCCGGAACGAACTGACAGAACACGCCGTCCGGCGGGCGTGCTCGGCGGCGTGTCCTGTCAGATAGATGGGCTAGTTGCCCTTGGTGCAGGTCTGCTGCGCGGCCGTCTGACCGGTGACGTTCGACGGGAGGCTGACGGCCGAGGAGGTCGGGGCCGGCGTGCTGCCGCTCGCGGCGCTGGACGTCGCGCTCGGCGCCGGCGTCGCGGGCGTGCTCGGTGTGCTCGACGGCGACGCCGACGGGGTCGGGGTGGCCGACTCCGTGCCGTTGCCGGTCGTTCCGGTGAGCTGGACCGGGGTGTCGTTGGCGAGCGCCTGCTTGAGGGCGTCCACGCCCGTCGGCTCGGGGACGACGCGGTTGACGTTGCTGGGGTCCGTCATCGCCGGGTACTGGAGGAACACGAAGTCGCTCAGTGGCACGCTCTTCAGCGCGAGACCGATGGAGACCAGAGTGGTCGGCGAGGAGAGCGTGTCCGAGAGCGTCAGGTTGGAGGTCGCGGCCTTCGCCAGCGTGAAGAGCGTGAGCGGATTGCTCAGCACGCCCGCGCTCGTCACCTTGCGCAGCAGCGACGAGAGGAACAACTGCTGGTTGCTGATCCGGCCGAGGTCGCTGCCGTCGCCGACGCCGTGGCGGCTGCGGACGAAGGCGAGGGCCTGGCTGCCGACGAGGGTCTGCTGGCCGGCCGGCAGATTGAGGCCGACGTACGGGTCGGTGAGCGGCGTCGCGAGGCAGACGGTGACGCCGCCGACGGCGTTGGACATCGCCGAGACGCCGTCGAAGCTGATCTCCGCCGCGTACGGGATGCTGAGGCCGGTGAGCGCCTCCGCCGTCAGCACGACGCACGAGAGTCCGCCGGTCGAGAGCGTGGTGTTGAACTGCGCGCTGTCCTGGGGCGAGGTGGAGCCGCCGCCGGACGTCGGGCACGAGGGGATCGGCACCATCAGGTCGCGCGGGATGCTGATGACCGTGGCGTGCTGGTGGTCCGCCGACAGGTGCAGGATCATCGTCACGTCGTTGTTGCCGGCGCCCGAGCTGCCCGCGAGCTCCTGCGAGCTGGAGAACTGGCCGCCCTGGCCGGTGCGGGTGTCCGTGCCGGCGAGGAGGATGTTGACCGCGCCGGACTCCGCGCCGACACTGGGCACGGTGACGGCCTTGCCTGCCGCGGAGACGAGGTGGATGGACGGCTTCAGCGATCGGACGGTGTCCTGCACGGCGTACGCGCCGACGGCGCCGGCGGAGATGACGAACACGGCCACTGCCGCGGCGAGCAGGCGCATGACGGGTCCGCGCGCGCGCCGCTTCGACAGTCGGCCGTGCCGCACCGGAAGCGGCCTCTCGACCGAAGAATGCCTCATCCTTCCACGGTAGGGGTGGAGTCTGCGCGAAACCTTTCCCGCAGGTGAGGAGTCTGCAAGGATCCTCACGCACCACGCGCGAGCGCCGCCCGGCGGGAGCCGGACGGCGCTCGGTGGCACTGCGCAGGGACTACTTCACGTCGTCGTCGACCCAGTCGAACGTCTTCGTGACGGCCTTCTTCCACAGGCGCAGCTGGCGGTCGCGCTCGGCGGCCTCCATCTTCGGCGTCCAGCGGCTGTCCTCCTGCCAGTTCTTGCGCAGGTCGTCCAGGTCGCTCCAGAAGCCGACCGCGAGGCCGGCGGCGTAGGCGGCGCCCAGGGCGGTGGTCTCCGCGACGACCGGGCGCACGACCGGCACGCCGAGGATGTCGGCCTGGAACTGCATGAGGGTGTTGTTGGCGATCATGCCGCCGTCCACCTTCAGCTCCTGCAGGTCGACACCGGAGTCGGCGTTGACCGCGTCCAGCACCTCGCGGGTCTGGAAGGCCGTGGCCTCCAGGACAGCGCGGGCGATGTGGCCCTTGTTGACGTAGCGCGTCAGGCCCACGAGGGCGCCGCGCGCGTCCGCCCGCCAGTACGGCGCGAACAGGCCGGAGAACGCCGGCACGAAGTACGCGCCGCCGTTGTCCTCCACGGTCTTCGCCAGGTCTTCGATCTCGGGGGCACTGGAGATGATGCCGAGGTTGTCGCGCAGCCACTGCACCAGCGAACCGGTGACGGCGATCGAGCCCTCCAGGGCGTAGTGCGGCTTGTCGTCGCCCAGCTTGTAGCCGAGCGTCGTCAGGAGGCCGTTCTTGGAGTGGACGATCTCCTCACCCGTGTTGAAGATGAGGAAGTTGCCGGTGCCGTAGGTGTTCTTGGACTCGCCCGGATCGAACGCGGCCTGGCCGAACGTGGCCGCCTGCTGGTCGCCGAGGATGCCCGCGACGGGGACCTCGCGCAGCAGGCTGGACGCCTCCACCGTGCCGTAGACCTCGGAGGAGGCCTTGATCTCCGGGAGCATCGACCGCGGGACGCCGAACGCCTCGAGGATGTCGTCGCGCCAGGTGAGGGTCTCCAGGTCCATGAACATGGTGCGGGAGGCGTTGGTCACGTCGGTGGCGTGCACGCCGCCGTCGGGACCGCCGGTCAGGTTCCAGAGCACCCAGGCGTCGGTGTTGCCGAACAGCAGGTCGCCCCGCTCGGCGCGCTCGCGCGCACCCTCGACGTTCTCGAGGATCCAGGTGATCTTGGTGCCGGAGAAGTAGGTCGCCAGCGGGAGGCCGACATCCTGCTTGAAGCGCTCGACCCCGCCGTCCGCGGCGAGGCGGTCGACGATCGGCTGCGTGCGGGTGTCCTGCCAGACGATGGCGTTGTAGACGGGCTCGCCGGTGTTCTTGTCCCAGACCACCGCGGTCTCGCGCTGGTTGGTGATGCCCACCGCGGCGATGTCGTGACGGGTGAGGTCTGCCTTGGACAGCGCCTGGCCGATGACCTCGCGCGTGTTGTTCCAGATCTCGACCGGGTTGTGCTCGACCCATCCCGCCTTCGGGAAGATCTGCTCGTGCTCCAGCTGTCCGCTCGACACGATCGACCCGGACTTGTCGAAGATGATCGCTCGGGTGCTCGTGGTGCCCTGGTCGATAGCGACGACGTAGTCGGCCATACGTAACTCCTTTGTTTGGGGGTGGGACTGAAGAGGGCCGGTCGGGGTCTCCCCCGGCCGGCCCCCGGGTGTTACTTGGTGAGGATGGGGAGCAGCAGCAGTGCGAGCCAGCCGGCCAGCAGACCGCCGATGATCGGGCCGACGACCGGGATCCAGGAGTAGGACCAGTCGCTGGGGCCCTTGCCCCGGATGGGCAGGACGGCGTGAGCGATGCGCGGGCCGAGGTCACGCGCAGGGTTGATCGCGTACCCCGTCGGACCACCGAGGCTGGCGCCGATGCCGACCACGAGGAGGGCGACGGGCAGGGCTCCGAGGGCGGCGAGGCCGGCAGCGGTGCCGGGCTGGTGGCCGAAGGCGATGACGACGAACACCAGCACGAAGGTGCCGATGATCTCCGTCACGAGGTTCCAGGCGTAGCTGCGGATCGCCGGGCCGGTGGAGAAGACGCCGAGCTTGTTGCCCGGGTCCGGCTCCTCGTCGAAGTGCTTCTTGTACGCCAGGAACGTCAGGCAGGCGCCGATGAACGCGCCGACCAGCTGGGCGACGATGTACAGCAGCACTGTCACGAAGTTGACCGGCACCAGAGTGTGCGCGGCTGCACTTCCGAACGCCTTGGCTCCGTTGGCGACCAGGCCGAGCGTCACGGCGGGGTTCAGGTGCGCGCCCGAGTTGTAGGCGACATTGACACCCGCGAAGACCGCAATGCCCCAGCCGAAGTTCACCAGGAGGAACCCGCCGTTGAAGCCCTTGTTCTTGATCAGGGCGACGTTCGCGACGACACCGGTACCGAGAAGCACCAGCATTGCCGTTCCGCACAACTCTGACAGGAAATCAATACCGATATTGTCCACGTTGACCTTCCAGTTGTTCAGTTGACCCGCACCCTGTCGTGCGATGGTGTTGGCTCTCGCCAGGGGGCGTTCGAACGCTATTGCGGTCGGGTCCGCCTGGGCAAGGACCGTTCTATGCACGTTCGTGCATTATCGGAGCGCCGCGGCCTCGCTCCCGTCCCCCGACGTCAGGTTCACCCGGTGGGCGGCTGCCAGTTCCGCTTGGAACGCATCTTCCTCCTCCGACCGCCGATTTGGCGACCATGCGAGCGCGTTTGCGACGATTTCGCCGACCTCGCGGACCAGCGGGATCGAGACCGATCCCGTGAACGCGAGACTCGTGCGGCGGAGGAACACGTCGGAGAGGTGCGCGACCCGCTCGGTGCGCGCGAGGTGGTCGAGCTCGGCGCGGGAGTACTCGGGCGCTGCGGCGAGCGGAGCGTCGGCGCCCTCCCAGGCCGTGATCGCGTCGATGACCGATGCCGCCGTGGTGCCGTAGCGGTGCAGCAGCACGCTCGCGCGGGCGGCGCCCACGTCGGCGCCGTAGCGGGCGACCCAGTCGCGCTCTGCCTGCGGGGTGGTCGGGAAGCCGGCGCCGCCGCCGATCGGCAGGCCGAGGGTGGCGACCGTGCGGGGCATGCCCAGGGCCTCCAGCGTCTCGTTCGCGAGGTGCTCGCTGAGCGCGCGGAACGTCGTCCACTTGCCGCCGACGAGGCTGAGCACGGTGGTGTCGCCGAGGCCGGCGATCGTGCCTGCCACGATCCGGTAGTCGCGGGAGACGAAGCCGGGCGCGGTGTCGTCGTGGTGCGGCAGCGGGCGCACGCCGGAGAAGCTGTAGACGATCTGCTCGCGGGTGACCGGGATCGTTGGGAAAACGTGCGAGACCAGCTCGATGAAGTAGTCGATCTCCTCCTCGGTGCACACCGCGGGGACCGACAGGTCGGCTTCGAGGTCGGTGGTGCCGACCATGACCTTGCCCTTCAGCGGGTAGATGAGGACGATGCGGCCGTCGTTGTTCTCGAAGAAGATCTCCCGGCCGTCGCAGGCCTCCAGCAGCTCGGGGTTGTCGAGCACGATGTGCGAGCCCTTGGTGCCGCCCATGAACTGCGTCGGCCGGCCCAGGGCCGCGTTGGTGAGGTCGGTCCAGGGGCCGGAGGCGTTGACGACCACGTCGGCGGCGATGGTGAACTCGTCGCCGGTCTCCCGGTCGCGCACCAGCACGCCGCCGTCCTGCGCCCCGACCGCCTCCAGGTAGTTGGCCGCACGGGCGTGCGGGCCCGCGGCCAGTCCGTCGGCGAGGACATCGAGCGCGAGCCGCTCCGGGTCGTGCACCGAGGCGTCGAAGTAGGTGGCCGTGTACTTCAGGCCCGGGTTGAGCTTCGGGAGGGTCTCGAGCGACTTCCGGCGGCCGTGGAAGCTGTGCCGCGGCACGCTGCCGCCCTCGCGCGAGAACGTGTCGTAGATAGTCAGGCCGGTCTTGATCAGGAACGCGCCGCGCTCCTTCGGCTTGCCCTGCTTGTGGGTGAGGAAGCGCAACGGCGCAGCGAGGATGCCGGAGAAGGTGGAGTAGATCGGGATGGTGGTCCGCAGCGGCTTGACGTAGTGCGGGGCGATCTTCAGCAGGCCGTTCCGCTCGGTCACCGACTCCTTGACCAGCCGGAACTCGCCGTTCTCCAGGTAGCGGATGCCGCCGTGGATCATGTGGCTGGAGGCCGCGGAGGCGCCGGACACGAAGTCGTTGCGCTCCACGAGCACCACGTCGACGCCCTGCAGGGCGAGGTCGCGGAACGTGCCGAGCCCGTTGATGCCGCCGCCCACGACGACGACCTGCGCGCTCGGGCGCTCGCGCAGCTGCTGGATCTCGGGGCGGACATTCGACTTCGTCGTCACGGTTACTCCTGGAACTTCTACTGAACGGCGGTGGGTTTCGCTATAGTCTTCGATGCCGGCACAACTTCGATCAAGCCGGATGCACATACGTGCAGCGCCACCTCCAACACTCGCCCGAACCCGGAAGGCGGTCCCCGAATGTCCGCGCCCGACACCCAGAGCCTCCCCGAGAAGGTCCGCGACGCCCTCAAGGCGGGCCACCTCTATTACATGCAGGACCTGACGATGGAGGCCATCGCCCACGAGATGCACACCTCGCGGTCCAGCGTCTCCCGCCTCCTCTCCTATGCGCGCGCGTCCGGGCTGGTCACCATCCAGATCGCCCAGCCGCACGAGGGCGCGACGCGCGTGCAGCAAGACCTGCACGCCCGCTACGGCATCGGAGCGCACATCGTCCCGATGCCGAGCGCGATCAGCGACGTGGACCGGCTGGAGCGCGTCGCCATCTCGGCTGCACGGATTCTCGACCGCTTCATCGACTCCAACACCACCGTCGGGGTCGCCTGGGGCTCGACGATGAGCGCGCTGAGCAGGCACCTGATCCCGAAGGATCTGCACAACGTGGAGTTCGTGCAGCTCAACGGGGCGGGCAACACCTATACGACGGGTGTGCTCTACGCGTCGGAGATCCTGCGCCGCTTCGGCGACACCTACTCCGGGACGATCCAGGAGTTCCCGGTCCCCGCGCTGTTCGACGACCCGCAGACCAAGCAGGCCATGTGGCGCGAGCGCAGCACCCGGCGCATCCTCGACATCCAGGAGCGGATGGACGTCGCCCTCTTCGGCCTGGGCTCGCCGTTCTCCGAGGTGCGCTCGCACGTCTACGCCGGCGGCTACCTCGACGCGGACGACTACGCGTCGCTGGACACGTCGCGGGTCGTCGGCGACGTCGCCACGGTGTTCTTCCGCGAGGACGGCAGCCACCACGGCATCCCGCTGAACGAGCGGGCCAGCGGGCCGGACATCGACCTCATCAAGCGCGTGCCGCGCCGGGTGTGCATCGTCTCCGGACCGTCGAAGGTGCACAGCCTGCGCGGCGCGCTGGCGGCCGGGCTCATCACCGACCTGATCGTGGACGAGGGCACCGCCCGTGCGCTGGCCGATGTGGCTGATCCCCTGGAGCCGGAGGCCCCGGTCGCAGCTTGACGAATCCGATGCATGGCATTGCTATGCACGCATGCATCAACCGCTATCACTTTACGAACAGCCCATCGAGTTGGTGTTCCCCCACCACTTCAACCCCGACGGATCGCGCGACCGCGGACCAGCGAGACGAAGGAGCTTGCCCTTCAACAACTAGGAAAAGCCGCACAGACCTGTCGTCGGCACGGTAGTGGTGCGCGTACTCCGCAAGTTGACCAAGCCCGTACCGGAGTTGATCTCGTTCGTTCATCAGCGTCAGGCTCTTCACTTCAACCAGAACGAGAACATCGTCGTCAATCCAGGCAACATCGAAAGGCACGTCAGATGCCCGCGGGCTCAACGGGACGATTCCGCGAGAGAGAGCGGCATCGGCCACCGCTCGCTCTATCCTGCGATGTGCTCTCAGCCCCCGACCGTAAGCGTCCGACTGCAGGTGCCTAGAGTCAGCAACCGTTCGCGGTCGCGGTACCAACTGCATATCCGCTCCGCAGTACGCACGGCCCACTTGTTGCTGTAAGGAGTGGCGCGCGTAAACATCTCCGATGGGCCAGACCCGGAAAACCGGTAGCCATAACTCGGGACGAACCGCCGGGGCACCGTCAGGGCGACCGCGAGGGACGGGATTTCGACGAGCCAAACGTCCCGTGGGATGCACGCCTACCAGCGGGTCGAATTGATCGAGCACGAATTCACCCAGGTAGCGAAACCTTCCGGATCCAATTGGTTCGAATACACGCAGAGCTCTACCTTCGCGTAGCTGAGCTACGAGAGCACGATTGCGAGGTTCTCTCAGCTCTTCTTCGGATCGCTCTGCCATCCCCAGAACCGCGAGGGCACCGTCTTCTGTCCACGCGAGGCCATTGAAGCCTCGTCTTTCTGTTCCGAAGACGAAGACGTGAGGAGTCAATGCCGATCGGCTTATCGCACCGGACCGATCCCCACCGAATCGATCATGCAATTCCGACCTTCGCACGACATCACCCACTGAGATGCCCCACCTGCGCTTGAACGCAGCGGAGCGGCCGCGGCGCATGGCGGTGCGAAGCGCCAGAAAGAAGTCGTCAGGCATAGCCTGCAAAGAGCGGGACCCAAGCGGTCCCTTCCATCCCACGCGGTGTAGGTCCGGCCACCTCACCGGACGAGACAGAAAGATCTCGTCGAATTTGACAGATAGTTCGATCCAGTGTGGACCGAGGCTCTTTTCGGCAAGCGAGGCGAAGAGGACGTGGCCCAGCGCTGTAATCCCTCCTGTCGAGCCAGCGTGTCGCAGAGCGATTGAGTCACCGGCCGCAGGAATCGCTGGCTCTCCCATGTCGTCGGCTTGACCATCGACCGGCGTTTGGATTCGGACCCGCCGCAACCCTTCGAAGGAATGTCAATATCCAGGACGTCCGGATGCCACGTCGTCACAGAACTCAGGGAATAGTTCGCGCCATCCGGCGTTGATCTAGACTCGACAACAGAAGAACGTGCTCCGGGGTCGGTGAGAGTCCGAACCGGCGGTGACAGTCCGCGAGCGGGAGGCGAGGGCCCCCTGCCGAGCCGGTGGAATTCCGGCACCGACGGTAATGCGTGCAGGCGAGAGTCTGGGCGCTCAGTCCGGATGGGAGGCGCACGTCGGCGGTCGGTGACGACCGTCGCGAACGCGGGCTTTCCGCTTCAGTGACCCCGGCACCACGTCTCGACGGCAACGAGAGACAGGACGACGCCCGGATGACCCGGACTGGAGAATGGGAAGCCGCGATGCGCACCGCGCTGCGGCTCGCCGAGGGCGGCCCCGCCACCGGCGTGAACCCGCGCGTGGGCTGCGTGATCCTCGACGCCGAGGGCCGCACGATCGCGGAGGGCTTCCACCGGGGCGCGGGCACCGCGCACGCGGAGGTCGACGCGCTCAGCAGCCTCCCCGAGGGCGGCGCGCGCGGCGCGACCGCCGTCGTGACGCTGGAGCCGTGCAACCACTGGGGCCTCACCGGGCCGTGCTCGGAGGCGCTGATCGCCGCCGGGGTCGCCCGCGTCGTGTACGCGGTCGCCGACCCGGGCCGCCACTCCAGCGGAGGGGCCGAGCGACTCAGGGAGGCCGGGGTCGAGGTGGTCGGCGGCGTGCTCGCGGACGAGGCGGAGCTCTTCCTCGGCGACTGGCTGACGGCCGCGCGCCTCGGCCGGCCGCACATCACGGTCAAGTGGGCCAGCACCCTCGACGGCCGCACCGCCGCCGCCGACGGCACCAGCCGCTGGATCACCGGGGCCGCTGCCCGGCAGCGGGTGCACGAGCAGCGGGAGGCCTCCGACGCGATCGTCGTCGGCACCGGCACCGTCCTGGCCGACGACCCCAGCCTGACCGCGCGCGGCGACGCCGGCGAGCTGCTCGCCACGCAGCCGACGCCCGTCGTCGTCGGGACGCGCGCCGTGCCGAAGGACGCCGCGGTGTTCCGGCACCCGCACCCCGTGATCTTCGAGGGCACCCACGACCTGCACGAAGTCGTCGCGGACCTCCACCAGCGCGGCTTCCGCCGGGTCTACGTGGAGGGCGGCCCGACCCTCGCGAGCGCGTTCGTCGCCGCGGGGCTCGTGGACGAGTACGCCATCTACCTCGCGCCGTCGCTGCTCGGCGGCCCGAAGCTCGCGCTCGGCGACATCGGCGCCGAGACCATCGGCGACCAGCGCAAGCTGCGCATCCTCGACGTCGAACGACTCGGCGTCGACCTGTACCTGCGGGCCGTGCCCGTCCCGACCACCCACCAGGAGGCGTGAGCGTGTTCACCGGAATCATCGAAGAGCTGGGCGAGGTCGTCGCCGTCGAGCGCGACGCCGACGCGATGCGGATCACCGTGCGCGGCCCGCTCGCCGTCAGCGACGCCGGGCACGGCGACTCCATCGCGGTCAGCGGCGTCTGCCTCACCGTGATCGGCCAGGACGCCGAGACGTTCACGGCCGATGTGATGGCCATGACGCTCGTGATGAGCACGCTCGACGACGTCACGCCCGGCCGGCGGGTGAACCTGGAGCGCGCCGCGCAGGTCGGCGACCGGCTCGGCGGCCACATCGTCCAGGGCCACATCGACGGCACCGCGACCGTGCTCTCCATCGAGGACGGCAGCGCGTGGCGCGTGGTCCGGCTCAGCCTCGACCCCGCGCACGCGCCGCTCGTCGCGCGCAAGGGCTCCATCGCCATCGACGGCGTCTCGCTCACCGTGAGCGACGTCGGCGGCGGGCGCGAAGAGGGCTGGTTCGAGGTCTCGCTCATCCCGGAGACCCTCACCGCCACGACGCTCGGCGACCGGGTCCCCGGCGACCGCGTGAACATCGAGACCGACATCCTCGCCCGGCACGTCGAGCGGATGCTCGCGCTCGAGCCCGACTTCGCCGCCCGCTTCTCCCCCGACACCGAAGCAGCCACCCAGACGCTGACAGAACGGAGTGCGTCATGACGCTCGCCACCATCCCCGAGGCCCTCACGGAGCTGCGCGCCGGCCGGCCCGTCATCGTGGTCGACAACGAGAGCCGCGAGAACGAGGGCGATGTCGTCATCGCCGCCGAGCTCGCCAGCCAGGAGTGGATCGCCTGGACCGTGCGCAACTCGTCCGGCTTCATCTGCGCGCCGATGACGAACGAGATCGCCGACCGCCTCGAACTGCCGGTGATGGTCGCGAACAACGAGGACGCCCGCGGCACGAACTATACGGTGAGCGTCGACGCCGCCAACCGGCTCTCCACCGGCATCAGCGCGGCCGACCGCGCGCACACCCTGCGCGTGCTCGCCGACTCCGAGTCGACGCCCGCCAGCCTCCACCGCCCCGGCCACATCATGCCGCTGCGCGCGGTGGACGGCGGCGTGCGGGAGCGCGACGGCCACACCGAGGCCGCGGTCGACCTGCTGAAGCTCGCCGGATTGAACCCCGTCGGCGCGATCTCCGAGATCGTCGCGGACGACGGCGAGATGATGCGCCTCCCCGGCCTCCTGGAGCTCGGCGAGCGCGAAGGCGTCCTGGTGATCACCATCGAGGCGCTGATCGCGTACCTGCAGGAGTTCCACTGCGACCAGCAGCTCGCCTCCCCCGCTCCCATCCCGGAGTCGTCGCGGGTGATCTTCGAGGTCGAGACGACCGTCCCCACCACGAACGGCACGTTCCGGATGCGCGCCTACCGCGACCGGATGACCGGCGCCGACCACGTGGCCATCGTCTCGGGCACACCCGCGGCCGAGGGCACGCTCGTCCGGGTGCACTCGGAGTGCCTGACCGGCGAGGCGTTCGGCTCGCTCAAGTGCGAGTGCGGACCGCAGCTCGACGCGGCGCTCGGCACCATCCAGCGGGAGGGCGGCGTCGTCGTCTACCTGCGCGGGCACGAGGGCCGCGGCATCGGCCTGATCAACAAGCTGCGCGCCTACAAGCTCCAGGAGGACGGCCTCGACACGCTCGACGCCAACCTGGCGCTGGGCCTGCC
Source organism: Leifsonia sp. NPDC056665 (assembly GCF_042791795.1). NCBI lineage: Bacteria > Bacillati > Actinomycetota > Actinomycetes > Micrococcales > Microbacteriaceae > Leifsonia > Leifsonia sp. NPDC056665. The sequence goes on from NZ_JBHTXK010000001.1 coordinate 151,990, forward strand.
GATCGACGCGCGCGACTACGGCGCCGCGACGGCCATCCTGCAGGACCTCGGCATCGAGTCGGTGCGCCTGCTGACCAACAACCCCGAGAAGGTGCGCCAGCTCGAGGAGCACGGCATCACGGTCGAGGAGCGCGTGCCGCTCGTCGTCGGCGTCGGCGTGTTCAACGAGGGCTACCTGGAGACCAAGCGCGACCGCATGGGTCACGTGATCGACGAGATCGACCCGGACGACGAGCCGGGCGCAGCCGCCGTGGCGGCGGAGAGGACAGCACGATGAGCGGAGCCGGAGCGCCGAAGGCGACCGAGGCCGTCGACGGGAGCGGCCTGCGGGTCGTCATCGTCGCCGGTACCTGGCACGAGCAGATCACGGACGGCCTGATCGCGGGCGCGACCCGGACGCTGGAGGCCGCGGGAGCGGACTACTCGCTCGTCCGCGTCCCCGGCAGCTTCGAGCTCCCCGTCGTCAGCAAGGCGGCGCTGGAGTCCGGCGCCGACGCGGTGGTCGCGCTCGGCGTGATCATCCGCGGCGGCACCCCGCACTTCGAGTACGTCTCGGCGGCGGCCACCGACGGCCTCACCCGGGTGGCGCTCGACACCGGCAAACCGGTCGGCTTCGGCGTGCTCACGCTGGACGACGAGGCGCAGGGCATCGACCGCGCCGGCCTCCCCGGCTCCAAGGAGGACAAGGGCGAGGAGGCCGCGCACGCGGCGCTCGCGACGGCGATCGCGCTGCGGGAGCTGCGCGCGTAGGGGTTCGTGCCGGAGGCTACGGCTTCCAGACCATGAGCACGACCACGGCGACCAGCAGCAGGCTGGCGACGCCGGAGCCGGCGGCGATGGCGGGATACGTCGAGGCCTCGCCGCCCTGCGCGGTGTCGGCGGCCTTGAGCGACTCCGCGGCGCGGCGCATGGTCGGGACGACGAGGAACAGCGTCAGCCCGAGCGCGATCACGTAGAGGACGATCGACCAGAGGATCCACGGCGTCACGATGGTGAGGTCGTACTTCTTGTCGGCCAGCCCCATGACGCCGAAGCCGAAGAAGACCACGAGCAGCGACAGCAGCGAGATCAGGTTGGTCGACTTGGCGAGCACCTCCACCTGGCCGGCGTTGCCCGCGCGCACGGCGCGCATCGCCGTCATCGGCAGGATGGCCATCGGCCCCACGATGAACACAGCGGACACGACGTGCAGGACGGCGAAGAGGGTTTCCATGCCCTCAGCCTATCGAGCGGCGCGAGCGCCCCGATTCGGCCGGGCCACGCGTCCCGGCTCTATCGAGGGGCACGTCGTTGTCACTTCCGCACGCGAAAAATGACAACAACGTGCCCCTCGCGCGTGCTCAGTCGAGGAAGCTGATGCCGTCGACCGCGGGGAAGTCCTTGTACTTCTTGACCAGGTCGGCGGCGGTGATGACAGACGTCGGCATAATCCAGCACTGTAGCCCGCACCAGGGACTTTGCCGCAGTGTCAGCAAACCGGCAGCCCGCAGGAAGTACGGTCGAAGCAGCATCCCGAATCTCCTGTCGAAGGACCCCCCATGAGCACCGACACCACCGCCGCTCCGCGCCGCCGTTCGCCCTTCGCCCGGCGGGAGGCGGACAGCGGACCGCGCGCGCGGTTCAGCCAGCTCCTCCCCTACCTGCTCGAGCACCGCGGCGTGCTCTCGTTCGTCGTCGTGCTGAGCGTGCTCGGCGCCGCGGCGAGCCTGGCCCAGCCGCTGCTGGTCAGCCAGGTGATCACCATCGTGGGCAAGGGCGAGCCGTTGGGCGGGATCGTCTGGGGGCTCGTCGCGCTCGTCGTCGTCTCCGCGCTGATCTCGGGCTACCAGCACTACCTCCTGCAGCGCACCGGCGAGGGCGTCGTGCTGTCGTCGCGCCGCAAGCTGGTGGCGCGGATGCTGCGCCTGCCGATCAGCGAGTTCGACACCCGGCGCACCGGCGACCTGGTGTCGCGCGTCGGCTCGGACACCACGCTGCTGCGTGCCGTGCTCACCCAGGGACTCGTGGAGGCCATCGGCGGCGCGCTGACGTTCATCGGCGCGCTCATCGCCATGCTCATCATCGACCCGGTGCTGCTCGGGCTGACCGTGCTCGTGGTCGCCGTCTCCATCGTCGTGGTCACGCTGCTGTCGGGTCGCATCCGGGTCGCCAGCCAGAAGGCGCAGACCAAGGTCGGCGACCTCGCCGCCGCGGTGGAGCGCGCGATCAGCTCGGTGCGGACGATCCGCGCGGCGAACGCGACGGACCGGGAGCTCGCGGCGGTGGACGCCGACGCGACCGGAGCCTGGAAGATGGGCATCCAGGTCGCCAAGATCTCCGCGCTCGTGGTGCCGGTCGCGGGCATCGCGATGCAGGTGTCGTTCCTGGTGGTGCTCGGCGTCGGCGGCTTCCGGGTCGCCAGCGGTGCGATCACCGTCGCGAACCTGGTGGCGTTCATCCTCTTCCTGTTCATGATGATCCTGCCGCTCGGCCAGGCGTTCGGCGCGATCACCGCCGTCAACTCGGCGCTCGGCGCGCTCGGCCGCATCCAGGAGATCCTCGACCTCCCCACCGAGGACCAGCACGACCGCGAGATCGCGCCGCTCGGGATGACCGTCGGCGTCGCGAACGAGGGGCTCGCGCCGCACGCGCCGGCGATCGAGTTCGTGGACGTGGAGTTCGCCTACCCGTCGTCGCCGGAGCGCGACGAGCCGTCCGTCGTCGCCCCCGCCCCCGCCGACGCCGAGCGCATCGCCCTCGGGGCGTTCGGCGGCGTCGACGTGGTCGCCGAGGCGGAGACGGCGGCCGGGCTCGGCGCCGACACCGCAGCCGCGACGCACGGCGGAGTGCTGCACGGCGTGAGCTTCACGGTGCCGCGTGGCAAGCGCACGGCGCTGGTCGGCCCGTCCGGCGCGGGCAAGTCGACCATCCTCGCGCTGATCGAGCGGTTCTACGACCCGGAGGCCGGGCAGGTGCGCTTCGGAGGGATGGACATCCGGACGCTCGACCGCGTCGCGTTGCGCTCCAACATCGGCTACGTCGAGCAGGACGCTCCGGTGCTCGCCGGCTCGCTGCGCGACAACCTGAAGCTCGCGACGCCGGACGCGACCGACGAGGAGTGCGTCGACGTCCTCCACGCCGTCAACCTCACCGAGGTGCTGGAGCGCAGCGACCTCGGCCTGGACGCGCCGGTCGGCGAGGACGGGATCATGCTCTCCGGCGGCGAGCGTCAGCGGCTCGCGATCGGCCGCGCGCTGCTCGCCGCTCCCCCGGTGCTGCTGCTGGACGAGTCGACCTCCAGCCTCGACGGCCGCAACGAGCAACTCATGCGGGAGGCGATCGACGCCGTCGCCGAGGACCGCACCCTCCTGGTGATCGCGCACCGGCTCTCCACTGTCGTGGACAGCGACCAGATCGTCGTCCTCGACCACGGCCGCGTCGTCGGAGTGGGAACCCACTCCGAACTCGTCTCCAGCACCCCCCTCTACCGAGACCTAGCGAAGCACCAACTCCTCGTCTGACCCTCAATCTCTCCCGGACTTATGTACGCGACACGCCGGTCGCAGGCGTACACAAGTCCGGAAGAGATTGTTGGGGTTACGCGTGGAGGTGGTAGCGGAGGGAGGCGAGCTCGGCGCGGAGGGCGGCGGGGACGCGGGTGCCGAAGCGGTCGAAGTACTCCTCGGTGAGGTCGCACTCGGCCAGCCAGCTCGCGCGGTCGACCTCGAAGAGCTCGGCGACGTCCTCGGCCGGGAGGTCCAGGCCGTCGAGGTCGAGCTCCTCGACCAGCGGGAGGCGGCCGATCGGCGACGACGCGGCGCCGGCCGTGCCCTCCACCCGGCGGGCGATCCACTCGATCACGCGCGAGTTCTCGCCGAACCCTGGCCACAGGAACCGGCCGTCGTCGCCCTTGCGGAACCAGTTCACCTGGAACACCGCCGGCGCGTTCGAGCCGAGCTTCTCGCCCACCTCGAGCCAGTGGCCCCAGTAGTCCGCCATGTTGTAGCCGCAGAACGGCAGCATGGCGAACGGATCGCGGCGCAGCTCGCCGACCGTGCCCTCGGCCGCAGCCGTCTTCTCGGACGAGATGGTCGCGCCGATGAACACTCCGTGCTTCCAGTCGCGGGCCTGCGCCACGAGCGGCACGTTGGTGGCGCGGCGGCCGCCGAACAGGATGGCGTCGATCGGCACGCCGTCGACCGCGTCCCAGTCGTCCGCGATGCTCGGGCACTGCGCGGCCGACACGCAGAACCGGGAGTTCGGGTGCGCAGCCGGGCGTCCGCTCTCGGGTGTCCAGTCGTTGCCCTGCCAGTCGATCAGGTGCGCGGGCGGGGTCTCGGTGAGGCCCTCCCACCACACGTCGCCGTCGTCGCGGAGCGCCACGTTGGTGAAGATCGTGTTGCCCCAGAGGGTCTCGACCGCGGTCTTGTTGGTCAACTCGCCTGTCCCCGGCGCGACGCCGAAGAAGCCCGCCTCGGGGTTGATGGCGCGCAGCCTCCCGTCAGCGCCCTGCCGGAGCCAGGCGATGTCGTCTCCGATGGTCTCGACCTTCCAGCCCGGGATGGTCGGCTGCAGCATGGCGAGGTTCGTCTTGCCGCACGCCGACGGGAACGCCGCCGCGAAGTGGAACGGGCGCCCCTCGGGCGAGGTGACCTTGACCAGCAGCATGTGCTCGGCCAGCCAGCCCTCGTCGCGCGCCATCGCCGACGCGATCCGCAGCGCGAAGCATTTCTTGGCCAGGATGGCGTTGCCGCCGTAGCCGGAGCCGTAGGACCAGACCTCCCGCGCCTCCGGGAACTGGACGATGTACTTGGTGGTGTTGCACGGCCAGGTCACGTCGTCGTGGCGCACACCGGCGTCGTCGATCAGCGGCGCGCCGACGCTGTGCACGGTCGGCACCCAGGGCTGCCCGGCGTCGATGAGGTCCAGCACCGCGCTGGTCACGCGGGTCATCAGCCCCATGCTGACCGCCACGTACGCGGAGTCGGTCAGCTCGACGCCGACCTGCGAGATCGGACCGCCGAGCGGGCCCATCGAGAACGGGACGACGTACATCGTGCGGCCGCGCATGCTGCCGGCGAAGACCCCGCGCAGCTCGGCGCGCATGCCCTCCGGCTCGCGCCAGTTGTTGGTGGGGCCGGCGTCCTCTTCTTTGAGGGAGGAGATGAATGTGCGGTCCTCGACGCGGGCGACGTCGCCCGGGTCGGTCCGCGCGAGGAAGCTGTTCGGGCGCCACTCCGGGTTCAGCCGGATGAGCTTGCCCTCGGCGACGAGCTCCTTGGTCAGCCGGTCGGCCTCCCCTGGCGTGCCGTCGCACCAGACGATGCTCTCGGGCTCGGTGAGTTCGGCGATCTGGGCGACCCAGGCGCGGAGGCCGGCGAGGCCGGTCGGGCGGTTCGGTGCGGTGGCGGGTGCAGGCGTCTGGCGTGCGGCCGGGGTGGAGGCCGCAGGGTACGCGTGCGTCTCGTGGTCGGCGTCGGCGTCGTGTGCCTGGTCGGTCAGCGGGAGCTCGGCGATGGACATTCCGTCGTCCTCTCGGTTGGAAAGATCGGTGCGTGAATCCAGGATCGAGCAGGATTCATGCCCGCGGGTGAGAATCAGCACGTAAAGAATCGCGATTCTTTCGCTATTGTGAAGGGATGGACTCCCTCGCCACCGAAGCAGCAACCGCCGACGTCGCCACCCTCGGGCACCGCATCCGGCACTTCCGCACGCAACGCGGTCTGACGCTGGATGAGCTCGGCGCCGCCGCCGGCGTCGCCGCCAGCCAGCTCTCGCTGATCGAGAACGGCAAGCGCGAGCCGCGCGTCTCCCTGCTCGGCACGCTCGCCGCCGCGCTCGGCGTCCCGCTCGCGGAGCTGCTGTCGGCCGAGCCGCCGGACGCCCGCGCTGGGCTGGAGATCGAGCTCTCCCGCGCCCAGAAGGGCTCGCTGTACGGCTCGCTCGGCCTCCCCGCGGTCAAGCCGACGAAGGGCACGCCCACGGAGACGCTGGAGGCCTTGGTCGGCCTGCACCGCGAACTCGCCCGCCGCGCCAGCGAGGCGATCGCGACCCCCGAGGAGGCCAGGCGGGCGAACACCGAGCTGCGCGAGCGGATGCGCGCGCAGGACAACTACATCCCCGACATCGAGAAGCTCGCCGAGGAGCAGGTGCGCGCCTCAGGCCACGTCCGCGGCGCGCTCACGCACCGCGAGGTCAGCGTGATGGCCGAGGAGCTCGGCTTCGAGCTCATCTACGTGGACGACCTCCCGCGCTCCACCCGCTCGATCACGGACCTGGAGAACGGCCGCATCTACCTGCCGCCGGCCTCCATCCCGGGCGGCCACGGCCTCCGCTCGATGGCGCTGCAGGCGATGGCGCACCGGCTCCTCGGCCACGAGCGCCCAGCGAGCTACGCGGACTTCCTGCGGCAGCGGCTGGAGATCAACTACTTCGCGGCGTGCGCGCTGATGCCGGAGGCCGCGGCGGTTGCGTTCCTGCAGCAGGCCAAGAAGGAGAAGGACCTCGCGGTCGAGGACTTCCGCGACGCGTTCGGCGTCACCCACGAGGCGGCGGCGCTGCGCCTGACCAACCTGGCGACCCGACACCTGGACATGCCCCTGCACTTCCTCCGTGTCGGCGACGACGGCACGCTCTACAAGGGCTACGAGAACGACGGCCTGCCCCTCCCGACCGACGTCACCGGCTCCATTGAGGGTCAGACGGTCTGCCGCAAGTGGGGAGCCCGCAACGCGTTCGCGCGCACCAACCGCACCACGGAGTTCTACCAGTACACCGACACCCCCGCCGGGACGTACTGGTGCTCGACCCAGACCGGGAGCACGGCCGACGGCGGCTACTCGATCAGCGTCGGCGTGCCGTTCGACCAGGCCAAGTGGTTCCGCGGCAGGGAGACGACGGCGCGGGCCGAGTCCCGCTGCCCGGACGAGTCGTGCTGCAAGCGGCTGGCGACCGAGCTGACCGGCCACTGGTCGGGCAAGGCGTGGCCGAGCGCGCGCCTGCACGCGCACATCCTGTCGCCGCTGCCGTCGGGGTCGTTCCCCGGGGTCGACGACTCCGACGTGTACACGTTCCTAGAGGCGCACTCCGGGATCTGACCGCCGGCACATTCGTGCCGAATGTCGCCTTTCGCCGCGCCGGAACGACGATTCGTGCCGAATGTCGTTTCTTGGCGGAGCGACGATTCGTGACGAATCGCGCGCGGTTACTTCGGCTGCATGCGGATGGCGCCGTCGAGGCGGATGGTCTCGCCGTTGAGCATCGGGTTCTCCACGATCGACCGCACGAGTTGCGCGTACTCCGCGGGGCGCCCGAGCCGCGACGGGTGCGGCACCTGGGCCGCCAGGGAGTCCTGCGCGGCCTGCGGGAGCCCGGCCATCATCGGCGTCTCGAAGATGCCGGGCGCGATGGTGACGACGCGGATCAGGCTGCGGGCGAACTCGCGGGCGAGCGGCAGCGTCATCGCGGCGACGCCGCCCTTCGACGCCGAGTAGGCGGGCTGGCCGATCTGGCCGTCGAACGCGGCGACGGAGGCGGTGTTGACGATGACGCCGCGCTCCTGGCCGCCGGGAACATCCTGGCCGAGCGGTTCGGTCTCCGCCATCGCGGCCGCGGCGAGGCGCACCACGTTGAACGTGCCGATCAGGTTGACCCGGATGACGCGCTCGAAGCTCTCCAGCGGGAGGACGCCGTCGCGGCCGAGCACCTTCTGGGCGGTGGCGATGCCGGCGCAGTTCACCACGATCCGCAGGGGGCCGAGCGAGCCTGCGGTGTCCACGGCGGTCTGCACCTGCTCCTCGTCCGTGACGTCGGCGGCGACGAACCGGGCGTGCGGGCCGAGCGCGACGGCGGCCTTCTCGCCCTCCGAGCTGGGCAGGTCCAGGATGACGACGCGCGCGCCGGCCTCCGTGAGCGCCCGGGCGGTGGCGTTGCCGAGGCCGCTGGCGCCGCCGGTGACGAGCGCCGAACATCCGTCGATCTGCATGGGTGATCCTTTCGAGAGGGTGCTACAGGCGTTCGATGAGGGTGGCGTTGGCGGTGCCGCCGCCTTCGCACATGGTCTGGAGGCCGAAGCGGCCGCCGGAGGCCTCCAGCTCGTTCAGGAGGGTGCCGAGCAGGCGCGTCCCGGACGAGCCGAGTGCGTGGCCCAGCGCGATCGCACCGCCGCGCGGGTTCATCCGCGCCGGGTCGGCGCCGAACTCGCGCAGCCACAGCAGCGGCACCGGCGCGAACGCCTCATTGACCTCGTAGGCCGCGATGTCCTCCAGCTTCACGCCGCTGCGGTCGAGGAGTTTGCGCGTCGCGGGGAGGATGCCGGTGAGCATGAACAGCGGGTCGCTGCCGGCCACGGCGAACGAGTGGAAGCGGGCGCGCGGCCGCAGTCCCAGCCGCGCCGCAGCCTCCGCGCTCATGATCAGCGCCGCCGAGGCGCCGTCGGTCAGCGGCGACGAGTTGCCCGGCGTGATCCGCCAGTCGAGCTGCGGGAAGCGCGCGGCGAGCCGGTCGGTGCGGAACGACGGCGACAGCGCCGCCAGCTTCTCCGCGGTCGTCCCGGGCCGGATGGTCTCGTCCGCGACGACGCTCCCGCTGTCCGGCGTCGGCACGGGCACGAGCTCGCTCTCGAACGCGCCCGAGGCCGCCGCCTCCGCCGCCCGCCGGTGCGATTCGGCGGCGAACGCGTCGAGCTCCTCGCGTGGGAACCCCCAGCGCTCGGCGATCAGCTCCGCCGAGACACCCTGATTCACCAGGCCCTCCGGATAGCGGGCGTGCAGCAGCTCGCCGCCGAGGGACGCGCCGCCGAGGTTGGAGCCCATCGGCGCCCTGCTCATCGACTCCACCCCGCAGGCGATCACGATGTCGTAGGCGCCCGCGATCACCCCCTGCGCGGCGAACGCGGCGGCCTGCTGGCTGGAGCCGCACTGCCGGTCGATCGTCACCCCCGGCACGGTCTCGGGGAAGCCGGCGCTCAGGAGGGCCGTGCGCGCGATGTTGCCGGCCTGCTCCCCCGACTGCGTGACGCACCCGGCGATCACATCGTCCACGAGAGCGGGGTCGAGGCCGTTGCGGTGCACGAGCTCGGCCAGGACCCCGGCGAGCAGGTCGGCCGGGTGGAGGTCGGAGAGCTCACCGCCCGGTTTGCCGCGCCCGGAGGGCGTGCGGACGACGTCGACGATGACGGCTTCGGTGGCCATGATGGTGCGCTCCTCGGCTCGGTGATGGAATCGGCTCGGTGGCGGGAATCAGACGCTGAACGGGTCCGGCGTCAGGGTGTACTTGGTGCTGAGGTACTCGTGGATGCCCTCCAGGCCTCCCTCGCGCCCCAGCCCCGACTGCTTCACGCCGCCGAACGGCGCAGCGGCGTTGGAGACGACGCCCACGTTGAGCCCCATCATGCCGGTCTGCAGCCGGTCGATCATCCGCTGGCCGCGCGCGAGGTCCTTCGTGAACACGTAGGACACGAGCCCGAACTCGGTGTCGTTGGCGATCCGCACCGCCTCGTCCTCGTCGCGGAAGCGCACGATCGACAGCACGGGGCCGAAGATCTCCTGCCGCAGGATCTCGCTGCCCGCGCGCACGTCGGTGACGACGGTGGGCTCGAAGAACGTGCCGGGCCCGGAGACGCGCGAGCCGCCCGCGAGCACCAGGGCGCCGCGCGAGACGGCGTCCTCCAGCAGCTCTGCGGCCTTGTCGACGGCGTCCGCGTTGATGAGCGGGCCGATCGTGACGCCGGCCTCGGTGCCCCGGCCGATCTTCATCGCCTTCACGCGGTCTGCGACCCGGCGGGCGAACTCGTCGGCGACGTCCTCGTGCACGATGAACCGGTTGGCGGCCGTGCAGGCCTCCCCGATGTTGCGGAACTTCGCGAGCATCGCGCCGTCCACCGCCCGGTCGAGGTCGGCGTCGTCGAACACCACGAACGGGGCGTTGCCGCCGAGCTCCATCGAGGTGCGCAGGACGTTCTCCGACGCCTGCTGCAAGAGTCTGCGGCCGACCTCGGTGGAGCCGGTGAACGACAGCTTGCGGAGGCGCGGGTCGGCGATGATCGGGGCGGAGACCTTCCCAGAGGTGGAGGTCGTGATCACGTTGAGCACGCCGGCGGGGAGGCCGGCGTCCTCCAGCAGGCGGGCGAAGTACAGCGTCGTCAGCGGAGTCAGCTCGGCCGGCTTCACGACAACGGTGCAGCCCGCGGCGAGCGCCGGCGCGATCTTCCTGGTCGCCATCGCGAGCGGGAAGTTCCACGGCGTGATCAGGAAGCACGGCCCGACCGGGTGCTGCGACACGATCATGCGGCCGGTGCCCTCGGGGTTGGTCCCGTAGCGGCCGGCGATGCGCACGGCCTCCTCGGAGAACCAGCGCAGGAACTCGCCGCCGTAGGTGACCTCACCGTTGGACTCCGCGAGCGGCTTGCCCATCTCCAGCGTCATCAGGAGGGCGAACTCCTCCCGGCGCTCCTGCAGGAGGTCGAAGGCGCGGCGCAGGATCTCGCCGCGGGCGCGGGGCGGGGTGGCCGCCCACGCGTCGGCGGCGGCCACCGCGGCGTCGAGTGCCCGCGCGCCGTCCTCCACCGACGCGTCGGCGATCTCGCGGATGAGGTCGCCGGTCGCCGGGTCGTAGACCTTCAGGGTGCCGTTCGATCCCGGCAGCCACTCGCCTCCGATGAACAGGCGGTCGGGCACACGCTCCAGCAGGGTCTTCTCGTCCATCGTCACTCCTCGTCTCGTGTCGTGCTGTCGGGTGTCCCCGCCGTTGCGCTCATTCCTCCACCGCGGACTCCACCAGCGGCACACTGCGGTGCTCGATCGTGGTCTCCAGCGCGATGACCGTGGAGGTGCGGCTGATGCCCGGCTCGCTGAGGATGCCGCTGATCACCCGCTGCAGGTCGGCGTTCGAGCGCGCGACGACCCGGATCAGCAGGTCCCCTGCCCCGGTCACGGTGTGCACCTCCAGGACCTCGGGGATGCCCCGCAGGTGGTCGATCACGGAGAGGTCGCTCTGGGCGATCTCCGCGGTGATGAACGCCGTGACGGGGAAGCCGAGCCGGAGGCTGTCGATCGTCGGCGCGAAGTCCTTGATCACCCCCGTGCGCTGCAGCCGGTCGAGCCGGGCCTGCACGGTGCCGCGCGCGACGCCGAGCCTCCTCGAGGCCTCGAACACGCCGAGCCTGGGCTCCTCCGTGAGCAACGCGATGAGGTCGGCATCCAGCCTGTCGATCATGCGGGCACTCCTTCGCTCCTCGCACATCGTACGACCCGCCGGTCGCGTCTCCTACAGGCTGACCGAAGCTCCCAGGAAGGGAAGAGCAGCCTGCTTGAAGGCGCGGGCACTGAGTGCCGTGATGTGGTTGCGGCGCGGCAGCAGCACCAGCTCGGCGCCGAGCAGCCGGGCCGCCTCGTCGGCGTCCCCGGCGACCGGGTCGGCGTCGCCCGCCACCACGAGGGTCGGCACCGTCGAGGCCAGCGGCAGCGGATGCTGCGCCATCCCGGCAGCGCACGCGGCGAGGGCCTCGCGGTCGACGCCGGGGGCCTCGCGCAGGGAGGCCAGGAGCGGCGCCAGCGGGGCGTCGGCCGGCAGCCTGTCCGCGCCCTCCAGGATCGCCCGCCGCACGGCCTCCACGCCCCAGTGGGCGAACTGCTCGACCGTGCCGACCCCGCCGACCACGAGGCGGCGGACGCGCTCCGGCGCCAGGCCGACGAGGGCCAGGGCCACCCAGCTCCCCATCGAGTACCCGATGACGTCGACGCGGTCGAGGCCCTGCTCGTCCAGCACGGTCAGCAGGTCCTCCGCCAGCAGGTCGGGCGAGTAGGCTGCCGGGTCGTGCGGCGCGTCGGAGGCGCCGTGGCCGCGCAGGTCGGGAACGATCGCGCCGCGGCCCGCCGCGGCGAGCGCGGCGACCCAGCCGGTGGACTCCCAGGTGAGCGCGCCGGTGGTGGCGAAGCCGTGGATCAGCAGGACGGGGTCGGCCCCGGGATGGCGTTCGACGTGGATGCGCATGGTCCCATCCTCGCCGATCGCGGCCGGGTTCAGGCTCCGACGGTGAGCCGGGCGCGCAGCCGGTCGGCGAGCGCGTCCGCGGTGTCGGCGACCTCGGCGAAGTAGCCGTCGTCCACCGTCCGCGTCGCGCGCAGGCGCTGCTCGCAGACCACGAGGGGGTCGCGCGCGGGCCAGGCGGACGGACCGGGCAGCACAGCGTCGATCAGGACGGGGCCCGCGCCGGACCTGGCGAGGTCCAGCGCCTTCACGGTGGCGTCGTGGACGGCGAGCGCGTCGGCGCCGTCGACCAGCAGGACGGGCATCCCGGCCCCCTCGGTGCGGCCGGAGCTGGACAGGAACACCACGGGCAGGGTGGCGGCTCGCGCGGTCGTCACCGCGGTGCGCAGCTCCGCCGCCGATCCGGCCCCGGCGCCGAGCGGGATGAGGGCGCACCCTCCTGTGCGGTCGAGCTTCGCGCAGAGCGCCCAGCCGACGGCGTGGGTCACCGGCCCCTCGACGGCGTCGGCGCCGCGCAGGGAACGCAGCACGGCCGCGGGGTCGGCGCCGAGGGCGATCGACATCCCCGGCTCGTGGGCGGTCGGGAAGGCCCGGTCGCGGGAGGTCTGCAGGGCGAGCGCCGCGCCCACCTGCACCGCCTCCCGGCCCCGGGAGTCGACATAGCCCGGGAGGACGCCGTGGCCGCGCAGGACGACCGCTTCGCGATCGAGGCGCCGGACGGTCGCCAGGGTCCGGTACAGCCGGCGGAGCAGTGCGGCGACGTCGGCGCCCGGTCCGCCGATCGACGCGCCGAGAGTCGGCTCGAGGATCGTGGGGGTCATGCAGGCCACTCTGACCGACCGTCGCGGAGGCGGCAACGCGCCGTCGACACGGCGTGCATCCTGCTCATCCGAGCAGCGGCCGGCCGTCTCCTGCTATACAGAGTGCCCTGGCGCCCGCCACAGCTTCGACGGCCACCAGATCGCGCGACCCACGTCGTACGACACCGCGGGCACGAGCAGCGAGCGCACCAGCACGGTGTCGAGCAGCACGCCGAACGCGACGATGAACGCGATCTGCACCAGGAACAGGATCGGGATGACCGCGAGCGCCGCGAAGGTCGCCGCGAGCACCACGCCCGCCGATGTGATGACGCTGCCGGTCATCCCGAGCCCGCGCAGGATGCCGGGCCGGGTGCCGAGCCGCAGCGACTCCTCCCGCACGCGCGTCATCAGGAAGATGTTGTAGTCCACACCGAGCGCGACCAGGAACACGAAGCCGAACAGCGGCACGCTCGCGTCGGCCCCAGGGAACCGGAACAGATGGTCGAACACCAGCGCGGAGACGCCGAGCGCCGCCGCGTACGACAGCACGACGCTGCCGATCAGCAGCACCGGCGCGAGGATCGACCGGAGCAGCAGCATCAGCACCAGCAGGATCACCAGCAGCACGATCGGGATGATCCGCAGCAGGTCCCTCTGCGCCGTGTCGTTGGTGTCGAGGGCGATCGCGGTGGCGCCGCCGACGAGCACGCCGGGCCCCGCCCCCGATACTGCCGACGGGAGGTCGCGGCGCAGGTCGCGGACCACCTGCTCGGCCGCGGCCGAGTCGGGCTGCGCCTTCAGGGTCGCCTGGATGAGGACGCGGCCGTCCTTCACGACCGGCGGCGGCGCGCTCTGGCCCGGCTGGGCCGGCCGCACGTTCCCCGCGTAGAGGGTCGCGGCCGAGATGCCGTCGTTCTTCTTCGCGGCGGCGAGCACGGCGTCCCCGTCGGCCTCCTTCGCGATGATGACGACCGGCGCCCCCGACCCGGCGTCGAAGTGCTTCGCGAGCACCTTCTGGCCGTCGACCGCGTCCGACTGGGTGAGCACCAGCGCGGTCTGCTCGACTCCGTTCGCCTTGAGCTGCGTCAGTCCGAACGCGCACGCGACGAGCACGACGAACGACACGATCCAGGTCACGCGCGGCCGGTGCGCGATGAGGAGGCCGACGCGCCGCCAGACGCCGCGGAAGCCCTCCAGCCCGGCCACCCGTTCCGTGCCCTCGTGCTTGTGGTCGTGCGCGTGCTCGCCGCCTGCGTACTTCGGCCGGAACGGCCAGAACGCCGCCCGCCCGAACACCGCGAGCAGGGTCGGCAGCAGCGTCAGCGCCGACAGCAGCGAGAAGACGATCCCGATCGCGGCGATCGGGCCGAGGCTCTTGTTCGAGTTGAGGTCGGAGAACAGCAGGCAGAGCAGCGCGAGGATGACCGTTGCCCCGGAGGCCAGGATCGGCTCGAACGCCGCCCGCCACGCTTTCACGATCGCCGTCCAGCGCGACTCGTCGTGCTCCAGCGACTCCCGGTAGCGGGCGACGAGCAGCAGCGAGTAGTCGGTCGCCGCGCCGATCACGAGGATGGAGAGGATGCCCTGGCTCTGGCCGCTGAGCTTGATCCAGCCCCACAGCGCGAACAAGTAGACGACGAGGATGGCCGCGCACAGCGCGAACACCGAGGTGAGCAGCACCAGGACCGGCAGCAGCAGCGCCCGGTACACCAGCAGCAGGATCACGAACACGGCGCCCACGGCCACAAGCAACAGGATGCCGTCGATGCCGCCGAACGCGTTGACCAGGTCGGCGGTCAGCCCGGCCGGTCCGGTGACCCAGCCCTGCGTCCCGGAGGGCAGCTCGCTCTTCAGGACGCTGCGCAGGTCGGCGACCACGGTCTTCACGTTGTTCGTGTCCGCGACCGGGACGATGAACTCGACCGCGCGGCCGTCTTGCGAGGGGATGGGACCTGCGACGCTCGTACTCTGGCCGGACTCCGGAGCCTGCACGCCCGTCACGTCCCCGAGCTTCGCGCCGAGGACAGCGAACGAGGCGAGGTCGCTCGGCGGGATGGCGGAGTCGGACTGGACGACCACGATCGCGGGCACCGCCTGCGAGTCGGTGAAGCGCTTCTGCCAGTCCTGCACCGCGGTCGACTCGGCGCTGGCCGGCAGGAATGCGGCCTGGTCGTTGCTGGACACCCCGGAGAGCTTGCCGAAAGTGGGTCCGCCGAGGCTCCCGGCGACGAACCAGATCACGATGACGACGGTGGGCAGCACGATGCGCAGCCAGCGGGCCGGAGTCCAGTCGGATCGGGTCTTCATCTGCGCGCCTCCGGATTAGCTAGCCTGGTTAGTAATCAGCCTAGCGCGCATGAGAAGGATCACGCCAGCCGGGAACGATTCTCACAAAAGACACCCGACTCGATTCGTTGAGTGCGTTGTCAGTGCACGCAAGAGAGCCCCCCACGTCCGAAACGAAGGGGGCTCTTGCTGCTTTGTGAGCCGGTTAGCACTCGTCGCAGCGACGGGTAGCGCCCCCGCGACCTTCTCGACGGTTCTGCGGAGAAATCCGCTTGCCCTCCGGGCACGCGTCGTTGTCATGCCAAACATCGGTGCGCGTCGGCGGATTCTTTTCGGGAGTGATGGTGTGGTACTCGTTGGACATTTCGCTGCCTTCCGATCGGTGGGCGTCATTACCCGCTGCAAACCGTACGCCCGCTTTGTTTACGAGAGAAGACGGAGACGCCCAACCCCATGCCGAGGGCTTACGCGTCCAACGTGCTGAAGCTTCGCCGGTGGTCTTTGGCTGCTCATGCCAGACCGGCATCCTTGGGCACTCCAGCTAGACGACTTCCGCCCCCGCGTGCGCCAGCTCCGCCAGAGCCGCCTCCGACGACTCCGCCGCGACCCCCGCCACGAGCTCGGTCAGCACGCGCACGCGCTGGCCGTGGCTCAGCGCGTCCAGCGCGGACGCCCGCACGCAGTAGTCGGTCGCGATCCCCACCACGTCGACCGTGTCGATCCCGTGCTCGTCCAGGAGGTTGTGGACCGTCGAGCCGGCGTCCGTGCGCCCCTCGAAGATCGAGTAGGCCGGGACGCCCTGCCCCTTGCGGATGTGGTAGCCGACGCGGGACGTGTCGAACGCGGGATGGTACTCCGCGCCGTCCGTGCCCGCGACGCAGTGCGCGGGCCAGGTGTTCACGAAGTCCGGCTCGGCGTCGGTCGCGAAGTGGCCGCCGTTGTCGTTGTCGCGGTCGTGCCAGTCGCGGCTCGCGAGGATGATCGCGTACTCGTCGGAGTGCGCGCGGAGGTGCTCGGTGATGGCCGCCGCCACCGCCGCTCCCCCATCTACGCCGAGCGCTCCGCCCTCGGTGAAGTCGTTCTGCACGTCGATGATGAACAGCGCCTTGCCCATCGCCGCCTCCCCTGCTCGGCCGACGCCCGGCTCAGCCGTTGGTGAGGTTGTCCCCGCACTTGTAGAAGCCGGTCGTCAGCGTGTCGATCGCCTGCTTGGCATTGTCGCTCACCGGGCCGAGCGCGTACACAGCGAACGTGAGCTGCGTTCCGTCCGCCGCGTCGATGATCCCCGAGAGCGTGTAGCCGTTGTTGATCCAGCCGGTCTTGGCGTGCACGGACCCGTCCGCGACCGAGCTCGCCCCGGTGAACCGGCTGTAGCCCGGCCCGAGCGTCCCGGTCCGGCCGGAGATCGGCAGCCCGTCGTAGACCACGCCGAGCCCGTTCTGCCGGTTGAGCACCTTGATGAAGAGCTGCGTCAGATACGACGGCGGCACGGCGTTGTCGCCGCTCAGCCCGGAGCCGTCGGCGATGTGGATGCCGGTGGTGTCGATGCCGTAGGTCTTCAGCCCGGCCAGCACGCCCGCGTTCTCGGCGGCGAAGGTGTTGCCCGCGCCGGTCTTGATGGCGACGAGCCGGGCGAGCTCCTCCATGATCGTGTTGTCGGAGTACGTCATCGCCTGGTCGATCAGCGTGGTCACCGGCTGCGACTGGACCGCCGCGAGCTGGCGGGCTCCCGCCGGGGCGGTGCCGGAAGTGACAGGGACGTTGGTGCCGAGGTACTGCTGGAAGTACTGCACCGCGCGGCCGACCGGGTCGGTGCTGCGCGGCGACTCGACGGCGCCGGGGTCGTTGCGGTCGCCGTCCACCATCAACGCGGACATGTACGGCGTCGAGCCCTCGACGACGCGCTCCTCGTGCTCGTCCCAGCTCGGCTGCCACAGCGGGCCGCCGAACAGCGACGCGTCCACCACGATCGAGGTCACGGGCGCTCCGCCGAGCGCCTGCTTGGTCTGGGCGGCGAGGTCCTGGATGGAGGGCGCGTTCGTGTAGAAGGCGCCCTGGCCTCCCGGGAGGCGCGACAGGGTCACGTCTCCGCCGCCGACGATGACGACCTGGCCGGGCACGCTGCCCGCGACGACCGTGGTCTGGACGCGGTAGTCCGGGCCGAGGGTCGCGAGGGCGGCGGCGGAGGTCAGCGTCTTGAGCACGGACGCGGTCGGGCCGGGCTTGCCGCCGTTCCGGTCGAACAGCACCTGACCGGTCTTGGCGTCGACGACCTGAGCCTCCAGGTTGCCGAGCCGGCCGTCCTGGGCCAGGGAGGCCACCGAGCAGGTGCGGATGCGGCTCGCGGCCGGCTGCGCGGCAGGAACCGGGCGCGCCGGGTCGGCGGTGGGGGTGGGTGTCGGGGTGGGCGTGCGGGTCGCGGAATGGGTCGGCGGCGCGGCGGCCGCGGCCCCGGCCGGCGCCAACCCGACCGTCGCACCGAGAGCCACGCTGCCCGCGCCGAGGAGCACGAACGCGACGGTGGCGCCGGCGACGATCCAGGCCTTCGGGTGCGTGCGGATGGCGGACATGACCCCCGCGACGGCGCCGCTGACAGCGCCCATCACCGCGGCGCCCGCACCCGCCCCGGCGGCCGAGCGACGGCCGGAAGGGGTCGCTCCCGCCCCGGGCTCGCTCGTCGCAGAGGAGTCCCCGGTGGGGAGAACAGAGTTCGAGGGGTTCGTCGATTCAGACCCGGTGCCGTCGGTTGCACCGGAGTCGCGCTGGTCCGGTTCGCGCATCCGGGTATCGTACCGGCGTTCCCTGAGAGCGCCAGTCCGCGGGTTCCGCAGCGCCTGGGGCCATCACTCCCGCGCTCCTCCCGCACGCACCCGGCGCGTCGCGGGAGGAGTCGAGGAAGCGATGGCGGCTCACGGCACGGCGAGCACCTGGTAGTTGGCGAACTTCACGGTGATCGGCGACACGGTCGCCGCTCCCGAGAGGTAGGCTCGCAGCCCGACGCTGCCGAACGACTGCAGGGCGGCGGTGGAGTCGGTGAGGCTCACCTGCCACGACGCAGGCTCGGTCTGGGTGGCCGCCCAGACCTTGGCCTGCAGCGTCGTCGGCGAGGTGCCGACCGCCTGGACGCGCAGGTTCAGCTGCATGCCGGGGGTGTAGGCGACTCCGCTCACGACCGCGGAGGTCAGCGTCGTTCCGCTCTGCAAGAGCTGGACCTGCACGGCGCCGCTGGAGTTGATCCACGCCCGGCCCTCATACGCGACCGAGCCGACCTGCCGCGCGAGCGCCGAGACGTAGAGGCCCCCTCCGGTCGGAGCGATGTCGCTCGTGAACGTGACGGTGTTGTCCGTGCGGCTGGACGAGACGGAGTTCAGCGTCGCCGTGCGGGTGGTGCCCGCCGGGTCGTTCATGTTGCCGGTGCCGGACCCGACCGTATACGAGCCTGCGGTGCCGGAGACCGTCCACGACCCTCCGGTCTGCGCCGCGCCCCAGCCGCTCGCCGACGTGCGGGCGAAGTTGTCCTGCGCGAGCGTGTTGCCGGTGCTCGCCGTCACCGTCACCGACTTCGACTGGGAGTTCGTCGCGCCCTGGTTGTCGGTCACGGTGAGGGTCACCGTGTAGGTGCCCGCTGACGCGTAGGAGTGGTTGGCGGTCGAGCCCGTCGCCGTCGCGCCGTCGCCGAAGGTCCAGGCGTAGGAGGCGATGGTGCCGTCCGGATCACTGGAGGCCGTCCCGTCGACGCTCACCGTCAGACCGTTCGTCCCGTAGCTGAACGAAGCGACCGGCGGCTGGTTCGTTCCGCCTCCGGCGATCACCACTCTGTTGCCGACCCGCGCGATCGAGTTCCCGTCCGGATCGGTCACGGTCAGCGTGTAGGTGTGCGCGCTGCCCGGCGCCAGGCCGCTGTCCGTGAAGCCCATCGGACCGGTGTTCCAGAAGTTGTTGCTCTTCACGGCGGTGTAGACCGGGTGGGCGGTGTCGCCGTCGCGGGACAGCGCGTAGGTGAGCTGGATGTTGTCCTGATCGAACGTCGACGTCCACGCGATCTTGGCCTGCCCGGACGTCGAGGAGGTCGCCGTCGGCGTCAGCGCGGTGTTGTTGTTCGGTCCGGTGGTGCTGCGCTGGACGCTGTCGAACGCGAAGCGGGTGAGGCCGTACTGCGCCTGGCCGTTCACCGACGGGAACTCGCCGCCCGCCACCAGATAGCGGCTGTCGCCCGCCAGGCTCCACACCGCCTGCCCTTGCCCGGTGAACGACCCGGTGGTCCAGGCCGGGAACCAGGTCTGCTGCGTCGGGGCCGGCTGGCCCTTGAAGTTCGCGTACGAGCGGTTGCCGTTGTTGGTCAGCAGGTGGGTCTCGGCGAGCGAGAATGCGAGGGTGTGGTGGTACGAGCGCGGATTCGTCTCAGGGAAGCCACCGACGTTGGTGCAGTCGTGCGGATGGCCCGCGACGTAGAGCGCGCCGCCCAGGGGCTGCACCGTGTAGGTGTCGCCGTGGCAGTCCTCCATCCAGTACAGGGCGCCGGTCACCGCGTCGGCGGAGAAGCTCCCCTCGAAGTTGCCGCCGGAGCCGAACACGTAGCCCGAGCCGTAGACGTTGGTCGAGGTGGCGGAGAGGGCGGTGATCCCGGCGTTGATCCCGGCATCCTTGATGATGTTGTTCGCCGGGAACGGCATGGTCGCGCCCGTGGTGCCGTCCAGCATGACGAGGCCGTAGTGGTTCTCGCCGTTGACATGCTGGAACCGGCCGCCGGCGTAAACCCTGCTCCCGTCCGGGCTGACCGCCATCGCGTCGACCACATAGTCGGCGGACGCCTTCCAGGCAGTGATCAGCGAGCCGTTGGTCGGGTCGAGCTTCGCCATGTAGCCCGTGGCGGTGCCGTTGACGCTGGTGAAGGTCCCGCCTGCGTAGACGGCTGTGTTGGTCACGGCCAGCGCGCGCACCTGGCTCGCCATCGCGGGGCGGAACGAGCTGATGACCTGGCCGGTGGCGGTGCTGATGGCCACGATCCGGTAGTAGCTGGCTCCCCCCGCCGTGGTGAAGTCGCCGGCGAGGTAGACGCGGGACCCGTCAGGCGACGGCGCGACCGCGAGCGCCTGGGCGTTGAGCGGCACGTTGATGCTCGTGTTCAGCACGCCGGTGGTGACGTTGTAGACGAGGAAGTTGCTGCGCGGCGTGTTGTTCGATCCGGCGGGCGACCCGGCCGGCCGGGCGTTGTTGAACTTGCCCGCGACGTACACGTTGTCGCCGACGACCCACTGGTCCCAGGCGACGCCGTCCATCTGGGTGGTCGGGAGCGCCGTCGCGCCCACTGTCGGCGGCGAGGCCGGGTCGCTGGGATTCGGCGGCATCGTGTCGGCCGAGGCCGGCGCGGCCAGCGACACCCCTCCCCCGATCAGCAGCAGCGCGCTCGCCGCTGCAGTCAACATGCCGAGCACACGCGCCCGACGAGGTCCCCGTGTCGTTTCCATGACATCCCCAAGGCAAACTGACTAATCCTCAATTTGCCGTTGAGTCTACGCCGGACGACCCCCGCGCGCACAGAGGAACGACCTGTCTCCGCAGACTTGCAGAAACACGGAAGAAAGAAGGACCGAAACGGAGCCGCCCAAGGGAATCGAACCCTTGACCTTCTCATTACGAGTGAGAAATATTACAAGCGAGAACGCGGCAGAAACCCCTGGATTTCCGGGCCAAATGGTCAAACTAGGGGTTACTCCCCACATAACTCCCCACATTCCCCTGACGCCATACGCCCGTTCCGGGAGGCTATTGGGCCACCCGCGGCGGTTCTGCCGCCTCGACGTTCCGCGTTGAAGCGGCGTCGGCCGTGTTCTCACATCAGCCCTCCAAGTCTCCGCATAGAACTCTGGCCAGGGCATAAACGCCCAGGTCTGGTTGTCGGCGCAGCATCGCCGGCGGAGAATCCCATGACTTCAACTAGCCCCGCCATCGAAGCCACTCTCGCACCGCACGTGAACGTCTCACTCTGCGTGCAGCCGATTGGCGTCGACACCGACACCGCCGCGCGCCTGCTCGGCATGTCGGTGTCGATGTTTCGGCTCCACGTGCGCCGCGGAGACATCACCCCGCGCTTCTCCGGCACGAAGCCTCTCTTCGCCCTTGAGGACCTGAGAACGTTCTTCTCAAACCTCCCCACGCGGGGACGCGCGCTCTAACGAACCCAGGGCGCGGGCGGCGAGCACGCTCCATCTTTGGATGCGGGCCTCGTCACCCGCGCGCATCTTTTGCGCCGACAATGCCCCCATGGTGGACGGCGGCTATCCTGCGCTCACTCCGGGGGCCGAACTGCAGACCGCGGCCGAGTTCACTTGGACAGCCTTAAGGTGCGTCCACCGACGAGCCCTCGGACGCGCAGATCCTATGTAGCGAGGGCCGTTTCGGTTTGAGCGGGGCTCAAGCCTCGCGCCACCAGGATTGTGGGTCGTGTGGTCGTATGGCATGACTGCGGGTGCCCCACTTCGGATGGTCACCCCTACCGTGTCTCGCCACGATTGAGGGTCGGCAGGGGCGACCGGTCGGTGTCAGGCGGCTTTCGCGAACGCAGCGTCGACGGCGTCAGCGAATGCGGCCAGGGACGGGAACTCCAGGTCGGGCTTCACGGCCACGCGAGGGTCGGGGGTTGCGCCCCAGCCGGGCTGGTTGTGGCGCCGGTTGATCCAGACACCGGGGATCCCCTTTTCTCGTGCGGGGACGTGGTCGTGGAAGAGTGACTGTGCCACGTGGAGCAGCCTCCCGGTGGCGCCGATCTCATCGACGCGCTTGAGGAGAGCGTCGAAATTCGCCGGGTTCGGCTTGTAGGTTCCGATGTCCTGGGCGGTGAGGATCTCGTCGAACTCGACGCCCAGCCTGCGATTGCTGCCGGCGAACCCGTCCCGGTTCACGTTGGAGAGGATGATGAGCTTGTAGTGCTTCTTCAGCCGCGCCAGCGCCTCTGCGGAATCAGGGAACGCGGGCCAGTCGGGCACCGAGTTTCCGAGCGCGTCGGCATCGGCGGCGGTCACTTCGAATCTGAGCGCTCGACCGGTGCGGCGGAACGCTTTCCGGAGGACGTCGGGGTAGAGCGTCGTCGGCGCCTCCTCCTCAACGGCGGCTTCGTGCTCGGAGTAGGCCACGAGGACATCCTCATCGGTGATCGATGGGTCGAAGCTTCGCGCCCACGGACCCAGCACAGCGGCGATCCCCGCTTCCCAGTCGATGAGCGTCCCGTAGCAATCGAAGCTGAGTGCGTCGTAATCGGTCAGGTTGATGGTCATGGTGTTCCTTCGTTGATATGAGTGCGGGATGGTCGCGCTCAGGAGGGTTCCTCTGAGAGCGACGCGACGAGGTAGCGCTCGGCGTCGTCGATGTGGTCTCGCCAGAGGGAGAGCGCCTCCTCGGTGTCGCCGGACTGAAGTGCACCCAGCAGCGCCGCGTGCTCCTCGTATAGCTCGGTGAGGCTGGCGTAGCGCGATCGGAGCAGCCCGATCATGAGTGGACGAGGCTGCTCGCTCGCGCTACCAGTGCGGGCTGGAACTTCTTGTGCACAGCAGGACCGTCGGGATCGGTCTCTAGCCGCAGGAGCAGGTCCATCGCAGTGAAGCCGATCTCGCGACTTGGTTGCCTGATGGAGGAAAGGGGGACCATTGCTGCCGAAGCGAACTCGATATCGTCGTATCCGATCAGCGCGATGTCATCCGGGACGCGGATGCCGGCGTGTGCGAGGCTCTGCAACAGCCCGATACCGATGAGGTCATTCGCCGCGAAGACGGCATCCGGGCGATCCTGTGGCAATCGGTCGGCCAGCAAGGAGCCAACTTTGCTGCCCGCTTCGATCGTGAGGTTCTCGGTCTGCAGTCGCTCGACCTTGCCTGGGCCGAGAATCTCGCTCGCTCCGTCGTAGCGGTCAGCGACCTGGGCGATGCTGAAAGGTCCGCCCGCAAAGGCAACGCGACGGCGCCCCTGGCCTGCCAGATGCTCAGCGGCGAGCCGGCCACCCGCTCGATCATCAACGGTGACGGAATTGAATGACGGATCAAAGCTCGTCCTGTCGACGAGCACGGCCGGAATGCCGCGCTCGGCCAGACGATGTAGCCGTGAAGCGGCTTCTCCCACCGGCGAGATGAGTACTCCACGAAGGCGCTCTTGCTCGAACATGGTCAAGTAAGCACGCTCGCGTTCCTCGTTCTCGTCCGAGTTGCCGATCAACACAGAGAGCCCATCCTCGGCTGCCCGGTCCTCGGCGCCTCGGATGAGAGAAGCGAAGAATGGGTTCCCCACATCGAGGACAACCATCCCGACCCCGGCACTGCGACCCACTCTGAGCTGTCGAGCCGCATTGTTCCGCACGAAGCCCAGGTCATCGATTGCCTGGCGAACTCTCATTAAAGCCGCTTCCGAGACTCGTTCAGGCCGGTTAAGGACATTCGATACCGTCCCGACCGATACACGTGCGGTCGCCGCAACCTCTCGAATGCTTACCGATGGCATGAGGCTCCTCGCGGTGTTCAATCCAAACCGAGTTTGACGATACGCAACAATTGTGGCATAGTTCTTGTATCGTTTCAATAGCCTATTCATCGGCGCTTCCGAGAGGTTTGACATCGTGGCCGACTTCGCGACAATTCAGAATCAGCTGGCGCTGCAGGCGATCGAGCTTCCTTCGTGGGCGTTCGGCAACTCGGGCACGCGCTTCCGCGTGTTCGGCACTCCGGGCACGGCTCGCGACCCGTTCGAGAAGATCTCGGACGCGGCGCAGGTGAACAAGCACACCGGTCTCGCGCCGACGGTCGCCTTGCACATCCCGTGGGACAAGGTCTCGTCGTACTCCGACCTCCGCTCGCACGCCGAGGACAACGGCGTGGAGCTCGGCACGGTGAACTCGAACACGTTCCAGGACGACGACTACAAGTTCGGGTCGGTCACGCACTGGGACGACCGGATCCGGCAGAAGGCGATCGATCACCACTTCGAGTGCATCGACATCATGGACGAGACCGGGTCGCGTGACCTGAAGATCTGGCTCGCGGACGGCACGAACTATCCGGGTCAGGACTCGCTGCGTGCCCGGCAGGACCGGCTGGCGGACAGCCTCCAGAAGATCTACGAGCGCATCGGCGAGGGCCAGCGACTGGTGCTGGAGTACAAGTTCTTCGAGCCGTCGTTCTACCACACGGATGTTCCGGACTGGGGCACCAGCTACGTGCAGACCGCGGCGCTCGGCGAGCGGGCGCTGGTGTGCCTGGACACCGGCCACCACGCGCCGGGGACGAACATCGAGTTCATCGTGATGCAGCTCCTGCGCCTCGGGAAGCTCGGCTCGTTCGACTTCAACAGCCGGTTCTACGCCGACGACGACCTGATCGTGGGCGCCGCCGACCCGTTCCAGCTGTTCCGGATCGTGTTCGAGGTCATCCGCGGCGGCGGCTACGCCAACCCGGACGTCGCGTTCATGCTCGACCAGTGCCACAACCTGGAGGCGAAGATCCCGGGCCAGATCCGCTCGGTGCTGAACGTGCAGGAGGCCACCGCCAAGGCGCTGCTGGTCGACACCGAGGCGCTCGCCGCCGCGCAGACCGCAGGCGACGTGCTCGCGGCCAACACGGTGTTCATGGACGCCTTCAACACGGACGTCCGCGCCGACCTGGCCGCCTGGCGCGAGACCCGCGGCCTCCCCGCCGACCCGATGGCCGCCTACAAGGCCTCCGGCTACCAGCAGAAGATCGAGACCGAACGTGTCGGCGGCACCCAGGCGAGCTGGGCGGCTTAGTCTAGGCAATCGCACCCGTGAACGAGACCCAAACCCGGTGGTGCAGCTCCACTACGTTCCGGCCGGAAGGCGGGAAGGAATCTGGGCGAGGCAGCGTGCAGGTGCGAACGCTCGGGCCGCTCAACTTGACATACTCGCGTCGTGGGATGACACGGCACGTCAGATACAGCTAGATGCGGCGACGGATGTGACCTGTTGGGACCTCAAGACCGTCGAGTCCATCTCGGAAAAGCAGCTCCGTACCGTGCTCGTGAGCTTCTTCAGCACCGTTATTCGAGACAACGCTTTCTGGCTGACGACGATGAGGGTGCATTGCATGGACGCGCTTAGCTTCGAGCTGCTCGTCGCATCGCGAGCCGAGCTTGCTCGCAACCTGAACCTGGCAACTCGTGGGGGCTTGCGAACCCTCATCATCAACCTATTCGAACCAACGAAGAAAGCGATCGACGAATGACGAACGAGACCGTCGCGGCCCTCCTGGCCCGGTCGAACCGCCTGGGCGCCGACCCGAAGAACACGAACTACGCCGGGGGCAACACGTCCGCGAAGGGCGTGGAGACCGACCCGGTGACCGGGGAGCCGGTCGAGCTGCTGTGGGTGAAGGGCTCCGGCGGCGACCTCGGCACCCTGACCGAGCAGGGGCTGGCAGTGCTGCGGCTGGACCGGCTGCGCGCGTTGCAGAACGTGTACGCGGGTGTGGACCGTGAGGACGAGATGGTCGCGGCGTTCGACTACACGCTGCACGGCAAGGGCGGCGCGGCCCCCTCGATCGACACGGCCATGCACGGCCTGGTGGACGCGGCGCACGTCGACCACCTGCACCCGGACTCCGGCATCGCCATCGCGACCGCCGCGGACGGGGAGGCGCTGACGTCGACGATCTTCGGAGGTCGCGTGGTGTGGGTGCCGTGGCGTCGCCCCGGCTTCCAGCTCGGCCTCGACATCGCGGCGATCAAGGCGGCGAACCCGGACGCGATCGGCACCGTACTCGGCGGCCACGGCATCACCGCGTGGGGCGACACCAGCCAGGAGGCCGAGGCCAACTCGCTGTGGATCATCCAGACCGCCGCCGACTACATCGAGGCTCACGGCCGCCCGGAGCCGTTCGGGCCATCATTGGCCGGATACGAGCCTCTTCCTGAGAAGGAGCGCCGGGCGAAGGCCGCGGCTCTCGCTCCGAACCTGCGTGCCATCGCCTCTACCGACCGGGCGCAGGTTGGCTCGTTCACCGACGACGAAGTGGTGCTCGACTTCCTCGCGTCCTCCGAGCACCCGCGACTCGCCGGCCTAGGCACGAGCTGCCCCGACCACTTCCTGCGCACGAAGGTCAAGCCACTCGTGCTCGATCTTCCCGCTGACGCGTCCATTGAGGACTCGGTCGCGCGGCTCGGAGAGCTACACGAGCAGTACCGCGCCGACTACCAGGCCTACTACGACCGACACGCGACCGCCGACTCCCCCGCGATCCGCGGCGCCGACCCGGCCATCGTGCTCATCCCGGGCGTCGGGATGTTCTCCTACGGCAAGGACAAGCAGACCGCCCGAGTTGCCGGCGAGTTCTACATCAACGCCATCAACGTGATGCGCGGCGCCGAGGCGGTCTCGACCTACGCGCCCATCTCGGACGCCGAGAAGTTCAACATCGAGTACTGGTCGCTGGAGGAGGCCAAGCTGCAACGGCTACCCAAGCCCAAACCGCTCGCCGGCCGCATCGCGCTCGTCACCGGTGCGGCCTCCGGGATCGGTAAGGCCATCGCGACCCGGCTCGCGGCGGAGGGCGCGTGCGTCGTCATCGCCGACCTCGACCTCGAGAAGGCGCAGGCTGCCGCCGCGGAAATCGGCAACGCGGACGTCGCGATCGGCGTCGCCGCGAACGTCACCGACGAGAGGGCCATCGGCGCAGCGATCCAGGACGCGTTGCTCGCGTTCGGCGGCTTGGACCTCGTCGTCAACAATGCTGGCCTGTCCATCTCCAAGCCGCTGCTGGAGACGACGACGGCCGACTGGGACCTCCAGCACGACGTCATGGCCAAGGGCTCGTTCCTGGTCTCCCGAGCTGCCGCGAAGGTGCTGATCGACCAGAAGCTCGGCGGCGACATCGTCTACATCTCGTCCAAGAACTCGGTTTTCGCCGGGCCGAACAACATCGCCTACTCGGCGACGAAGGCCGACCAGGCCCACCAGGTGCGCCTGCTGGCCGCCGAGCTCGGCGACCACGGCATCCGCGTCAACGGCATCAACCCGGACGGCGTGGTCCGCGGCTCCGGAATCTTCGCAGGTGGCTGGGGCGCCAAGCGGGCCGCGGTCTACGGCGTGCCCGAGGAGGAGCTGGGCCAGTACTACGCCCAGCGCACCCTCCTCAAGCGGGAGGTGCTGCCGGAACACGTCGCGAACGCGGTGTTCGTGCTGTGCAGCAGCGACCTCGACCACACCACGGGCCTGCACATCCCGGTCGATGCGGGCGTCGCGGCGGCGTTCCTGCGATGAGCGCGACGGCAGGCGCGGTCGCGGCCGTCGACCTCGGCGCGACGAGCGGCCGGGTCATGCACGCCCGCATCGGCGCGAACACGCTCGAGCTGAGCGAGGTCGCACGCTTCCTCAACACGCCTGTGCGCTTATGGGAAGGTGAGCGCGCCGCGCTGCATTGGAACGTCGCGGGCCTCTGGACCAGAGTGCTTGAGGGCCTCGGCTCGGTTGCCCGCAGTGAACCGGGCCTTGCGAGCATTGGCGTGGACTCCTGGGCGGTCGACTACGGGCTCCTTGAACGTGGCCGGCTGCGCGGCGAGCCGTACCACTATCGCGACGAGCGCACCCAGCGCGGTGTCGAGCTGGTGCATGCCGTGGTCGAGCCGAGCGAGCTGTACCGCGAGGGGGGCCTCCAGTTCCTCCCGTTCAACTCGCTGTACCAGCTGGCCGCCGACGCCGCTGACGGGGCGCTGGAGACAGGCGACGGCTTCCTCCTCATCCCGGATCTCATCACGTACTGGCTGACGGGGCGGCAGAGGGCCGAGCGCACCAACGCGTCGACGACCGGTCTCCTCTCCAGCGACGGATCATGGAATGACGGCTTGATCGCCCGCCTCGGACTCAACCGCTCGGTGTTCCCGGAGCTGGTGGACGCCGGTACTGCCATCAGCCCGTTGCTTCCGTCGCTCGCCACGGACCTCCGATTCGCAGCCAGTGGCCCAACGGTCACCGCCGTGGGATCGCACGATACCGCCTCCGCTGTGGTCGCTGTACCGATGGACGCGTCCCGAGCGGCGTACATCTCCTGTGGCACCTGGGGCCTCGTCGGCGTCGAACTGGAGCACCGCGTGGTCACGGACGAAGGGCGCGAGGCGAACTTCACCAATGAGGGCGGTGTCGACGGTCGCGTCCGTTACCTGCACAACGTCATGGGTCTGTGGCTGCTCAGCGAGTCCATACGCGAATGGCAGCGGCGCGGTCTCCACGTAGATCTCGAAGGATTGCTTGCGGAGGCGGCGGAGCTTCCGCGCCCGAGCGACGTGTTCGACGCGGAGGACCCGCGCTTCCTCGCGCCGGGAGACATGCCCTCCCGCATCGGTGCCTGGTTCTCAGAACGCGGCTTGCGTGTGCCGGCCTCCCCCGCCGGCGTCGTCCGCATTATCGTCGAGAGCCTCGCCGCCGCGTTCGCGCAGACCGTGCGCACTGCCGCACAGCTGACAGGCGTCGGCGTCGAGGCCATCCACATCGTCGGCGGCGGCGCTCGGAATGCCCTGCTGTGCCAGGCAACTGCCGACCGCATCGGACTTCCCGTGCTCGCCGGTCCCGTCGAGGCCACCGCCATCGGCAACGTACTGGTACAGGCGCGCGCCGTCGGTCTCCTCTCGGGCGACCTGGAGACGCTTCGCGCCCTGGTGGCCCGCACCTCTCAGATCGTCCGGTACAACCCTTCGTTAGGAACGCCCTCATGTTGAATCGTCAATTCCCAAGGCCGGCTGAGCTGCTGGAGCTGATGCAGTTCAAGAAGCCCGAACTCAACGGGAAGAAGCGCCGCTTGCAGTCGGCGTTCACGATCGAGGACCTCCGCGCGATCGCGAAGCGACGCACGCCGAAGGCCGCCTTCGATTACACCGAGGGCGCGGCGGAGGGCGAGCTGTCGCTGGCCCGCGCCCGGCAGGCGTTCCAGGACATCGAGTTCCATCCGTCGATCCTGCGCGACGTCTCCGCCGTCGACACCTCGTGCGAGATCTGGGGCGGACCTTCCGCGATGCCTTTCGGCATCGCACCGACCGGTTTCACCCGGCTGATGCAGACGGAGGGCGAGACCGCGGGTGCGGGAGCCGCGGGCGCCGCGGGCATCCCGTTCACGCTGTCGACACTGGGCACGACCTCCATCGAGGGTGTCAAGGCGGCCAACCCGACGGGTCGCAACTGGTTCCAGCTGTATGTCATGCGGGATCGCGAGATCTCCTACGAGCTCGTCCGGCGTGCCGCGGCCAACGGCTTCGACACCCTGTTCTTCACGGTCGACACCCCGGTCGCCGGTGCGCGGCTGCGCGACAAGCGCAACGGCTTCTCCATCCCGCCACAGCTCACCCTCGGCACCGTGATCAACGCGATCCCGCGGCCGTGGTGGTGGTACGACTTCCTCACCACGCCCAAGCTGGAGTTCGCGTCGCTGTCCTCCACCGGAGGCACCGTCGGCGAGCTGCTCGACGCCGCGATGGACCCGTCGATCAGCTTCGCCGACCTCGATGTCATCCGGAGCATGTGGCCCGGCAAGATCGTGGTCAAGGGCGTGCAGAACGTCGAGGACTCGAAGAAGCTCGTCGACCTCGGCGTCGACGGCATCGTGCTCTCCAACCACGGCGGCCGCCAGCTCGACCGCGCACCGATCCCCTTCCACCTGCTGCCGAAGGTGGTGGAGGCCGTCGGCGACCGCACCGAGGTCGCGATCGACACCGGCATCATGAACGGCGCCGACATCGTCGCCGCCTACGCGCTCGGCGCGAAGTTCACCCTGATCGGCCGCGCCTACCTCTACGGGCTGATGGCGGGCGGCCGCGCCGGCGTGGACCGCACCATCCAGATCCTCGGCGACCAGGTCGTCCGCACCATGAAACTGCTGGAGGTGCCGACCCTCGCCGACCTCACCCCCGCGCACGTCACCCAGCTGCAGCGATTGGTACCCATGCCGAGTGGCCAGTTCGCTCCGTGATCTCACACTGCTTCGATGCGCGTAGGTGTTGCATCGGAGCCGCCCGCCATCTGTCTCCCCAGGCGTGCGCGGCCCCCGCCGTCGCGAAAACTACCGAGATGCGCGCAGGGAGGTCCTTTTCCGTTGTCATCGCAATTCGTCAATCGGCGAACATAGCCGGTAGACAAAGCGACCGCCGGCGTGGGGGGCGCCGGCGGTCGCAGTCTGGTGTCCAAATCAGACGATTGCTTGGCTCTGCGGCTCAAGCAGCGCCTGACGGTTCATCTCCTCAAGTGACTCCTGGAACCGAAGGCGGTCGGCACGCCGCTGGGCCTGCTTGAGCGGGTTCGGGACCGGCGCCGCGAGCAGCAGCTTGCGCGTGTACGGGTGTTCAGGATTCTCCGTGACCTCTTCCGCGGGACCGTTCTCGACGATCTCTCCACCGCGCATCACCGCAACGCGATGCGAGATGTAGCGAACGACGGAGAGGTCGTGCGAGATGAAGAGATAGGTCACGCCTGTAGTCCGCTGGAGGTCGATGAGGAGGTCCAGAACCGTCGACTGTGTCGACAGGTCCAATGCGCTGACCGGTTCGTCGCAGATGATCAACTTAGGGTCCAACGCCACTGCGCGGGCGATCGCGATACGTTGACGCTGCCCCCCACTGAACTCGCGAGGGAGCCTATTGGCGGCGTCGGCGGGCAGGCCGACCTTCTCCAGTAGCCCGCGGACCCGCTGGCGACCTTCGCTACGCGCTACTCCTACAGCCAGGAGCGGTTCGCTGAGGATGTTCTCGATCGTCATCGACGGGTTCAGGGACGAATAGGGGTCCTGGAACACGACCTGGATATCCCGAGCGAGACCCCGGCGAGCCCTACCCCGCGTATTCGTGATGTCCTTCCCGTCGAATTTGATCGTGCCCGCGGCAGGCTGAACCAGCCCGAGTACTGCACGTCCCAGCGTGGTCTTGCCCGAGCCGCTTTCGCCGACCAGTCCAAGGGTGGTTCCCTGCTGCAGGTCGAGGGAGACGTCCCTCAGGACTTGGTTGGGGCGCCGGCGAAAACTGCGGGCCCCGTACTCGACATAGAGGTTTTTGATAGAGAGGAGCGGTTCAGACAACGGAGTAGCTCCTGTCTCGAGTAGTGCGTGAAGCCATATCCTCAAGCGTCGAGGAGAGGAGCATCTGGGTGTAGGGATGCTCAGGGTGATCGAAGATGTCTTCCACGTCGCCCACCTCGACCACTTTTCCGCGCTGCATGACGGCGACACGATCGCAGAGATCCGCGACAACACCGAAGTTGTGGGTGACCAGCAGCATCGACATGTTCCGCTCAGCCTGCAGCTCGCGCAGCAGATCCAGAATCTCGGCCTGGACGGTCACATCGAGTGCAGTGGTCGGCTCGTCCGCGATGATCAGTTCGGGGTCTCCGGAGACTGCGCAGGCGATCAGTACTCGTTGCGCCATCCCTCCAGAGACCTCGTGCGGGTAGCTGCGCATCGTCCGCACCGGGTCGACGATCCCCACCCGCGCGAGCAAGCGAAGCGCTCGATCTTGCGCGTCATTCTTGGAGATACCGAGCATACGGACCATGGGGCGTGTCAGCTGGTAGCCGATGGTGAAGGTCGGATCCAGGTTGGACATCGGCTCCTGGGGGACGTAGGCGATCCGACGCCCGCGAACCTGAGTCATCTGCTGGCCGGTAGCGTGCGCGAGATCCATCCCGTCGAACTGGATCTGACCGGATGCAAGTGTGGCTTCCGGGGGAAGGAGTCCGAGAATCGAATACGCCGTTTGCGTCTTCCCAGAGCCGCTCTCGCCGACCAGGCCTAGGATCTCACCTCGCCGGATCGCCAGGCTGACGGATTCAACGACCGGTTTCAGCGAACCATCGAACGTCGGATAGCTGATCGTCACCCCGTCGACGCGCAACAGCGATTTGTCGTCGACCAGCTGGGGCGACGCCGGTTGTCTTGTCGCCGCGCGGGACGCCTCGAGCCGGGTCCGGCGCGAGACTGTGGGTGCCGTCTCTTCGAGGGCGTCCCGAAGGGCGTTGGCGATAAGAGCAAGACTGCCGGTAGTCAGGCCGATGGCCAGCCCCGGCCACAGGACTGCGATCGGCGACTGATACACGTTCTGGAACGCATCCTGCAGGATTCCTCCCCACGTCGGCTGGGTGGGACTTCCGAGTCCGAGGAACTCCAACCCTGCCTGGATCAGGATGCCCGCACCGGCGATGCCGGCAACCAGCAAGATGATCGGACCGCGAATCGCCCCAAGCACATGACGGAGCAAAATTCGTGTCTCAGACAGCCCGGATACACGAGCGGCATCGACGTACAACTCTTGCCGTACCGATATGACCAGCCCTCGAACCAGCCTGAAGAGGAATGGGGAAAGCAACACGCCGAAAGCCGCCATCGTGACGATGGTGTTCGGGCCGATCACCGAGTACATCGCCACAAGGATGATGATGGCTGGTACGGCCATGATCACGTTGTTCACCCAGCTGAGGGCTCCATCGACACCTTTGCCGACGAACCCCGCGAGCAGGCCAGAGCTGACGCCGACCACGATGGCGACGATCGCGACCGCAGCCGTGCCCAGGAGTGTAAGCCGGCTGGCGGACAGAAGACGGCTCAGGATGTCTCGGCCGCTTCCGTCACCACCGAGCCAGAACGCTGCATTTGGCCCGCGATTGATCTGATTGAAGACCGGAGTCACGGGGTTGTGCGGCATGATCCACGGGGAGAGGATCGCTGCCACGATGATCACGACCAGTACGGACGCGGCGATCACTCCCAACGGGTTGCGAAGGAAGCGTCGCACCACGTGGGGACGGGTCGCGCGCGCGTTTACGGGCGCCGCCTCGATGGTCACTGGAGTCTCGCTTTCGGGTTGAGCCATCCGTTGAGGATGTCCACGATCAGATTGACTATGACGATGACGATCACAGCCACCGTGACTACGCCGAGCACTGTCGGAACATCACCCGTCTGGGTCGCCTGCGTCGCAAGGAGCCCCATGCCCGGAATGGCGAAGACCCGTTCGATCACCACGGCGCCTCCCATCAGCCCGATGAACTGGAGGGAGATGATCGTCAGAAAGGGGCCCGACGCGTTCCGAAGTACGTGCCTGAATAGAATTTCGCGCTCGGAGAGCCCGTGTGCGCGCAGAGTCCTAACGAAATCGAGTCTGAGAACGTCGATCACGCTGGACCGAACGATCGAGGCCGCGCCCAGGGCGCCGATCACCAGGGCGGCCACCGGCAAGACCAGCCCGACCGCCCATTGCCCCGGGTCGACGGTCGGTGGCGTGTAACCGGTCGCGGGGAAGATTCTGAGGTTAAGGGCGAACAGCTCGACCAGCACCAATCCGACCCAGAAGGTTGGCAGAGCTCCACCGACGACGTTGAAAACCTGCACCAGTCGATCGATCCAGCCTCGGCGCACTGCGGCGAGGACTCCAAGGAGCAAGCTGAGGACGGCGGTGAAGAACACTGCGCCGATGACGATCGAGAGGGTGACTGGTACCCGATTGCTCAGGGCTTCGACGACTGGCGCGCCGTTGAGAAAGGAACGCCCGAGGTCTCCTCTAATGGCGCCGCTGAACCAGTTGAAGTACTGGATGAGGGGCGCCTGGTCGAGACCCAGTTCGTGTGCCCGTTGGGTCACCTGGGCCTGTGTGGCCGTGACGCCGAGGATATTGCGTGCGATGTTGTTTCCGCTGCTGAACATCAGCAGCGCTGTGATTGCTGTCACCACAACAACGAGCACCACACCCGAGCCCAGGCGACGTAGCAAGAATAAGGTCATGACTTCTCCACGAAAATAAGATCGGGGGCGGCGGTTCTCTGCCGCCCCCGGCGCCCAGAATTACTTCGCGGGAGCGAATGTCCAGAGCGGTGGGGTGTCGAGCGCGCCCCCCGTCTTGGCGGTGGTCTTGGAATCGACGGCGTAGAGGGATTCGGCCTGCCACATGATGTCGAACCAGGCGTTCTTCACGACCCATTTGTTCACCGCGGCGAAGGCCTCCTGCTGCTGGTCGGCCGGCGCCTTCCGAGCAGTCGCGATCAGAGCGGTGAGTTCTGGATCGGATGCGTGGAGCATGTTCCAGATCGAGTCCGGCATCAGGTCACCCTTGATGAGCTGCCATGAGCCCCCGCCGCCGCCCATCAGGAACATGGGATAGGTACCGCCGAACAGCGCGCTGTAGATGTCGGTCGGGGCAATCGTCTTGTAGGTGGCCCTGATATTGATCTTGCCGAGCGCCTCCTGGATCAGCGCGGTAGTCGCGTTACCGGAGCCAATCAACGGGATGGTGATGTCGAAACCGTTGGCATATCCAGCGGCCGCCATCAGGCTGCGGGCCTTCTTGACGTCATAGCTATACGTCTTATCGAGCGAATCGACATGTCCGAGCTGGCCATCCGCGAAGAACTGCTGGCTCAGCTTTCCATAACCAAGCGCCGTGGCTTGAAGGATCTGCTTGCGATCGATGGCGTAGTTGATGGCCTGACGCACGCGCACGTCCTTGAACGCTGGCTGGATCTTGCCTTCGCGGTCGAAGATGCCGAGACCAGAGAACCCGTTCGGGCTAGCGAGGATCTTGTTGCCGGCGTTCGTCACCTGCTTTGCCTCTGGCGGGAGAATGTAGGCGGCGTTGACCTGACCGGAGTTGAGGGCATTCACGCGAGCAGTCTCGTCAGTGGTGACCTTCAATACGATCGTGTCGTACTTCCAGGAGGCTGCATCCCAGTAGGCGCCAGGGCGGCGAGTGTAGACGTATTCTGCATCGTTGGTCGTACGTGACTTGTCCAGAACGTACGGGCCCGATCCAACAGGACTGGTTGCCACATCTTTGCTCGTGAGTGAGCGCGGGCTTCCGATCGCTCCTGCAGGGCCACCCAAGGAACGGAGGAGCCCGGGATCCTGAGTCTTGAGGTCGAGGACGACGGTGTCGCTGTCCGGAACATGGACCTGGCTGACCGCTGCCAGCTCGGAAACGTCAGATCCGGATCCGCTCTGTGTGTGCTTGATGTTCGCTTCGACCGCCGCGGCGTCCAGCACCTCTCCGTCGCTGAACTTGATGCCTTTGCGCAGGGTCAGCGTCAGCTGGGTCAGCGACTTGTTGTAGCTCCACTTGGTCGCCAGACCAGGGGTCGGCGTGCCATCCGGCTGAGTCTTCAGCAGCGTGTCGAAAACGGGCGTCCAGTAATAGGTGCCCTCGCCACCGCCGGATAGGTCGCCCGGAGCGAGCGAGTTCGGGCCATACGACGTCGCAACCGTAAGGGTCCCCCCGGATGAGGCCTTCGGCGATGCGGCAGCGCTGCAGCCCGTGAGGGCGAGCGCGAGAACGCTTACTCCACCCACCAATGCTGCACTGAGTCGTTTCATTTTGTTTCCCTTTATCTTCGTTGATTGAGGATCCGAAGCGGCGCAGGCTCTGACCTACACCTCCCGGAAGCCTCAGCGGCAAACACTATGCGCCATCTGTCGCATAGTTGGGGTGTAAACGGTATGCTACAACTGTTGCGCAGACAGCGCAACTGATCCCGGAGAGCCGAACGGCCGCTCTTTGTCGCCCCAAATGATCCGTGAAGCGGACAGCGTCGACTCTGTGCGGAAGTGCGCCAGTCGGCATCGGGCCAGACGCGACCAGTCAAGTACGACGACGGGGTCTTGCCCAGCCGAAAGAGACGTCGACACCCGGGATGAGAGACGACACGGAGGAAATCAAGTGAGGAAGCCTGATAAGCCGAACTTCCGGCGGCCCGTTAGGTTGGAAGTGGCGCCCTCATGACGGGAAGACTGGAGAACAAGGTAGCTGTCATCACGGGCGCCGCGCAGGGTATGGGCGCCGCCACCGCGCGCGAGTTCGTCTCGCAAGGAGCGAGGGTAGTTCTCGCAGATGTCGCCCACGAGGCAGGGCGGGCGCTGGAGCACGAGCTCGGCGAGGACCGAGCCATCTTCGTTCCGCTGGATGTCAGTAGCGAGGATGACTGGCGCGACGTGCGTGGGCGCACACTCGACAAGTTTGGACGGATAGATGTGCTCGTCAATAACGCCGCCGTCGGATACTTCGTGGGCGTCGATCAAATCGAAGCAGACAAGGTTATGCGGCTGTTCTCCATCAACATCTTGGGTGGCATGCTCGGGGTGAAGACCCTGGCCCCTGCGATGAGGGAAGCTGGAGCCGGCGTCATCATTAACATCTCATCCTTGGACGGCCTACGCGGAGTCAACGGCATGAGTCCCTACGTCGCCAGCAAGTGGGCTGTGCGCGGTGTCACAAAGGCGCAAGCACTCGAGCTCGGGCCGGCCATCCGCGTTGTGTCCATCCATCCCGGCGGGGTCAATACACCAATGGGCAACCCAACCGGCGCTGGCGAGGAGGAAGTGAACGCCGGCTACGCCCGAGTCCCATTGCGTCGCATTGGCGAACCAGCCGAAATCGCCCGCGTGACTGCATTCGTCGCCTGCGACGACGCGAGCTACATGACAGGGGCCGAAATCGCGGTCGACGGCGGATGGAGCTCCGGCCACTACCATTCAGGGCTTCCTGGATCTCCCGAGGTCTGAATGAGCAAGTCTGATGTCATACGGGCAACCGTCGAGAAGTACCTCGGACTGGCCGCGCAAGGAACAGGAGCGCAGATTGCGAGCCTTTTCTCGCCAAACGCCACAGTGGAAGACCCGGCTGGCTCCTTGGTGCGTCGCGGTGCTGAGGATATTGCGGCCTTCTACGACTCCCTACGTGCCGATCGCAGAACAATCGAGTTGCTAACACTTCGAGTCGCGGCGAACACCGCTGCCTTCCACTTCCGTGTCACAACCACGAGCGACGCCCTGACGATTGTGGTCGAACCGATCGATGTGATGACATTCAGCCAGGACGGCCTGATCACAAGCATGCGAGCAGTTTGGTCAAATGAGGACATCGTAATGACGGGTATCGCCGCCCGAGCATGAAGTACTAGGCAGCCGGCAATCTCACGGAAGAAGGGCCCGGCGATTCGTCCGGCCCTTCTTCCGTATGTTCGGTCGACCCGTTCATACAATTTGCGGTTACGCACTCGGCGACAGCCAGCTGGAACTGAGCCCAAGAGTCTTCACTCTCGGCATGGAACAGGTGCTTGCGGACGAAAGATAGCTCCGCGACCGGCGTCTAGGGCCTCCAGCTACGAGAGCGCCAACCTTCTGACTTGCTCCAAATCGTCGGACGATATGCGTCGTGTGTTGCATAGAACGCCTCGCGAAGCCATGATGATCCTCGGCTGCGGCAAAGGGTCCGCGGAGAGGAAGCACAAGATGACTGATCGCGCACGCGTGTTCTTGACCGGAGCAGCCGGCAGTTGGGGGACGCGGATCCTCGATGAGTTCCGGGATCGATCCGACCGGTTCGACGTAGTTGCGCTGGTGCTACCGAACCCTCGGGACGTCGCGGCGATCCGCCGGTACGAGGACATGTCGAATCTGGAGGTGGTGTTCGGCGATCTGACGGACTACGCCGCCGTGGAGCGCTGCGTGCGCGGCGCCGACTACATCCTGCACGTCGGGGCCGCCGTCTCGCCGGCGACCGACGATAACCCCGGTCTCGCGATGCGTGTGAACGTGGGCAGCATCCGCAACATCGTTCGCGCGGTCAAGTCGCAGCCCGATCCGTCAAAGATCAGCGTTGTCGGGATCGGAACGATTGCCGAGTCCGGTGACCGCAACCCGCCGAATCACTGGGGCCGTGTCGGTGATCCGCTCCGAGTCTCAGTCTTCGACGAGTACGGGCAGAGCAAGGTCATCGCTGAGAAGGAGCTCGTCGACTCGGGTCTGCCACGCTGGGCGTGGTTGCGCCAGACGGGCATCTTCCACCCGGGAGTGCTGGAGATCCGAGACCCGATCATGACGCACTCTCCGTTCGAGGGCGTCATGGAGTGGGTCTCGGTAGAAGATGCAGCGCGCCTGATGGTGAGCATCTGCGAGCCGGAAGTTCCAGAGGAGTTCTGGAACGAGGTCTACAACATCGGCGGAGGCGAGAGCTGGCGTCTGACGAACTGGGATCTTCAGATCCGGATGACCGGTGCGCTCGGCGTCAAGGACGTCCGCAAGGGGTACGACCGCAACTGGTTTGCCACCCGCAACTTCCATGGCATGTGGTACACCGACTCCGACAGACTCGAGCAACTGGTCCCGTTTCGTAGGGACACCTTCGAAGGCGCGCTTGACCGCGCAATTCGCGCCAACCCGGGCCTCAAGATGGCCGGCCGAGTCCCGGCCGCGCTGATCAAGAAGCTTGTCATCGAACCCCTCACCCGTAAGCCCCGCGGCACGATGGCCTACCTCCGCGATCACGACGAAGACGGCATCAACGCCTTCTTCGGCTCGCACGAGCAGTGGCACGAGATCGGAGACTGGAGCACCTTCTGGCCACCACGACCGAGCCGAACGCCCCTGGAACTCGATCTCGGCTTCGACGAATCGAAGCCGAGAACATCCTGGGCCGCGGACGACTACCGAGCAGCCGCAGACTTCCGAGGCGGCAGGCTGCTTTCGAAGGATGTGCGCACGGGCGATGTGGCAACGTCCCTTCACTGGGACTGCCAATATGGCCACACCTTCAATGGCAGTCCACGTCTGGTACTAAGCGCAGGACATTGGTGCCCGGAGTGCGTGCGCGATTCGAAGAACTACAAACGCCAGGCAGAGAAGAACCAACTTCTCGCGCAGATCGAGTTCGCGAACGCGTCCCGGGTTGACGCACTCTGATGGGAATCATGAGGCTGATCGGCCGGACCATGCGCCCGGCTCAGGAGATGCGGCGTTCGCGGTTTGAGGTTGGGGAAGCACCAGCTGACCATGTCATTTTTCTCGGCGACAGCATTACCGAGCATGGGTTATGGGACGAATGGTTTCCTGAGCTGCGTTTGCTGAACCGCGGAGTAGGAGGCGAAACAGTCGAAGAGGTCACCGCCCGAGTGCCCCGAACGCTTCCCGGCGCGAGAGCCGTCTCTGTGCTGGTTGGCACTAACGATCTCACCGGATTCGGACGTTCACGCAAGGTCGCCGACATCGTCGAACACTACGAGGAGCTGGTCGCGGCCATACGTCACGCGCTCCCCGATGCGCCAGTGCTGCTGAACAGTATCTTGCCTCGCGATCGGTTGATGGCGGGCCGAGTCCGAGAGCTCAACGTTCGGATCTCCGAGATGGCGGCTGCTGCAGGGATGCACTATGTGGACGCCTGGTCTCAGCTCCGAGGCACTCACGATCAGCTGCGTCCGGAGTTCACCCGTGACCGGATCCATCTAACCGGCGCCGGCTACCAGCGCTGGCTCAAGGTACTACGACCCGCGCTTGCTGAGGCGTTGAGCGCGACCAACGGTCCTTCGACATAGACAGCAGCCCTCCGCTCTGCGAGCCGGCGGTGGCGGCCGTGCTCGCGGTCGCAGTCGTCGGTGAGAGTCTGTCCCCAACGGCCTGGGCCGGCCTTGGGCTCATCTGGGTCGAGCTTTGCGTGATGACACTGCCGACATCTGGAGCTGAACGAGCCTTCTACGGATCTCCGGACGCGCGTTCCCTCAGTGGCACCTCGCTCGAGCGTCCCTGAGCAGCGCCGTCACCCCAGGAACACAGGCCAAAGGCTGGCCCATCAGGCTGAGCTGCGCCGGCCGGAGCAGTGGGGGTCGGGGTGATACACGCGGCGCCGAGCACCCGATACACAGGATCATCGTCGAGGAGAGCGGTTGAGGTCGAACATGACCGCTCCTTCAGAAGAGTCGCCGTACAGGAGAAGCGAGAGCCGTGTCCCGCCTCTTCTGCACGGGTGGCTTTCAGTCCTGGCCGGCGAAGGCTGGAACGAGCTCGTCGTCCAGGCTGTCCCCGTTGGTGACGGCGACCCGTCCTAGCCAGCCCAGGCTCGGCTTCGCGGTCCGCTCAAACGTGCGCGCGTCGAAAGCGATGAGGCCAAACGTCATCGCAAACCCCGAGTGCCACTCCCAGTTGTCGATGAGTGACCAGTGCATGTAGCCGAGAACGGGTACGCCGTCGGCGATCAGCTCTGCCAATCCCAGTAGGGCTTCGCGGGTGTAGCGGATCCGCGCTTCGTCGTCGGAGGTGGCCACGCCGTTCTCGGTGACCAGCACGGGAACACCGGTATAGGCGTGCGCCTGGGCGACGGTGTGCGGCAGTGCGGGCGGGTAGAACTCCCACCCGGTAAGCATGGTGTCAGGAGTCTCCGGGGCGTAGATCCGGCCTTCGGGGCCGTACACCTCGCGGGTGTAGGTCTGCACGCCGATGAAGTCGTCTTCGCGCGCCGCGGCCCAGAACGGGTGGATCGCCTGCGCGAGGATGGCCTCGCGCTGTGCTTCGCCGCCGGATTCGGCCTGGAAGTCGTGCACTGCGATCGACCAGCCGACCTTTGCAGCGGGAGCGATTTCCTTGATCGCGGCGCGAGCGAATCGATGCGCCGCGAAGACGTTCTCGACCGCATGCGGCGCAAGGACAGGGATAGCCATCGAGGCCACACCGGGAACTCCGCCGACCCGGGCAGCGAACTGCTCCATCAGCACCGCCTGTGCGGCGGCGAGATCGTCCGCCGATGCACCGAGCGGGAGTGCCCCTGTCGAGAGCAGCAAGGCTCCCGCGTTCGGTTCGTTGAAGGTGATCCACCAGTCCACCAGCGCGTGAAGCTCGCCGACGACATACCGCGTGAAGCGCTCGAAGAGCTCGGCAGCGCCTTCCTGACCCCAGGCCCCATCGCGGGAGAACCACGCCGGGACGGTGAAGTGGTTCAGTGTCACGATCGGAGTGACCTCACGCTGACGGCAGGCGAGGATGACGCGGCGATAGTGCTCGAGCTCTGCGCGGGAGAACTGGCCGCGCTCCGGTTCGATGCGAGACCATTCGATGCTGAACCGGTAGCTGTCCAGGCCGGAGTTCGCGAGAAGTTGGATGTCCTCCTCGTAGCGGTGGTAGCTGTCGCATGCGTCGCCGGAAGGCTCAGCGAACGGGGCGTTGGAAACGTGCTCCATCGCCCAAATGTCCGAATTGAGGTTGTTGCCTTCGATCTGGTGGCCGGCGGTCGCGGCGCCCCAGAGGAAATTATCGGGGAAGGTGGGCATGGTGGCTCCTTGCGGTTCTTACTCGTTGGTGAACTTCTCGGCCTGGTTGATCACGCGCGAAAGCCAGGCATGGCGGGTTGCTCGGGCGGTCTTGGACACGGTTGCGTCTGGGGCGATGCCGTCGAAGCCGTGGTATGCGCCGCCCCACAGATGGAGGTCGACGAGGTTGCCGGCCTCACTGAGCCGACTCGCATAGGTCAAGGCTTCGTCACGGAACGCGTCGGCACCCCCGACATCGATGTAGGTGGTGGGCATGGCAGACAGGTCAGTCGCGAGTGCCGCGGACGCGTACGGGGAGACGTCGTCTTGAGGTGTGTCGCCCAACAGAGCGGACCAGCCGAAAATGTTCGACTCCCGATCCCACATCCCGCCATCGCGGAGGAGATGTATTGAGGGCGTGTCGCTGCGATGATCAAGCATCGGAGCGATGAGGAGCAGGCCGGCGAGTCGAGGGTTTCCCCGGTCCCGAGCGATGAGCGCGGTTCCGGCGGCCAGGCCACCCCCTGCGCTCTCCCCGGCGATGATCAGCGGAGACGCGGGAGCGCCGACCTCAACGGCGTGTGTCTCAACCCAGGTAAGGCCCGCGTAGCAATCGCTGACAGGCGCGGGATGCCGGTTCTCCGGTGCGAGACGGTAGTCAACCGACACCACCACCAGGTGAAGACTGTCGGCATAGTCGAGCATCTCGTCGACGCCGTTAACGTTGCTGCCGAGCACCATCCCGCCGCCGTGGATGTAGTAGATTAGCCCTCGAACGGGGCCCCCGCCTGGACGGCAGATGAGCAGCGGCACGTCAGGTTGGCCGCCTCCCGCTGGGACGACAACTTCCTCCACGGTGAATCGCCCGTTGCGGCTGAAGTGTTCTTGCGCGGGCGCAGGTATGCCAGGGAATCCGCCGCGGACCATCTGAAGGATTTCCGCGCTGAGCGACGGAATGCCGCCGGGAATCGCCTCTCGCATCGCACGCAGCGGCCCCGCAAGCTCCGGATCGAGTGCCGGCTTGGGTCCGACGAGCCGTTCAACCATTGAGCGCCTCCGCGAAGAAATCCAACGACTTCACGACTTCGGACAAACTCGTAGACCGGTTCAGATACCCGTGCACCATCCCCGCCGCCAGATAAAATCTCACGGGCACGGCGCTCGCTTCAAGCTGACGATCGAGCAATTCAGCCGAAGCGCGGAGGTCGTCGTATTCGGCGGCCACGACCGAAACGGGGGGAAGACCAGCGAGCTGAGCCGCGCCGGGAATCGCATCCGCGGGAACGCACGTAATGCGGCCGAGGTAATTCTGGACCATCCACTCGACATTGCCGGCAGGTATCCGCAACGACTCCGGCAGTACCGCAAGCTCGGCACTGATCTCAGTGCTAAGACCGGGAGACGGGAAATGGGCCAGCGGGTACGCCAGGAGGATCGCCGATACCGCGGGCGCTCCGTCACTCTTGGCCCGCAGCGCCGCGGCGAGGGCAAGGGCTGCGCCGGCGCTGGCGCCGCCGATCGCCACTTTGCTCAGCGGCTTCGGAGTCTCCACTTCGCCCTGTAGTGCGGCGATGAGGACGGCGTGCACATCGTCGACAGGGACCGGGTATCGGACATCGTTTTGAGCGAGCCGGTAGTCGACGCTGAATACGATGGCCTGGGCGCGCACGGCAAGTTCGGCTGCGACAAGGTGGGCCTCGAGCATGTCCAGGTCGCCGGTGGCGAACCCGCCGCCGTGGGCCCACACGAGCGCGGTCCCGGTGGGGCTCTCTGGGACGTAGCGACGATACGGAACCGGGCCATGAGGGCCGGGGATGCTCGCGTCGACGATGTCGAGGGATGCTGGCAGCCGCCACGGCTCGGAGTCCTGGTAGAACTCGGTCATCCGGGCGATCATGTCCTCGTCCATCTGATGGAAGTTCATGTTCTCCATCAAGTGAAGCTTGCTGGCGAGGTAGGGGTCGAGAGGCATGGCTTTCCTTCGGCGCAGGGTGGAAGCGCGCGGCCGGATCGCGCCGGGTCCGACCGCGCGCTGCTTGTCAGACGCTGCCCTTGACCTTGCGGATCAGCAGCGCTCCGATGACGGCGATGATGCCACCGGTGATGAACACGGCTGGGTAACCGCCGTTGGGGATCAGGTTTCCGAGTGCAAGCACGCCTGCGGCCAGGAACGGGCCAAGGGATCGAGGAGCCTGGTCGGCAAGCGTCATGAGACCCATATACTTGCCCGTCTCGCGGCCCTCACCGGGGAGGACGTCGATCATGACGGCACCATCGACGGGGAAGTAGGCGCCGGTCCCAAGGCCCATGATCACGAGCGCAACGATGTACACGCTCACGCTCGGGGCGAAGGCAGCGATGACAGCGCCGATCAGGATCATCGTTGAGGTGTAGAGCACCATCTTCTTGCGGATGCGGAACTTGTCACTGATCCACGATCCGAGCGCCGCACCGAGAATCGCGGTGGCCAGACCGACGATGCCGGTGAGCGACACGACGGCCGGAAGCTGAGCGGGCGTGACTTTGAGGTGATCGGTGATGTAGTAGAAGCCGTATACGGTCGTCAGGACGGTGCCGAGCGTGGTGATCGCCTTCCCGATCCAGGCCCAGGAGTAGTCGGGGATCGTTCGAGGGTTCACCTTGAACTGGGCAAAGATGCCGACGACCGAGAGGCGTCCGCCCACCTCCGCTTTGGTCTGGTGACGGTCCTTGATCATGAA
Source organism: Leifsonia sp. NPDC056665 (assembly GCF_042791795.1). Lineage (NCBI taxonomy): Bacteria > Bacillati > Actinomycetota > Actinomycetes > Micrococcales > Microbacteriaceae > Leifsonia > Leifsonia sp. NPDC056665. Next base: position 195,783 of record NZ_JBHTXK010000001.1, read on the forward strand.
CACCGTGATCAGCGCGGCGATGCCGAAGGCGGCGCCGGGGATAGCGAACACGATGAACTGGTGCCCGAGGTACTGGGGCAGGATGATCGCGGCGATCAGCCCAGCCAGGACCAGCATCACCTGGATCAGACCCATCACGCGCCCGCGGTGCTTCTCGGGGATCTGATCTGGAACCAGCGGCGAGTTGCCGCCAGTGTAGATTCCTGTACCAACCGCGTAGAGCATTGCACCGAGGATCAGAACAAGAATGTTGGGCGCGAGACCCATGACCCCCATCGCGACTACGCCAATCGCGGCGCCGACGAGTAGGAACGGCCTGCGCATTCCCAACCGGGAGGTGCAGCGGTCACTGAGCACACCGGCCACTGGCGCCACGACAATTCCCACGACCGCGAATAGACCGGTCAGCAGGCTCAGGAAGAACGCCTTGTTCGCAGCGTCTAGGGCGCCGATGGTGTACGGCCACGAGACAAGGACCATTGAGACAGCGGGGATAGCCGAACCGAATTGGCTGATGGCCAGGGCGACGACGACGCGCGCACGCAGCTTCGTGGGAGCGGGAAGCTCGTGTTCCACCACGGGCTCCTCCGGGAGGGCTGCGCCGGCGACCGGGCGGATTACTTCTGACACGGGTTGTTCCTCCTCGAACAGGTCTCGACAGTCGTTGTCGGCTGCGTCATTGAGCGCTCTGGTGCGCGCTAGTTGAGAACTATACAACGATCGTTGCACAGTCGCAATGCGACGGCTGCTGCATTCTCGGTGTACCTCCAGCAATCTATGCTGCACCTGTTGTACAGTTCGAGCGAACGTGAAACTTAGGTGGGTTCGAGGGTGAGCCGTTCGGCGTCCGGCGCTGGCAGCCTCCGAGAAACGGCCGCTCTTAGAGCGCCCCAAGCCGCTGGGCCTGAAACAGGAGACTTCAATGAACGACGTCGCTCGCACGAACCAAGCCGCTCCCTATGACCTGGTGGTCGAGACCGGCGGAGACACCTTCCCCGTCTCCGAGGCACGCCCTGAGCTGTCGTGGAAGGTGCCGCAGTACGTCCGGGAGCAACTCGGCTTCGAGCTGGAGGCGACAATTGGTGATGAGGCGCTCTCCTACGCGAGCAAAGGTGCCCAGCATCGCTTCATCACCTGGCCGTGGCGAGCCTTGGCCAGCACCGAACCGGTGAGATGGCGGGTCCGAGTGCGTCACTCTGGCGGGATGAGCCCATGGTCGGAGACGGCCTATTTTGAGGCCGGTCTGTTCGAGGCGGACTGGAGCGGGCAGTGGATCTCGGCACCCGGTGGGGCTGAGGCATCGGTCGGTAACCGCCCGGCCTTCGACTTCTCCACCCGCTTCGAGCTGGAAGGCCACGCCGTCCGTGCTCGCCTTTACGTTGCAGCTCTCGGCGTGTACGAGGCATTCGTCAACGGGGTGCGCGTCGGGACTACGGAGCTCGCCCCTGGTACACAGTCTTATGACCGAACTCTCTACGCCCAGGCCATCGACGTGACAGATGCGCTTCGCGGAGAAAACACCCTCACCATCCGACTATCGGACGGTTGGTTCCGCGGTCGCGCCGGCGCCTTCCGCAAAGAGGCCCTGTGGGGCACCGAAACGGCCATCCGGGCGGAGCTTCATCTGGACGCTGATGGAGTGACAAGCGTGGTCGCACGCACCAGCACGGGTTGGTCGGTGTTCGAGAGCCCTGTTCGGCAGGCCGATCTGATGGACGGGCAGGTCAACGACTTCCTCACTCCCCCGCGGCAGCTCGGCCTGGCCGTACCGTCGTCTGAGCTCCCGCCTTCGATCAGCTGGTCTCCCGCCCCGCCTGTGCGCGTGGTCGCCGAGCTGAAGCCGGTGTCGATTGCCCAAGTCGGAGACGACGACATCGTTGTCGATTTCGGTCAGAACGCTTCTGGACGCGTTTCGTTGGCGTCCCTCGGTGAGGCAGGCTCTAAGACGACCCTCGAATTCGGCGAGCACGTTGGCCAGGATGGAAAGCTGACCTTAAAGCACCTCGGCACCAACGCACCCGACGGTGAATTCGTCGAGTTCATCCAGCAGGACTCCGTGATATCCGATGGAAGCAGCTCTCGGTTCGAACCGCATCACACAGTGCACGGCTTCCAGTACGCCCAGATCCACCGCGAGGGCCTGAAGCTCAACGAAGCAGACATCAAGATGCAGGTCCTTCACAGTGACCTACGTGAGGTGGGCGGATTTGCCAGCAGCGATACCGCCCTGAACCGGCTCTGGGACGTGGCCAAGTGGAGCTTCCGCGGCAACGCTGTCGACATCCCGACTGACTGCCCGACAAGGGAGCGCGCCGGCTGGACTGGCGATTATCAGATCTTCCTTCCCACCGCAGTTCGGCTGTACGACGTCGATGGTTTCAGCAGGAAATGGCTTCAGTCTGTGCGTGACGATCAGATGGACGATGGTCGCATCGTAAACATCTCCCCCGACAACTCACGACTGCGCACGATCCCGGACCCGGGCGTCGATTTCGCCACCGGATCCGCAGGTTGGGGCGATGCGATCACCATCGTCCCCTGGGAGCTCTACAAGGCGTACGGCGACACCGCGGTACTCGCCGAGAGCTGGGAAGCCATGACCCGATGGGTCGCATTCGCGCTGAAGGCTGCAGCGGAAAACCGCCATCCTTCTCGCGTCGCGCGCTCCGCTGAGCCGCAGCCCCACGAGAAGTACGTCTGGGACGGGACCTTCCACTTCGGCGAGTGGCTCGAGCCGACGCCGATCGCCGAGGACGGCACTCCTGGCTCCACCATGCCGGACCCCATCGCCTGGGCGATGGCGGACAAGGGCGAGGTCGGCACCGCGTACCTCTTCCGGTCGGTCTCGGTCCTTGCCAAGGCCGCGCAGATCCTTGGCCGCGATGATGACGCCGCCCATTACCGCGATCTTGCCGAGAAGATCCGCAACGCGTGGCAACTCGAATTCATTAACAGTGACGGTCGCACACCGGATGACAAGCAGGCCAGCTACGTCCGCGCGCTCGCGTTCGACCTGGTGCCCGAGCACGTCAAGACGCAAGCGGTAGAGCGGCTTGTCGAGCTGATCGAAGCGGCCGACGTGCACCTCGGCACCGGATTCCTTTCCACCGCCGATCTACTTCCGGTTCTCGCCGACAATGGTCACGCCGACCTTGCCCACCAGTTGCTTCAGCAGCGCACCTCGCCGTCGTGGCTCGGCATGATCGACCGCGGCGCGACGACCATCTGGGAGGAATGGGAAGGCGTGGACCGCAATGGCAACGCTCACGCCTCCCTGAATCACTACAGCAAAGGCGCAGTGATCCGCTATCTCCACTCGCACATCCTCGGCCTGCAGGCCAACGAGGACTCGATCGCATGGGAGTCGTTCACCGTCCAGCCCGTCATCCCGGAAGGAATGACCTGGGCATCGGGCTACTTCGACAGCCCGCAGGGTCGCATCGACATCGCCTGGGAACTTGGCGACGAGGACGGCGCGCTGCGCGTCGAGGTCCCCGGTGGCAGCAGCGCGACCCTCGTCTGGGGCGATCAGCGCGTTGACGTGGGTCCTGGAACCCACAAACTCCGCGCTTCGCGCGTCTCCGACACCATTTCCATCTGACAGACCTATCGACGAAGAGGAACCGCCGATGACTTCCACCCCGACGACCGCCACCGCACTTGAGCGGGCGACCGAACTCCTCGCCCAGATGACCCTCGAAGAGAAGGCTCAGCAGCTAACAGCGATCATGCCGTTCGGCCTGCTGAATGTGGCCGGACCGACCCCGGAACAGCTCCAGAACGAGCTGGCCGGCGGGATCGGCCAGATCAGCATGTTCTCGATGATGAGCCATCTTCCTCCTCTGGAGCTTGCTCGCACGGCGAACACCATCCAGCGCTACCTGGTGGAGAACACCAGGCTGGGCATCCCCGCGATCATCCACCTCGAGGCGCTGAATGGTCTCGTGGCGCGGGGATTCACCACCTTCCCCACAGCGCTGGGGCTTGCGGCGACGTGGAACCCGGCCGGTGTCGAGCAGATGGCACAGATTCTCGCCAAGCAGATGCGCGCCGTGGGGCATGCGCAGGCGCTCTCCCCCGTCATGGACGTTGCCCGCGATCCTCGTTGGGGCCGCGTCCACGAGTCCTATGGCGAGGACCCGTACCTGGTCTCAGCCTTCTCCGTGGCATACACGCGTGGCCTCCAAGGAGACGACCTGACCACGGGCGCCCTGGCCACCGGCAAGCACTTCCTCGGCTTCGGAATGACGGACGGCGGCCAGCACATGGCGGCGACCACTGTCGGGGGCCGGGAATTGCGCGAGGTGTATGCGCGCCCGTTCGAAGCAGCAATCCGCGAAGCGGAGCTGGGCTCGATCATGAACTCTTACTCCACCGTCGACGGCATTCCGGTCGGCGCGAACCGCGGCATCCTGGAGCAACTGTTGCGTGACGACCTGGGCTTCGAGGGCACAGTGGTCTCCGACTATGGCACCATCGCCAACCTCGCCGACCGACAGGGCGTCGCCAAGGACCTGAAGGACGCCGGACGACTCGCGCTCGAAGCAGGCCTCGACGTCGAGCTGCCGGACACCAAGGCGTACGGCCCCACCCTCGTCGAGGCGGTCCGCGAGGGCCTTGTATCCGAAGAGCTCGTTGACCGGTCCGTGCTTCGCGTGCTCCGCGACAAGTTCGCGCTCGGCCTGTTCGACAACCCGTTCGTCTCCGAAGATCCTGAAGTGATCAACGCGGTTGCGACCGAAGGTGGCGAGCTCGCAGCGCAGCTGGCACGTGAGTCGGTCACGCTCCTGCGCGACGACAGGAGCGTCCTCCCGCTCGCGAAGACAAAGCAGCGGATCGTCGTCGTCGGCCCGCACGCCGAAACGATCGACGTCAGTTTCCCCGGCTACACCTACTTCGCAGCCCTCGCCATGATGGCAGGCGCTGCTGCCGGCGAGCAGTCCAACATGGCCGGCGCGGAGGATTCCGGCGAGGCAGCCCTCAACCCCGACACAATGGCAGCGCTCGGCGCACAGCTCGGACCGATCCTCGCCGACGGACTCGACACGTTCGCGCGAAAGACCTACGGCGCCATGTCGTTGACCGACGCACTCAGAGTCGTCAGCCCTGACGCGGAGATCACAGTCACGGCCGGCTGCGGGATCCTCGACGACGAGCCGGCGGACATCGACGCTGCCGCGGCGGCTGCCCGGCGAGCCGACGTCGTGATCCTGGCACTCGGGGGCCGGCCCGGTTGGTTCGGGTCTCGAGTGACAGAAGGCGAAGGAAGCGACCGGGCCAATATCGATCTGCCAGCGATTCAGGTCCAACTCGCGCGGGCGATCGCAGCGACCGGCACACCTACCGTCGGCGTCGTCTTCACGGGCCGCCCGTTCGCGCTGGGCGAGCTCGCCGAAGTGCTACCAACCCTTGTCTACCCCTTCTACGGCGGTCAGGCGGGAATGCAGGCAGTCGCAGAAGTCCTCTTCGGTGACGTGAACCCATCTGGCAAGCTGCCGTTGAGTCTGCCGCGACACTCGGGTCAGGTTCCGCTCCACCACGGGCAGCACCTCGGAACCGGGTACCGGCGTACGGCCACGGACGCACATAAGGCGTACACCGACATGCCTTCCACTCCGCTCTTCCCGTTCGGACACGGACTCAGCTACACCCAGTTCGAGTACTCGGATCTGGTCGTTGCCGACCACCTGATCAGCACGAGCGATTCAATCGCCGCAAGTGTGACCATCACCAACGTGGGCGACCGCGATGGCACGGAGATCGTCCAGTTCTATGCCTCGCACCGAGCCGAGCTTGTAACGCGGCCGGTGCAGGAACTGGTCGGCTTCTATCGACTCGAGCTGGCCGCGGGTGAATCGGCGACCGTCGAATTCTCATTCTCGACCGGACAGTTGGCTTACCTCGGCCGCGACGGCGAGTTCATCTTCGACCCGGGCGAGCTCGAACTCAGCGTGGGGTCGACCTCCGAGGACATTCGGCTGCGGGAAATCATCGAGGTCATCGGCACGGCGGCGGACTGGTCGAAGAGTCGACCGTTGTTTCCCACGATCACGCGGCGGTGAGATCGGCATGCCACCCTATTCAGCGTTCGTTGCAGTAGCGTTGATCGCGTGCCGACATAGGGTGGCATGCACAAAAGAAGCGAGATGTCCGCGATGAGTCAGATTGAGAACACCGATCCGCGATATGTTCGCTCGCGCCTCAAATTGCGTGCGGCGTTCCTCGAGCTTGCTCACGAGGACCCCGAAACGCTCACTGTTTCCGCGATCTGCGAGCGGACTGGGATCGACCGGGCGACCTTCTATCGGCATTTCGCGACCATGGACGACCTCATCGCGGACGCCTTGGGAGACCTCGCCGATCAGGCGAACCGTCAATGGGAGGCGACCTCGACCGGCAGCGGGAGTCAGCTAGACGAGTCGACCGCTATCTTTGTGATCTATCTGAAGCATGTTGAGGAGAACTGGGCGCTCTATCGATGGGCGCTCGGTCCCAACGGCAGCGCCAAAACGCTTCACGCGCTGCTGGAACGCTCCGCAATCGGGGTGGCATTTGAGCTCCATAAGCTAGATCCGACCCTGTCCGAAGAAGAGGTGGCGTTCAGAGCGTCGTTCGCGTCAGGGGGTATCCTCGGCGCTTGCGTTCACTGGCTCTCGACCGACAAGCCGTCAATTTCAGCCGAGGAGTTGGCCGCGCGCATCCTCGACATCTCTGACCAGCGTCTCCACCGCATCGTGGCTTAGGAATTGCTGCGCACGCGGCGCAACTGGAGTGTCACCTTCGCCACGAAGGTGAATGGCAGGCGCCGCCAACGACGAAAGGGTCCAGGCCGTGATCGGCCCACGCAGTCGAGGGCGGCGGTGCCCTGGGTCTGTTGCAGGATTGGCCTGCACGCGTACCTTCTTTGTGATCAGGATCGCAGGATGCGGACGAACTCGTCGTGTACTCGTCTCGCTTCCGGGGTGGCCGCGGGCTGAACCTCACGGCGTGAATCGCATCGGGGGCGTAGGTGAAGCGGCCGCTGTTGCCTGCCCGTCGCAGGCGACGGTAGGCGTCCAGCGTTTGAGCCAGCAGGAGATCTCCTATGCACCTCGCTGGGCGATCGTCTCGGCGAGGACCTTCGCCACGAATGCCGGTGCGCGGGTGGCGTCTCCAAAGGAGGCGACCTCGTAGAGCGGGACGACCGCGTCGATCTCGGCAGCAATCGCGCACTGCGTCACGGCGTTCCATTGCGCAGTCGAGACGGGGTGCACGTATCCGCCGACGCGGAGGAAGACGACGGCGCGACCACGCTGCGCGTAACGGAGACGGGGGTGACTACCGGTGAATCGGCCACTAGCACCTCGCTCAAGCTGAATCGCTTCGCGATCGTCCGCGGTACCGGCGCCGGTACGGGCGGCCCGTCATCGTGGCGGCGGGCGGTCTCAGCTGCGACGTCCTGCCTGCTACATCGCGCGATGACTCGTTTGATGACGACTTCCATCGGCAGAGCTCAAATCGACATGGAGTCCAGCTCCGCTGCCGTATGGATATCGACGCTAGCCGTCGAGGCAGCAGAGGCGTTCTTGATCGGAGCACGCACCACTTGGGAATAGAAGGTGGTTGAGTCACGCTCGCGTCTCGCCTGTAAGCGGCTCGGTTTGGCCGGTCACGAGCGCAGGCAGATTCGTACCGGCGGCACCCCGGGCCCGAGCGGTGGGCTTCAGTGAAGTTCTTACGGAGTCCGTTTTCCACACGCCGGAGTCCGGGTCGTCGCGGCACGTTCACGCGGGCGTGTCGGGATGACGTCCAATCGGCCGTTCGTGTACGCAACGGAAGCTAGCGCTCACACCAGAGAAGAGGCGCGTCGGCCGTTGCAGCCGCTGGGGACATCACACGAGCGGGTACACCACCGCTTGTTCGCTCCGCGTCTGCACTCGCGTTGGCTGACCATTCGGGTAAATGCGCGTGGAGAACAACCCAGCCGAACTTGCCATCTCGACGATCGGACCATCGAGAATCACGCGAATCGGCCCTGCGGCAGGCACCACCCTGACATTACTGCCGACAGTCACTTGTACCTCCCCTCTCTTCCGGACGAGCGAGATGATCTGCTCGGTCCCAGAGGTAACGACAAGTTCGTCATCGTCGTCGACGTCCCACAGTACATCCGCTGCGAACTCGGGCAGCATCCCGCTAGGAGTCGACTCACTTCGGTGCGCCGCGACATCCGGATGCGGCGCGGCGACCAGTCGGTCGTTCTCAAGGGAAAGCACGAACGGCACACTGTGAGCTCCGGCCCACCCCTCTTCCGGCTCCTGGTTCTCGCGCAACCAGAAGGTCACGCAGGGCCGTGCTGCGGCGTCGAGGAAGAACGTCGGGGCGTAGTAGCTGTCGCCATACGTGAGCCGTCCCCAAGTTTCCGGCTCGAACACCCCTGATTGATAGCTCCCAATCGCGTACACGACGTGGAAGGGGCGGTTGTCCTGCCAAGCGGACGTGAGGATTACCGCGCGGCCGTCGACTTCGAAAACTTGGGGGCATTCCCACAGAGCGCCCGTCCAGACCGGATCTTTCTCGTTGCCTGACCGCTCCAGAACGATGCCGTCGTACTCCCAGCTCGCCAAGTCCGCCGACGTATACGAGATGGCCATCGCGGTCCCATCACTCCTTCCGGCCCCTACTACCATCCTCCATCCGTCTGTGTCGCGGTGGACGTACGGATCACGGAAGCCGACCAAGTCGAGCGACCGAGGCGCCTCCACAAGGACGGGGCCCTTCTGCCACTGCATCCAGTCTTCGTCAGCGGGCTGGGCGCTCCGTATCCGAGCCTGCGAGAAGTCAGGTGCGGTGGCAGTGGTATAGAAGATCGTCGCTTGACCGTCGGCCACAACCAGCGACCCGCTCCAGATACCGTCATCCCCGTCTCCGGGGAAAACCGCCGGCTCGACCTCGGTGAGGCTGAGCAGATCACGCCCAACCGCGTGCCCCCAGTGGCATTCGACCGACCAAACAGTCTTCTCGGGCACGTACTGGTAAAACGCGTGATACGCACCTTCATGGAAGGTCACTCCGTGCGGATCGTTGATCCATCCTGCCCGTGGCGTGAAATGCAGCTTCGGCCTCAGGAGCTCGCTCAGTTGTTTCGGTGCCGGAAGATGACTATTGGCCGCTCGCGCGCCCGCGCTCGGAATCGCCACCGGCTCGAGAATTTCGGACATCGTTCCTCCTTGAACAAGTGAACGAAGGACATCGAGCCGATTTGTCGGATCGGTAGCATCCATTCGCCAACCAGACTATACAACACCTGTCGCATTGCTATTCCGCTCAGCGAAGGTTTCAGAGTCGAGCTGTGAGATGATGACTAAGTGACAACTGTTGCAGAGGGGCCGATCGGTAGGCTTACGCTTTCTTGGAGCGCTCGATGACAACGACTCGCGTGGGAATCGTCGGCGTCGGATACCTTGGCTCGAATCTGGCCAGGCTCTGTGTCGCTGCGGGGGCTGACGTCCTCCTAGCGAACTCCAGAGGTCCCGAATCATTGACCCCCATCGTCGAAGAACTCGGGTCTCGCGCTTCCGCCGCGGACATCACGGCGGTCGGTCAAGAGTCCGACCTCGTCGTAGTTGCCATCCCCTTCGGCAAGTATGCGAGCCTGCCCCCCTCAGCACTCTCGGGCAAAGTCGTGGTGGACGCAATGAATTACTTCGCATCACGGGATGGGCAGATGCCAGCGCTTGACTCAGGTGAGACCACTGCGACCGCGCTCGTTCAGAGCCACCTCAGCGAATCGGTCGTAGTAAAGGCATTCAACAACATCGACTTTCTCCGGCTTAGCGCACTTGCGCGCCCCGACGGCCACCCTGAGCGAACAGCCCTTCCCGTGGCGGGAGATACCGAGGAGGGAGTCGGAACAGTTGGCGCCTTCATGGAGAAGATCGGGTTCGATCCCGAATATATTGGCGATCTGAGCGAGAGCTGGCGAATTGAGCCAGGTTCCCCTGCTTACGTTGAGCCATACATGAGCTTCGAAGGCGAGGCTGAGAATTTCTACGAGCGTCTTATCGGGGCGAGGCCTGTTCCTGTGTCCAGGTCGCTGCTGCGATCGCTACTCGCCGACGCGGAACGGACGAATCCCGTCCAGTCGTAATCACGCGCAAGTCAGTCCTGGCTGGTGAGGGCCGCAGGCCGAGGTCGATGCCGGCAGCCCTTCCTCTACGGCCCGTGCCGGAGGCGTTCGAGAACTTGGCCGATCGTCACAAGAGCCCGCGACGAAGATCTTCAATATCTGATCAGAGAATCGGGCACCTTTTCGCGTAGCCCAACCGGCTCTCAATCGTGCGCTAAGAGGCGCGCGGCCAGTTGGCTGGCCGGCTCGAGTCACTGAGCAGATACTGCGTCTTTTGCGAGGCCGACCCTGCGCGAGTCCTTCAGGTGCTGTGGACGCTCGCACCCGCGGGAGGCGGGGTGTCGCCCGTCTCCCGCGGGTTTCCTCATCGTCCGACCGGGTCCGCGTCGCGGAACGTGTCGACGTCGAGGTCTGGGGCGGCGGCTTTGCGAGGAGCCTTTCCGCGCTGCTCGGCCTCCAGGCGCTCGGCCTCCTCGCCGCCGATCGCCTCGCCGCGGGCCACCAAGCCCGACTGGTCCGACAGCGGGATCTGCTTGAGGAACAGAGCCAGCAGGAACGCGACCGCGATGAACGGCAGCAGATACCAGAACACCGGCGCGAGCGCGTCCGCGTAGGCGTTCACGACGCCCGTGTGGATGGCCTCCGGGAGCTTGTTCAGCGCCTCCGGGCTCAGCGTGGATGTCGCGCCCACCGCGTCGGACGCCGAGGCACCCGCCTTCGTGAACACCGCCGCCAGGTTGTCGGTGAGGCGCGCAGTGAACAGCGTCCCGAACACCGCGGTACCTAGAGCGGCGCCCACCTCGCGGAAGTAGTTGTTCGTGGACGTCGCGGTGCCGAGCTGGGCTGCAGGCACGGCGTTCTGCACGACCAGCACGACGACCTGCATGATCAGGCCGAGGCCGGCGCCGAACACGAACAGGTACACGCAGATCAGCCAGATCGCGGTGGAGGCCGCGAGCGTCGTCATGCACACCATCGCGATACCGGTGAGGATCGTGCCGACGATGGGGAACAGCTTGTACCGACCGGTGCGGGTGATCAGGGCGCCCGACAGGATGGACGTGCCGATCAGGCCGACCATCATCGGGATCATCAGCAGGCCGGAGGCCGCGGCGGAGGTGCCCGACGACATCTGCAGGAAGGTCGGCACGAAGCCGATCGCCGCGAACATGCCGATGCCGAGCGCGAGCCCGATCGCGGTCGCGTTGATGAAGATCGGGTTCCTGAACAGGCTCAGCGGGACGATCGGGTCCTTCGCCTTCGCCTCCGCAATCACGAACGCGACCGCCGCCGCCAGCATCCCGACGCCCCACGCCCAGGTCGCGAGCGACCCCCAACCGTAGGCCTTGTCGCCGCCGAAGTCGGCGAAGAAGACCAGGCAGGTCGTCGCGATCGAGAGGAACACGATGCCGAGGATGTCGATCGGCTGCGTCGCCTTCTTGGTCGGCAGCGTCAGCGCGAAGATCGCGATGACGAGCGCGGCGATCCCGACCGGGATGTTGATGTAGAACGCCCACTGCCAGGTGAGGTGGTCGACGAAGAACCCGCCGAGCAGCGGGCCGGCGACGGCCGAGAGGCCGAAGATCGCGCCGAGCGGGCCGAGGTACTTGCCGCGCTCGTTGGCGGGCACGATGTCGGCGATGATCGCCTGCGACAGGATCATCAGCCCGCCGCCGCCGAGACCCTGCAGCGCGCGGAACACCACGAACGTCCAGAAGTCGCCGGCGAAAGCGCAGCCGACGGAGGCCGCCGTGAAGATCGCAATGGCGCCGATGAACAGCCACCGCCTCCCGAGCACATCGCCGAGCTTGCCGTAGACCGGCATCACGATCGTGGTAGCGAGGATGTACGCGGTGGTGATCCAGACCTGGTGCGAGACGCCGCCCAGGTCGCCGACGATGGTCGGCATGGCCGTGGAGACGATGGTCTGGTCGAGGCTGGAGAGCAGCATCCCGGCGATCAGGGCGCTGAAGATGATCCAGATGCGGCGCTTGGTGAGCAGCATCGGAGCTGGCGGGGCGGCGGTAGCGGTAGTCATGGTGTCCGTTCCTTCCTGGGGGTTGTCGGGTGCTGACTAGAAGAGTTCGCGGACGGCCGCGAGACGGCCCTGCACGATAGTCGGGAAGTCGTCGCTGGAGTCGGCGTCGTGCTTGAAGTACTGCTCCATGCTCGTGCGCATGACCGCGCCGACGAGCTGCACGGCGGCCGCCGCCCGGAGGTCACCGACCGGGAGGCCCTCCCGGCGCTCGACGAGCTCGATGTCGCCGCGCTCGCCCTGCCCCGCGAGCTGGAGCATGTGCCCGATCAGCCGCGGCTCGCGCTCGAACGCCTGGATAAGCTGCGCGACCTCCGCCGCCGTGATACCGCCGAACGACCAGCGCTCGAGGTGCAGCGCGATCAGGTCGTCGACGAGGCGCGGGATGCCGCGGGCGCCTGCCGCCGCGAACCGCTCGGCCGCGCCGGACTCGTCGAGGTCGACCGAGACGCCGATGACCGCATTCTCCTTGGACGCAAAGTAATTGAAGAAGGTGCGCCGCGAGACGCCAACCTCGTCGCACAGCTCCTCGATCGTGAAGCCGGTGAGGCCGTGCTCGATGGTGAGCCGGCGGGCCGCGTCCTTGAGTCCCTGGGCTGTCTCGGCTTTGCGCCGCTCCCGGGTAGAGATTGCACCTGAGGTCATAGAGTGCAAGTTTGCACTGCTGAGCTGAAAGTGCAATGTGAGTATTCTTGCGCGGACGATACTGACGCCCATTTCCGCCGGCCGACGCCGGTGAAGGACCAGCTAGGTCAATGCAGCTACGGGAACCGAGTCTTGCCAATTTCGATGACGACCCACGTCGCCTCGGCGAAACGACCCTCCTTCACGAGACCTCAATACAACACATGTTGCACAGCAAGTGCCCCGCGTGAGAGTCTGACGAAGTGACGGACTCCGCAACGACGCCCTTCCCTGTTCCGACCAGTGTGAGCCTCGAGGCACAAGCGATTCTCGCTGCACCAGTGACTCGGCCGACCTATCCGCCGGTGAGCGATACCACCAGTTGGCTTGAATACATCAAGGCAGGCGATGACGCGTCCCTGGCATTCATTCCGTCGGTTCCTGAGAGTGTCGACGAGGAAGTTCTCGAAATCGAGGGTGCCACGGTCTACGTTCACCGCGCTCCCGACGTTGTTGAAGGCGGCCCGATCTACCTGAGCCTCCATCCGGGCGGGCTCATCAACATGGGAGGCGAGGTTTGTCGACGGATCGGCGCTCTAAGCGCTTTGTCGATGGGTATGGAAGTGTGGAGCGTTGACTACAGAATGCCGCCGATCCACCCGTTCCCTGCCGGGCTCGACGACAGCGTTGCCGTCTATCGGCATCTAGTCGCGACCAAGGACCCTGAGGACATCTTCGTCTCCGGCGTCTCGGCCGGTGGCAACATCGCAGCGGCGACACTGTTGCTGGCCAAGGACGAGGGGCTTCCGATGCCAGCTGCGCTCTACCTCGGAACCCCCGAGCTCGACCTGACAGAGTCCGGTGACACCTTCCAGACCCTCGCTGACGCCGACCGAGCGCTTGCAAGCCTGAAACACGTCAACCAGCTTTATGCCGCCGGGCAGGATCTCACACATCCGTACCTCTCCCCGCTATTCGGCGACGTCTCAGGCTTCCCGCCCACGTTGCTGTCCTCCGGCACGCGCGATATCTTCCTCTCCACCACTGTGCGCATGCATTGCAAGCTACGTGATGCAGGAGTGCTAGCGGACCTAGTGGTGTTCGAGGCGATGCCGCACGCTGGCTTCAGCGGTGGGACACCGGAAGACCTGCAACTGCAAGAGGAGATCAGGCGGTTCATTCACGGGCACCGCAGGGCCTGAGTAGCCACTCACGACCATGGGCGTCCTGGAGATCCGGCGCGCTGATCAAAAACTCAGGACACTTGTCGAATACCGGTTCAAAAGGCTGTCCGTTCGAAAACCGCGCACGGCGTTCACGCTGCGACGGTTTCTCCTCGCCTGGCCTGCACGCAGGCCTTTGACGGGGTCGGCTGGGTCGCCGTTCCGCACGGTTCCCGGACCGCTGTACCTGATCGGCACACGACCTCACAGCCGACGGCTCAGCTGTACCGAAGTCGAAACCCTCCCCGGCCTTCCTTCGAACACTTCCAAAACCCGCCAGGGCCGAAACTAGGATCCAGGCACAAGCCACGTCCCACGATTTGGCGTCGCCCACTTCGGAGTTGGTCGACGGTCGCCGAGGACCAGGTGGCAGCCTCCGCAATCCAGGAGCACCAGCTGACCTTGGACCAGGCGGCTGCGCTGATCGAGGTCGACAAAATGCGTCCCGGAGCCCAAATGCGTTTCAACGAGCCGTTGCTCGCGGCGCGCGTGCGCGCTCCTGGGTAAACGTCTAAGCGGGCGCCCAGGTGTTCAATCGGGCTCGGTTCGCGGCTTCACAAACTTGTGGGGTGCAGCTTCAATTTCATCTTGGTATCTACGGTTCCAGTCGTCGTATGTGCTGTAAGAGATCCCGACGCGATTCGTCGCGTCTTTCTTGGTTAGTCCCTTCGCGAGCAGTCGCCGCACTTGGAGAACCTGCTCGAATCGCATCTGCTTGCGCTCTCGGATGGATGCAGCGTGGGCTTCCCTTCGCCGCTGCAGACGCAGGGACTCCCCCATGGACATGTTCTTCTGTCGCCACACGCGAATCTGGCCGGCGGGAACTCCGCCCTCGATGGCCGGCCAGTCCCGAACTACAGGGTTGTTCGGGTCCAAGCGATTGATTTCTGCCTCCAAGGCCTTGATCCGTCGCAGAAGCGTGGTCCGCGCGGAGGCCTCGATGGTGTTGGTGAGCGCTGTGGCGGGCGCGAGATGCGGACCGTTCACGCACATTGTGTTGCCGCAAAGATGATGCACGGGAGGGAAGCTACTGAGGTCTCCGGGGAAGCCGTTGCTTGCCCAGCAGACGACGCGATGCACGTAGACGCCCGGGTTACGTAATACGTACGCGTAACCGTTGCGGTTCGAGTTGCCCTTCCAGATCAGGCAACCCGAGGCCTCGTCTCGTTCACTTCGGCTGTCGACAACGGCAAGGATGCCGTCGAGGTCACGTTCTCGTATGGCTCGACTCATCTCCCGGTACAGCGCAGGACGGGGCGTTACTTCTCCGGGCCGCCGGGGACGTTTGTTTCTAGCGCCGGTTCGTGCGGGCGGCTTCGATTCGGAATCAGGCTTTGGCGATGGTGTAGTCATTGGTATCGCTCCCTTCTCCGCGTCTATGCGCGGCAGGAACCAACAACCGCGCTCGACCACACCTCTTCCCTCGCTGAAAACCTCCCGCCCGGCCGACGGGGCAGGCTCAGCCGCCTCACATCTGGCTAGCCATCGACCGCCGTCGGGGGCCACGGCTGGGTCGCTACCGTACTCGGGCGCGACCAGTACCCGCGCTGGAACAATCGTCGGCGGGCGGGCACCGAGCGTTGATTCGGCCGCGCCCGGTGTAAACCTTTGCTGCGGTGGCCCGCCGGCCAACGGTGGGTTCAAAACGGTGGGCTGCTCTGTTGAGCTACCGTGCCTGTCCTTTACCCAAGCCGCCCCGCGGCGCCTCGATGGCATTCGAGGGTGATTCGTTGGCTGGTGAGGATGGAGTTCAGCAGTCCTTGCGGGTCGACGTTCGCGAGGGTGATGCGATATCCGTCTGCGAATGCGCGGCCAGGCGCCCGGTCGATGTCTGTGACCAGCCAGCCGCGCGTGTTCCGCTGCAGCCGCGCCTCGGTCGCATAGGGGACTCCTCGATACGAGTTGGCTACTCGATTGGTCATCCCGCTGACCTCGACGACCGCCCCGACCCGCGCCGCGAGAGGGATTCCCAGCGCGGTGAAGGTAGCCTCCACCCTCGTGGCGAACCGGAGAAGGTCGGTTGCCTGCAGGGTTCGCTCCCGGGCACGCCCCTCCACCTCTTCGATACGGGTCTGCAGGTCGGCGAGCACCGGCTCGTTATACAGTTTGAAACTCTTCACGGTGTTCTCTTCCATTCTGGGACTTAGGCCCTGTTGGGTTTGCCGTCGGAATCCCGCCGACATTCGCTCTATGCGGCGGCGACTCGGCCTGGTGTTCGCGAAGCGCTGCGCGATCTGCACCTCCACCCAGCCGGCATCACAGATGGCTACCCCGCGAAGCAGGGGCCTGCGCGTACCACCGGCGGCGCGACGCCGGGCGCGCCAGAAGACCCGGAGTCGGCTGAGCCGGCCCCCTCGCGCGAGCTGGACCACGCAAGAGTAGGAGGAACGGCGGGAGGACGACGTCGCCGTGTGACCAGCGATCGCCCTCCGGTGATGCGACCGGCCGAATTAGTGGGGCAACGTCGCGACGTAGATGATCCCGAGGACCACGAGCAACGACCGTTCCGCGATGCCCGCGCGGCTCACCGCCTGAGCTCGCGCCGCCGTTTGAGTACAGCTCCGTCAGGCTCAATCGGAGTCAAAGCGCGCCACCGTCCCGCTCACACGAACCCCTCCCCTGCGGCGGGACACTGACGCTGAGGAGGCAGGGCCACCCCCGTCGCCCCCCTGCTTGATCGCGACCGTAGCAGGGGTGGCGATATGGCCTCCCCACCGACGGTATGCGCCGAGGTCGGCTGCGGCCGACCCTGTCGCGGGGTCTTCCCGGATGGCTCCGCGCGAGAACGGGCTCCTGCTGCCGAAGAGCGCCCGCGACACGCGGTGCACGACGGGGACTGTCCCGTCCCAACCCCCTTGATCCTGGCTCCGGAGGACCTCGTCGGCGTCGTGGTCGAGCCGTTCCAAAGCGTCCGCGGTCACCCGGAGGACGGGATAAGGATTGCCGACCCGTATGAGAGCCGGCGGCAGATAGGGGTCGAGGTCCGCCCGGGTCAGGCCAAGCGCACGCAGGAGCCGGCCAGCCTATGTCGGCGACTCCTCGTCATCGTCGAGAGCGCCTCGACGTGTCTCGAAGCGCGCACTCTCCGCGTCGGCCTCGTGCTCGGCGTGGCCGCCAGCGGCACCCAACCGCTCCGCCCGTTCCTTCAGAACGAGATCCACGACACGTCTGACCTCGTCGACGCTTAGGCGGTAGCCGAGGTCGCCCAAGGCCGTCTGGACCCCGGAGAAGTCGGTGTCCGGCCGGCGGCGGCCCGCGGTCGTCGTGGTGCGAGCAGCCATTCCCACCTCCGATTCCCTGCGAGCATTTTACCGTGGGCGGTCGTACGATCCGCCGCACGCTCGCATTACGTCCGGCGGAATCTTTGCCGAGTGCGCTCGAGTCACCGCTTGACTTCGACGAGTCCGACGAAGTGCTCAGTGTTGCTGGTCCAGTTGCAGGTACCAATGACCATACTGGCGGTCAGCGGGCGCAGAAGCGCGGTCAAGCCCCTTCCGTATTTGGCAGCGGACGGCTCGTCGAGAAACGCCCACGTCTCGTTCATCCACAGCCCAGTTAGGAGAAGTCCACATGGTCTCTGGCTGATTGGACCGCGCTGATGAGCTCATCCATCCAGTCGGTGAGGTCCACGGTGGTGTCGGCGAGATCGACATTTGCGCGCGCATCGTTGGCCCGGATGAGCGTGTGTCCGTCCGATTCGGAGATGCGGACTGTGACGCGTCCCGCCCAGCCGCTCTTCTCCTCCGTCGCCGCGCTGCGCGAGTCACTCGGCGGTGGGGCGCAGTAGGAGGGCGCGTGGTTGGCGCAGTAGCACGCCTCTGGCTCCTTGTAGAACCGGATGAGGAGGTCGCTGCCGGAGGCGTCCAGGCTGAACATCAGCGTTTCCAAGCGCTCCTCGAGCGCTGACTGATGCTCACGGCGTGCCGCGTCGAACAGTTCCCGGTACGGGTCGGGCCGCTCCAGGTCTGCCCGACTGAACGGGTGACCGGTCTCCAGGCAGGTGAGGGCGCCGGGGGTCTCAATGATGATGAGCCCGTCGGTGTCGACGCGGGGCACGTACCCGTCTGTGCTGGCCAACGCCCGCAGGAGCAGCACACCTGCCCCACTCCCCCATTCGCCCCCGGAACCTCCGGAAGCGGTGCTCGCGTCGTTCTGGATGTCTGTGTCCATCTCTTTCCCTTCGGTTTAGAGCGCCAAGGCTTGGCGTCGTTACTTATCGACATGCGGCGAAAACTCGCAGCCGGTTCCGCGGCCTTCTCGCCGGCGAGGTGGTGCGGATGCGTTCGGCGGATTGCGCGGCTCTAGCGCTGTTATTTCCGCCAGGCAGCGCCAAGGATCTGTGCTTGCCCAGTTAGCGGGATCCCGTTGATTTGGGCGCACATCGTCTCTTGAAGGATCTGTCTAGCCTGTTCAGCGTGCGCCTCGGGAACTTCGACGACGAGTTCGTCGAACACGCTCAGCCATGCGGCGCGGGGGCCGAGCCGGTGTAGTGCCGCGGAGCTCAGCTCCAGGAACGCGTCGGCCGCTTCGCCCTGTATGCGGATGTTGAGGGCGGCGTGGTCCCCGCGCGGTGAGTAGGCGGATGGACGGCCGCTGGCGTAGGGATCGGGTCGGCGGCGGCGGGCGGCGGCGTTCAGTTGATCCCTGAACGACCTGAGTTGAGGGTATGCGGCCCACAACCCGTCGATCAGCTGCTGGGCGGTCGCGACGGTGGTGTCTGGCCCGAGCCGCTGCGCCAGAGTGGCGCTGCCGGATCCGTAGAAGGTTTGAAGCATTGCGGTCTTGGCGATGTCTCGATGTTCCTGGATGATCCCGCCTGCCTCGTCGGACGCGCTGGCGCCCCAGAGCCGGCGCGCGAAGCTGGTGTATAGGTCACCGCTGGCGATGTCCGCTGCGAGGCGTTGGTCGCCGGAGAGCGCGGCAGCGATGCGAGGCTCGATTGTGCTGAGGTCTAGGCTGACCAGCACTTTGCCGCGGTCGGCAATCAGCAGACCGCGCAGGTCGCGATGGATGTTTTGCAGCGCCGGCCTGGCGGAGGTGGAACGCCCGGTGATCGTGGCTCGCAGTTGCAGGTGGGTGTAGATCCGCCCGTTCTGCAGCGCGGACTTGATCTCCAAAAGCTTTGCCATCCGCGAGTAGTTCGACCGGGCCCGGCGGAACTTCCACCAGGCGTCCCGGGCTTCGCTCGTCAGGTCGGTCAGATTCACCTCGTCGATGGCGTTGCGGGCGAGGGTGGGGTCGCCGTGCTGGTCTCGGATCTCGATCCCGTAGCCGGCGAGCCAGTTGTGAATGCGGGCACGGTCAGCGGCCGTGGCCGCGGTGACAAGGTCGATACCGAATTCGTCAGTCAGTTGCCGCTTGCTGGTGTAGCAACTCTCGATCTCCGCCCGCAGCTTGTCCACGTCGACGCGCCAGCCGATCTGTTCCCGGTGACGCCACATCGCCTGCTGCTGGCAGGAGTGCAATGCGACCTTCCGCGCAGCCGCCGGGGAGCCGGTGTGCAGTTCGGTCACCAGCCGGGCGGTGAGGACTGCTGCATCCGCTGGGCTTGTCGCGGTGAACCCGAGCGGGTCAATGCGCGGGTCGCGTTCCCACCGGTTATCGGTGGTGGAGAACGGGCGCAACGTGTGCAGCAGTGTTGACGCGTCCCACAGCCAGGAATGCGCCTCGGCCCGCTGACCGGTCAGCCTCATGGCGTATGGGCCGGCATGCTCTGCACGAACCGTGCGGTGCGTGCCGGTGTAGCGCGTGCTCGTGACCCGGCCACACCATACTTTCCTTCCCGAGTCGGCGAGGACCTTGAATGCGGCGGCCGTGACGGCCCGGTTTCGCAGATCAATGATCCAGGTGGCTGTTGGGGTGCCGTCAGCCAGGTACAGTGCCTCGCCAGCGATGCTGGCCCCGATGACACGCCTGTCCGCCAGCCACTGCGAAAACTCGGTCAGCGTCTGTTCGGTGATGGTGTTCATGAGCGTTCTCCTGGTGGTGATGACGATGCTCGCGGTGATCCGACTGTGCTCGCCCCGATCATGTGTTGGCCTCGAGGCCAAGGAACTCGGAGTCGTCGGCGGCCTCAGCTGCGTTGTGTTCCCAGTAACTGACTGGGATGGCGATGCCCTCGATCGTGTTTCCGTGAATCTTTGACTGCAGGGTGAGCCGGTTCTCCCTTCGGTAGGAGATCGGGGAAAACAGTTTCGCGAGTGCCGTTGTGTCAGCGATCCGGTTGCCGAACCTCTTGCGGAGGGCATCGAGTGCGACGACCGGGTTAATGAAGACGTAGTTTTCGCGTCCGCCGCGTCCCTCGCAGCACCTGCCCATCGGCGGGCGGCGGTCCGCCCCCACGGGGAGCTCGAGACTCACGTTGACGCGGGGGTCCCCAATCAGGTAGGTCTCTCCTGAAGCGAGCACCTGCTTCAGGGTGGTGATGACGTCGCCCCAGGTCACGTCGCCTGCCTCTGCCGCCTTCTCGTTCTCGACGATGTTCTCCTCCAGGTGGGTACGGAACGCCGCCTCGAGCTCTGAGCGCTCCTCGGCAGTGATTGCGTGTATCGACTCGACATAGTCCAGCCAGATCCTGAAACCCAACACGAACACGGACCCGACCTCGGCGAAGCGGGTGGAGTTCACCAGCGGGCGCAGCTCCAGTTCGATCTGTTCTCGGGCGGCCAGTTGAAAAGCCCTCCACGGGGCCAGTCCGCCGGCAGCGTTGATCATGCCCGCCAGCCAGCGGATTAGGCATGCGGCGTGATACGGGGTGACCTCCTTCCCGAGCAGCTCCTTGAACCGCCTCGCGTCACCGGAGCGGTACGCGACCTTGGCCGGAAGTTCGACCTCGAAGACCCGCTCCTTGGTACTTAACGAGCCCGGCAGCCGGCCCTCGCCCGCGCTGATGAAGAAGACATCGGAGTTATCCGGTGGGGAGTTCGTCCACTCGTCATCGACCTTGACCGAAACCTGGAAACCGGCGGCTCCTCCCTCGTAGCCTCGACGACTCATGTCGTCGACCGCGGCAAGGACATCCAGCTGCCGCTTCGGGTCCTCCTTAGGGCGCTGGTCGTCGACTGTGACGAGGTTGTCGTGACGGCCGCGACCGATACGGCGCAGCGAGGCCGGGGAGCCATCGAACTTGCTCATCAGCTGGCCGCCGAACCCGTACCCGATGCCGGCGAACCCGGCAATCCCGGCCACACAGGTGGTCTTCCCCGAACCCGGCGGCCCCCACATGTTCAGCATCCCGCGCACCCCGAGGCCCGCCAACGAGTGCACGGCCCCGCCGAGCGCTGCTCCGAACTGGATCGGCCGCTGCATCTCCATCACCGCCTCGAACACGTTGCGAGCCACCATGCGCTCACGCTCCGGCGTAACGTCCCACGGGTCCGGGTAGACGGTTCCCTCCTGGCCAGGGAGGACGGAGCTGGCGAACTGTGTGTTGCCGTTCTCGGTGATCGCGCCGCCGACATGCAGATACCCCACCTCGGTACCGGTAAACCCGTCCTGCGTGTTCTCCAATTCGATCCAGCCGGTACGCTTGCGGCCCTGCCGCATTTCCAGCAACTCCTGGTCGGTGGCCCGGATCGCTTCCGCGATCGTGGCGCCGTTGCGCCGCGGGTCGTTGACAATGATGTTCGCTCCGTGCCCGCCTGGGAGCCTCTTCAGCCACCTCCGCGGGTACGGAAGGTCATCCTCCGAGACGTGCTTGATCACCGCCGAACGCGGGATCCCCTGGTGGTCGAACCAGCTGACCTCGATGTCGTGGTCCTGGGACACCGCCACGTCCTCGCCGCCATTACGGTCATCGAACGTGGTGCGGGTGACCCTGCGGTAAGCGGCCGCGCTCATCAGCGGGCGCAGCTGCTCGCTGCCATCCTCGTTAAAGATCGGGACACCGATCAGCCGCTTCTCCAAATCGACCTTCGCCCCGGCAACGTCAAACGCCGCGCGCTTCTTCGCCAGCTCCGCCTTCCGGTCCACCGCGTTCGCCGGCCGCCGCCCAGTGAGCAGCTTCGCGTCGCGGAGCGCGTTAACGAAGAGCTCGGCCCGGTCTTCTGCGTCTTCCTCGGCAATCAGGCGAGCCAGATCCTTAGCCTCCAGCACGGTCACCTTCGTTGCACCCCGCAGTCTGATAGCGCCGATCAGTGCCGTCACCGCATCCCAGTCCTCGCCGGAGGTTATCGGGGCTTCGAGCGCGAGCTTGACCTCGCCGGCCCTAGCCACCAGCTTCAATTCCTTCAGTGCCCGCTCGCCCCCGGCGTGCCAGGCGAAGATGGTGTCAAGCGCTGCCACCACCACACCGTCAGGAGCGATCGCACTGATCATCGCGACGTCGGCTCCGCCGGTGAACAGCACAGCATGGGCGGCTTGGCCTGAACCGCTGAGTGCGATGTGGGCCTCGGTGATATGGAGCGGCGTCGCGCCCGGCGACCCCACCATCTCCCCTCCGGCTGTCGGCTGTCGGCTGCCGGTACTGGCCGTCGCCGGGACGCTTTCGGTTCCTTCGCCGGCGGACGGTGGCGGTGTCGGCACGGCGCCGGGGACAGGGGCGAATTTTCGGTCGCTCTGTGGGGTGTCGTCGTGGGGGTGGGTGGTGTTCATGTGCTGTGGTCGCCTTTCCGGACTGTGTCGCAACGCGGGGTTCCGCGTCCGCCGAAAAGACATGCGGCGAAGAATGCACCGGACCTTGCGACCGTCCCTGGCCACGCCGATCCGCGGCGTAACTTCCCCTACTTCCACGCCTGGAAGTAACGCCGCCCCCGAAATCCGCGCAATCTGGCGGTCCGCCGCGGTACTTCCGCTATTTCCCTGTTTCCAGACGGTGAGTGCGTGTGGCCGACGAACACGCATATGCACGGGTTGGGAAAGAGTGGCCCGATGCTCTGGAGTGCATCGCCCTTAAGAGCAGTGATCGGTTGGAAACAAGGAAGTAAGGAAGCAACACAGACAAGACCCGCTATTTCATTGGGATCCAGAGCAGTTCTCTACTTCCACCGGTGGAAGCAGGAGGTCTCTGTGGTGGATGGAGCGGGCCATGACGCAGTGCCAATGGTGTCCCGGAAGGACCGGCGGCCTAGCGAACCCGCCCCGATCGCAGCGGCCGCGCCGGAATCCGCGCTGGCGGAGCGTGAGACGCAGCCGGACGCGGGCTTGCGGAACAGCATCACCGTCCGCGGCATGACCAGCACTCCCCAGGACGCTCACGGGCAAGCCGATCTCACCGGGTGACTGCCACAGCCAGCTCGTCCAAACTCATTTCGGCTCTGGCGGCGACCTGGGCCGCCAGCGGGCGGGTTCCTCCCCTCGCGGGCAAGAGTCGCGATCCGTGATCGGCGGCCGGCCCAGCGTCACACCGAAGTTGCGCCATGCCGCGCATGAAGAAGGTGATCACGGAAACAGCACTGAAGCGCGCGCAGAGCAGCGGGCTCCACGCCGAGGAGAAGAATGACGAAACACGAGCACATGCAACACGGCGACGAGGACCCCCAGCGCAGCCAGCCCACCACGGCTTGACCGGCTGACCTTCCAACCGTTGACACTGGCGAGGATGACAGCAGGCAACAATGCACCGTGTTCCTCGCGCACCGCACGGATAGAAAATTGATTCCCGGCCTGCAGATGGGCCGCGGCGCGATGACCGTCCAAGCGTGGGACCCCAGCAAGCGCGCCCCCGGGTTCACGCTCACCGGCGCCGACCTGATTCTGGATCAGGGCCGGCCATCCGGCATGTTGTGGTACCGAGACCAGGATCATCGAATCGTTCGGGTCGGCGTTCGCTGGAACCACGACCTCGAGCAGCTCGAATGCTTGCGCCTCCACCCCCAGGAGGCGCGACCCGCCGACGAAGTCGAAAGCGCCGAAGCGGTAGCACTGGAGCGCGACGCGAGATCTCGCATTGGGACTCTGGTCGCGATCCACGCGGATGTGGGGAGTCTGGTCGCCTCAAGCCGGGCTAGCGAGGACGCAATACTCGCGGCGTCGGGTTTGGGCCTGAAGCGACTGGACTAAGCGGGATAGTGTCCCGTCCGACGCTCGGATGTGATTGCGAGCGTCGGAAGGGGTTGTGCGCGGGACGGGGCGCGTTGGGTTGGTTGCAGTTCCTGGCGGAATTGTTTGCAATACCCTTGGCGAACAGATCAGGCGCCCGAGAAATCGGGCGCCTGAGTCGTTTCCGCCCTCTTACGATCGGTTCTGACGAACGGCGCTCGCCGCAGACAACGCGAAAGGCGCCTCAGCTGCCCGGTTCTTGCGATTCGGGGCAGGCTGAAGCGCCTGGTGTTGCGGGTACTGGTGTCAGATGGCGGCCCTGCGGGCTAGGTTCTTGGTGGCCCGGCCGCGGCTAGCTCGGCGTCTTCTTCGGCTTCTCGTTCGGCGAAGTTGTTCCACGAGCCGATGCGCATTTTTGCCTCGGACTTGCGCTTCATCTTCGTCGCGTGCTTCTTGTCGAAGTAGGTTTCAAGTTCGTCGTCAGTGTCGGGGTTGACGAGTTCGTCGCGGAACTTCTCGAGCGCGCGTCCTGATGGTGGCTGAGCTGGTCGACGGGATCAGAGCCGACCTCGACCAGGTGAAGGTGCTGCTGGCGTCCGACGAATTCCTCTAGAGGCGACCAGCTGAGCCGGTCGGTGCTGCGGGCAAAGATATGTGACGTTAGGTGCATTTACGGGGTCTTTCTGCGTCTCATACCTTGAGGTCAAGACGCCTGCCTTTGGGCCACTCGGGCTCACAAAAAAGGCAGGCAGCAAATGCCGAGGGGGCAGTGTGAACGTTCCAGACCGAGAACCACCGAACCAATCGTTCAGCCGGCGTCGACGGGTGAAACGAGTAGCGATCTCGGCAACAATCGCCTGCGTATTTTTCTCGGCTGCCGCCGACCACTACCTTGCAGCCAGGATCGTCTGGTGACCGCTTGCCATGAGCTCATCCCAGAGGAGACGCGCGCGGTCAGTGCATCCCAGTCCACCGTTTTGAGGCACGCCCTACACCCGCTTGGCGATAATTATAGTCACCCGAGGAGTTGGGCGCGACGATTTTTCGGCGCTGAATGAGGTTGATTCAGTCCTCCCTCTCGCGAGAGCGTGGATGCGGCTTGCACGCGATAGCGAGTTCAGAGGTGTCCGCGGTTGCTCAGAATGTTGCGAAGCGCTTCTTCCGCGGATTTCCGGCACGGCGTGATTGGTCCGGCACGGGTGATTCGTCGTCCGAAGTCGTCGACGTCGAAGAACTGTAGCGCCATCAATTCGAAATCGACGACGGCGATTTGGACATCGATCCCCTGGTAGTCGCCGCAAGTGTCGATCGTGTTGCTGAGCCGGTCGGTCGCGTACGCTTGGCTCGCTTGTCTGACCCCGGCTTGCGTGTATCGCAGCCGCGGTCGCGACAGGTTTCCTGCCCGGCTGAGTTTCCCCGCACGCCGGGAGGTGTACATCGTCTTCACTTCGTACGCGATGAGTACGCCGTCGAGTTCTGCGACGATGTCAAGATCCTGCCGCCCTTCGGTTCGTTCCATCCCGGCTTCACCCATCGTGATGATTTGTGCGCCCATCTCCCGTTCGAGGAAGACTCCGACGGTTTCTTCACCGAGGCCACCGATTTGATGATCGGTGGCGCCGTGCAGCTCGACTGTCAGGCGGTCCTGCCCAAGCAGCGCGGCATCGTCGTACCTATTCCGGAAGATCTGCGTCTCGTTTCCGGTTCGGGCCAGGAGGCCAAGTTGGATGAACGCCGGTGTGGTTGTGTCGTCGATGTACGTTGGGTACGAGAACATGAGGCCATCGGGCCCGGCGATGACGGCCCGCCGTTCGAACGCGCGATACGCGCGGCCGTCTTTCGACCAACCTCGGTTGAGGGCGGTGTCTTGAGGGAACAGGTTCGGACCGAAGCCGCCACCGCCGGAGTAGGGAAGAAAATGGCCGCGATCCAGTCGCCGCGGCCCATGGTTGGCGAGCGGGTAGCCTCGTTGGTAGTTGATGTCCCGTGGCACGATCGGCCCTTGGGGGTTTCCGACGGCTAGAACTGTTCTGTCGATGCCGGGCGTCGCATCAAAGAGGAAAGCCACGCTGTTGTCCTCGAACATCGTCAACTGCGCGTCCGGCCACTCCGCCAGGTACCTATCGGTAGCATCTGCGAGCAGTTGGGTCTGCGGATCCGGCCCGAGCGGGAGAGGAAGCTCGGGGACGGGCGAGTTTGGCATCTGGTCTCCCTACGCTGCGGGCCGGCGAGAACCAAATAGACGGCTGGTCCGCGCATATGAGGAGCATGACGGACAATGAACGGTATCAACCGTGCACCGATGGAAGCGACCAAATGAGCGACGAGCCCCGCACTTCCGATGCCGGCGCACAGCTCTCATTGTCGGTGCTCGACGCCGGGACCCTCCCGGTTCAGGAGCTCGCCGAACTTGCCCGCCGCGAGTCGCATCGTCCGCGTCCGGTGTACGCCGCCCACAAATGGTTCGCCCGCCGGTACGGAACTGCGATGCGCGCGCTTTTGGTCGGTGCTCAGGTGGAGAACGGCGCCGACTTCTGGTCAGGGTTTCTGAGTTCCGACCTGTTGGCAGGCAAGCACGTTGTGGACCTGTTCATCGGAGGAGGAACCAGCCTCTATGAAGCGTCACGGCTCGGTGCTGACGTCACTGGGGTGGACATCGACCCTGTTGCCGTCGCAGTGACCGAGTTCGAATTGCGGGCCCGTGATCTTCCCGATCCGTTCGATGTTTTCCCGGAGGTGTTCGAGACAGCGGAGCCGCTGCGAAATCTTTACCGGACAATCGGGCCCGACGGTGACACCCGAGACGGGTTGCACTTCTTTTACGTGCAGCAACTCCGTTGCGGGAGCTGCGCTGCAACGTTCGACGCGCATCCTAGCTACCGGCTCGCCCTGGCTGGCAATGAACAGTGGGTGGTGTGCTCCGACCGTGGATGCGGCCAGGTTCAGATCGTTAGCGGCCGCGCGCGGGAGTTCGTGTGCGAATGCGGCTGCGCGACGGCGGTTGGAGCCGCCCCGCTCGCGCGTGGGAAAGCCACCTGCCCCGACTGCGGTCATGTGGAAGCCCTCATTCATTATGCACGGCGAACCGGCGAACGTCCCCAGTTCCGGATGTTCGCGATCGAATCGATCCCGGTCTCCACGAGCACCCGCCCAGCACCGATGACGGCCCGGGTCTTCCACCGGCCGACGTCCGCCGACCTTGATGCGCTTCATAGGGCTGAGCTCTTGCAGCGGCCGCTCGCCGGCTTCATCCCGAACCGCGCAATCCCTAACGAGAATCGATCCGACAACCGCATCCTCGGTTACGGGTACAGCGAATATTCACAACTTCTGAACCCACGCCAGCTGCTGCACGCCACATGGCTGCTGAACACGATCGCGTCTCTCCCGGAAGCGCAGCAGCTGTCCTATGCCCTCGCGCTGTCGAATCATCTGACGTCGAACTGTGTACTCACCAGGTACACCGAACGGTGGCGGCAGGTGACCCCGCTGTTCTCCCTGCGGGCGTTCGCGCACTCGGCCAGGCCGGTGGAATTGAACCCGTGGTTGCGGGGAACCGGGCGTGGCACGTTCCCGAACGCGCTTCGTCGGGTCGCCAACGCGATCAATTTCGCGAAAGCGCCAAAAGAGTTGACCCTGACCGGAACGGGCTTCCAAACGGTTGCGCTACCGCCCGAGGGTTCCTTCACTGTTCTGCAGGGCGATAGCCGCCACCAGCCGACGATTGCCGACTCCTCTGCGGACATCGTCCTGACTGACCCGCCGTATATGGACAACATCGACTACAGCGAACTGTCCGACTTCTTCGTCCCTTGGCTGGCCGCAGCGGGCATCATCACTGATCCGGGCGGGCCCTCCGAACGATCTCTGGCCGCGAAGGGCCGACGGGACACTCATGCCGCGACGTTTATGGAGGGGCTTGCGGAGTGCTTTCGCGAGGCGGCGCGCATCCTCAGACCGGATGGCCGACTGGTTTTCACCTTCCAACATCAGTCCATGTCCGCGTGGGACGCGCTTGCTGATGCGTTGATCTCCACCGGG
Organism: Leifsonia sp. NPDC056665; assembly: GCF_042791795.1. Lineage (NCBI taxonomy): Bacteria > Bacillati > Actinomycetota > Actinomycetes > Micrococcales > Microbacteriaceae > Leifsonia > Leifsonia sp. NPDC056665. The sequence goes on from NZ_JBHTXK010000001.1 coordinate 223,792, forward strand.
TTGCACGTCGTGACGGTGTTCCCCTTGCGTGGCGACAGCGACATGAGTCTCCACCGTCGCCCAGGATCGATCACCTGGGATGCGGTGTTCGTGCTCGCAAAGCAACCGCACCCTTTCCCCGTGACTGATGGTGCAGCAGCGGAAGCGGCAGATCTGGTCGCCGACGCGGCGCAGCTGGGCGACGCTGACCGTGGAAACCTTCGCCGTGCTTACATCGCTGCCGCACGTGTCGCTGCGGCATCGGACGACCTGTTGACCCCAGTTCGGGGCAGTTGAGACTTTTTGATAGTTGAGCGCAATCGGCCCGAATAGGGTGATTTCGACGCCGCCGATAAGGGGAGTCGGGGCCCGACCGGAGATTCGCTATGCCGCGCGTGGAAAAGACCAGCATCACTCAATTCGCTGCCAGCGGGTGTGAGAAGCAGCTGCGTCTCTCGATGCATCCAACCTCGGGCAAGTACGCAGCGGAGCGGGAACGGTTGAATCTACCCCATCGGCAAGTGCGCCCGGCGCTGAACGAGATCACCCGGGCCGGTGACGAATGGGGTCATCAGAAAGTTCATGACCTGGATGCCGCGTTCGGCGGCGCGAACCTGATCGGCGGCGGCCGCAAAGTCACCGGAGGGGAAACCGCGCCCGGCCTCGACTTCGCCGCCTGCGAATTGGAGGAGAAGCTCCGCTCCGGAGTGAACCCGGGACAGTTCCTCATCGAGGCGGAATTCGACGCGGACACCGCAGCGTTTCGACGCATCCACAACCTTGATGCGATCGTGTTCGCCGACGTTGACGGTCCCCTCGATCTTGCCCGGGTCCGCCCTGACGTCATCGAAGTTGTCTCCGCCGGAGTGCCGAACCTCAGCGACCGTATCGTCCTGTCTGACGGTGCGATTGTCGCTGTAGACAACCGCGACCGCCGCATGGTTCTGCGGGTGATCGACGTGAAGTTGACCAGCGAACCCGGCCCGAACTATTTCGCCGAACTGTCCTATTACGTCCTCACCCTTGCAGCATTCCTCGAAGACCGGAGCCTGAGTGACCGGTTCGCGGTCTCAGCGTTCCCGGCGGTGTGGCCGGGAAGCGAAGACGAGTCGCTGCTGGTCGCGGCGACCCGCGCCGGTCAGGACACGGCCACGAAACTCGGCGCGTTCCATGAAGATCTCGAAGTGGCACCGCTACGAGTTTTCATCTCTGAGACACTGCGTGTACTCCGCACACTGATCCCGCGGGTACTCTCGACGCCGTTCAACGACCTTCCGTGGACGGTGACGACGGGCTGCCAGGGTTGCGACAACCTCGGCCAGGAGTTCAACCCGCAGCCCGGAGCAAACCCTTCCGACTGGGATCCACGGCATTGCCTGCCGACAGCCAAACGGGAGCAGCATCTTTCCCGCCTGCCCTTTTTATCCCGTGGCGCATTCCAAATCCTGAAAGAGAAAGGACACGGGACTGTTCCGTCGGTGGCTGGGCTGGCACCGACAGACCCGTCGTTCGACGCCCACCACCGACTTCGCGGGCAACGCCAGATCGTCGGCGCTCGCGCTCGTGCGTTGTCCGGTCAGACCGTTCCGGCGTTGCGCGACAACGCCACCTCCGCCGCGATCCCCAATTTCGCGAAGCTTCGCCTACACATCACCGCTGACTTTGACCCTGGCAGTGCGATCACTCTCGCGTTCGGTCTGAACTGGGCGTGGATGGTGAAAGGTGACAAGCTCACCGCTGTCAGCTCGAACCGCACCCGCGTCCACCACACCCAGACGAAGACGTTCGACGCAGAATGGGACGCGCTCGCTGCGCTCCTCGACGACATCGACGCGGTCATCCAGGAAGCGTCCCGGAAGGACCCCGACGCGACGTTCCAGGTGTACGTGTGGGATTCGATCACGCTTGAGCACCTCAGCCGGGTGATCGGTCGCCACCTCCCGAGGATCATTGGCACGAACAAGTTGAAGCGACTGGCATGGCTGTTCCCACCGGACGACGTCGTCGGCAGCGCAGTTCTCGCGGCAACCCCCGCGGTGAGTGTCGTACGCGACGCGGCGAAAGCGCTGCTGAGCTTGGACCTCGCACACACCTACACGCTCCTAGCGACCGCGCGCCGGTTCCATCAGGACGACTATGCCTACTCCGAGTTCAAAGTTCCGCTGTTCTGGGAGGACCCTTTCACTGATCAGATCCCTCCGGAGCGGGCACACCAGGTCTGGCGAACCCGACGCTCACCTGCAGCGCCGACCCAAACGGAACTCGTAGCCTCACTTGAACGCACCGTGAAGACGAAACTGTGGGCTCTCGGACAGGTCACAGGGCATCTCACCGATGAGCTGCGCGGCCGACTGACCCGCCGCGCCCCAAAGATCAGCCAACTGCGGCCACCCGAGGACCTCAGTGGTGTCAGCCTGCTCGGTGTGCTCCTGCACGCTCACGCGAAACTGAACGGGGCTCTGGACTCGTTGGAGGTGACTCAGCTGCGTGCCCTTCCCGTGGAGGAGCAGGAGGCGAAGTTCCGTGCCGCACGGATCACCCACCGGCTGACCGGAGCAGCCGAGGCTGCGGCTTTGCAAACTGCTGGCCTCACTGTTGACCCGAACCGGGTCGTGTTCCAGCTGGCGCCGGGCAGTATCGACGTGGTCGCGAAGCCAGGAGACTTCGGGTGGACGATCGTCCCCGAGGAACTGGTGGTGAAACTCGACTACCCGTTCAAGAGCTTCGTCGAGTCGGTCGGCCGCGGCCAGTTGGCGGACCGGTGGGCCGGCGACTTCTGGGCGGCGCGTGCAAAGCTCTACGACGTCTTCGGTGCGACGGTGCAGCATATCGACCGGGCGTCTGGGCTTATGACGGTCGACTTCGCCCATTACCGACCGAACCATCCGGTACAGCGCAAGTCCCTCATTGACGCGGGGCTTGTTCAACTTGACCGGAACCTGGTGATGGAACCAGTCGCGGTCGAGTTCTTCGTCAAGAAGCTCGCAGACACCGTCAAAGCGATCAAGAACCCTCCCTTGGCCAACCGGGATCCCCGCATCCAGCACGCCACTGGTGTCACCCGTAAACCACAGAGCGGCGCACCGCACCCCGTCCAGGATTTCCTGTGGGACGCGCCGAACACTGCTGCCGCTCCGGCAACGATTCCGCGCGACCTCGGCCGTCTCCGGACTCTCGTTGAGGGCCGAAAGCATTCCCTCAACGACAGCCAATGGGCCGCGTGGGAGCAGGCGCTATCGAAACGCCTGTCACTGATCTGGGGTCCACCGGGTACAGGGAAGACGCAGACGCTTCGGGCGATCTTGGCAGCGTTGACGGCGGAGCCATTCCAACCGCTGTGCGTCGCGGTGACCGCTCAAACGTATACGGCGGTCGACAACGTCTTGAGGGCCCTGATCCCGGAAGTGTTGACCCATGCCCCGCATGTTCAGGTCAGGCGCGTGCGTTCCTCCGCCCGGGAAACCCCGGATTGGTTGCCGGCACCTCAAATGGATGTCGACTCCAACGATTTGGTCGGGCTGGCTGGCGAGCTCACCCATGGTGGGGTCTTCCTCCTCGCTGGCCCGTCCGAGCAGCTGCACAAGGTCGTCAACGCGGCGACCGGCAGCCCTGCCGGTGCCGTGTTCGATGTCGTCATCATCGACGAGGCTGGACAGCTCGATGTCGCTCACGCGGTCCTTCCCTTGGCCGGCGTCCGACCAGGCGCCCAGGTCATCGTCGCCGGTGACCCGAAACAGCTTCCCCCTATCCACAACGCGGAACCACCACGCGACCTCGCCGCCGTTGTCGGTTCAATCTACGAGTTCTTCCACCTCGAACACGGGGTCGCGCAGAAGCCGCTGCTGCGGAATTACCGGTCGAACGCGGAGATCGTCGCGCTGGGAACCACCGCAGGTTATCCTGCGCAACTCGTCGCCGAACACACGGGCCGACGGATCCGCTACCGGACTGGTTGCGACGCCGTGTCCCGCCCGCAGCACTGGCCCGCGAATCTGCCGTTCACCGACGCCATCCCCACTGTTGCAGATCCGGGCCGCCCCGTGGTGTCGCTGACGTACCCCGAAGGTGTGTCCGGTCAGTGGAACCCGTTCGAGGTCGACGTCGTCGTCCGACTCGTCACCTGGTACGCGCTGTCCCTCGCTCAAGGTGTCGACGGCGGCCCCGACGACCCGATCGACTGGAAGTACTTCTGGACCGAAGGCGTCGGCATCGTCACCGTTCACCGCGCGCAACGCGCGCGCATCGTTCACACATTGGTCGCCCTGTTCGCTACAGCCAACGCCGACCCGGCAACCGCCGACTGGATCGCAGCAGCGGTCGACACCGTCGAACGTTTCCAAGGACAGGAACGGGACATCATCATCGCCACCTACGCGGTCGGTGACCCCGACACTGTCGCCGAGGAGGAAGAGTTCCTCCACAACCTGAACAGGTTCAACGTCCTCGCCACTCGACCGCGGGCGAAACTGATCGTTATCGCCAGCCGCGAACTGATCGCTCACCTCAGCTCGGACCTGGAAACCATCCGGTCCAGCGAGATGTTGAAGGATTTCGTCGACGTGTTCTGCGCGTACGAGCAACCTGTCGAGTTCGTTCATGAGTTCGACGGCCAGGTGAAGACGGTCACCGTCGACATGCGCTGGCGCTAGAACGAATCAACACCTGGGAGAAGAAGTGATCAGCATTGGCGCGCTCCGCGGATACGTGCTGGAGGAGGTCCTCGCGAAACTGCTCCAAGGCAGCGGCTATGACCTCCTCGTCGACGCAAGCCAGGACCCCGAGATGCTTATCAACGGGTCGAACGGGTTGCGGATTCATGGTCGCGGCGCCCAGCACCAGGCTGATGTGCTAGGCGAACTGCGGGTGCGACCAACGTTTACCTATCCGCTTCGGCTGTTTGTCGAAGCGAAGTGCCGTAAACGATCCATCGGACTACTAGAGCTGCGTAACGCTCTCGGGGTGATTAACGATGTCAACGAGTACTACACCGGTGTCCACGCGAGCACGGGAATGCGACGCCACGACTACCGTTACGTCCTCTTCTCGACTTCCGGCTTCACCGGCGACGCCGAAAGGTACGCGCTCGCCCAGCGGATCTCGCTGGTCGACCTCGGGGCGCCCGCGTTCCAACCCCTGATCAAACTTGTCTCCCGGATCGCTGACCAGCTTCTCTATCTCGCGAAGAAGAATGACGTCGATTCGTTCCCGGTGAACCAAATGAGGGAAGCTTTCCGGAAGGCGTTCGGAACGTGGACGACCGACCCGCGCGCCGCACCCAGCTACTTCGACGACGCGAAGGACCGTGCGGCCCGCCTGCAAACCGCTTCGCAGCTACCGGCTAACGCTCTCGCGGCGATAGCCGCCGACGCATCCGAGATTGGTGAGAGGCTCAGCGAACGACTCTATTTCGTGTTCAACGACACCGCGTTTGTCTTCGTCGGTCGTTCCGACGACCTTCAAGCCGACGAGGACGACATCCCCGGCGCACGCGCCTACCCGCGGGTGGCGCCCGGTGGACGAGCCGATGCGCGTCTCGCGTTCGCCGGCGACGACGAAGCCGCTGGTGAATGGACGCTGGTCACAACAGACCCGGGCCCTGGTCGCGGGTCCCAAATCAGATTCGCGAACTCCCCAGCGATCAACACCCTGTTGACCGGCGACAGCGATGACCAGCCTCGGCGACGGAAAAAGCAGCAGAACACGGTCGTTATCGCCGTCGAGGACGACCTGCTCGAGGTCGACTTCGAACCCGTAATACGTACCCGCGGCACCACTGAGAAAGACGTTCGAGCCTGGAACGTCGACAAACGGCTGGCGTTCCGGGCGGAGAAGGACGACCGGCCTCAGCACTCCGAGGAGGTCACCGAGTACTGGACACGCGCGGCGATCGAAGAGCTCTTCAACCGGCTTCCCGATGCTTACAAACAGACGATTACGGAAGCGGCGAGAAACGACGGATACATCACCCGCGACACGGCGTATGAGATCTTCAACTTCCCGGCAACGCGAATGCTGCGCGGATTCACCCGCCCGCCACGCCGGGTCGCGATGGAGCTCATCGAGGAGGGAGCGCTGCACCCGGAAACGGAATGGCCGCTGTTCACCGTGTACGACGCGGGAGTTCGCGCCACGAGGTTTGGGGTCCCGCCGGAGTTCACATGGCTCTTGGGGTAGTCACTATCGACGTCTGGGCAAGTCGTCGGGCGTGGAACGCTTCTGCTGCCGTCGCGCCGTTACGGTGTTCGCCCGGCGGTACTAACGGAAGTCGGTCGCGTGGCACATAATGCAGGCATGTCCCTCTTGCAGGTTGTGGAGCGCAGGGACGACGACGGCGCGCACATTGACGCCGTTCCGATACCTGAAGGCGCCTCCTACACAGACAATTCCGCGGACCACACCTACGTCCCGCGCTGGGGTAGTCACGACCTGGTTGTCCTTGCCACAGCCCTCGTCAGCAAAGGCTTCCACGCCACAGACGCAACCGTCGCTGACGCCTTCAGCCCCTCCGCCGACGAGGACGACGAAGCAGAACAGTTCACCGCCGACCTGCTGGAAGCCGTGAACGCAGGAACCGCCGAGGCGGAAGAGTTTCTTGCGGCCGACCCCTCGGACTTCCTAGTTCTCGCAGTCACGATGGTCAGCCACGACTTCGGTGCGTTCCGACTCGCGCAGAACGGACAGGTCCGCGTCCTCGGCGATGCAGCAGCCGGCCATGTCAGCGACTTCACCCAAATTCTCGGGAAGGCAATCCTTGCTGAGAACTAAAGAGGAGTGGGTCGCCAAGGCGCTTGACGCGGCGAACCTGCTGGTAGAGATCCTCGTCTTCGCCGCGGGTCTTGGCATCACTTCCTTGATCCCCGGAGCCGACGTGCTCGCCTGGATCGTTGGCGTCGCGCTGTCTTTCATCGCCGCAGTGTTCCTCCCATCGTTGCTGTTCGGTAGGCCCCTCCTCACGCTCAACTGGCAGATCGAAGGGAACGACTTTACAGAAGGGTGGGCGTTCGTCGACCTGACAAAACCGAATCCACTCTTCAACGGGCCAGAGATCGCATTCAAGGTCGACCTTGTAGCCGAATACCGTTCCCTCGCCGGGCTGCTGAGCCTGCGCAGCATGGTGAAAAACGGTTGGGTCGCCTGCGTGGAATTCGGGCCCCCCGGGATCGTGAACATCAAGCAGCAGCGCGCCGGCGCGGCAAGCGTGGCAATGATCCATGGTTCGGAGGCGATTCAGCTGCAGCTGACCAAGACAAAGCACGGCTGGAGGCAGGCGAGAATGATTGGTTCGTTCCAACCGGTCGGAATTGTGGGTGGCCGCGACGCGGTCCAGTTCGCTCTGTCTCTGCGTGACCAGTCGAATCGCTTTCACCCGCGCCGTGCTGCTATGACTAGTGGCATCGATGGGTTAGACGTCAGGAGTTGATGTGGGGGTATTGACGAGCGGTCAGATCGCGACGCGGCCGTTTCGCCTTGAGTTCCGGGGGACCATGGAGGACCTGGTCGCCCATGCCAAACGGAACAAATATGTTCCCGATTCCTCCAAGGACAAGCCCGGCTGGGGGAGCCCACTTGACGAGGGAATGGTGGTCGGCCTCGCGCCGGTCCTCAAGTTCACCGTCCACGACCCCCTCATCCTCGAGCCGGAGGATGGCCTGCCTCGCCGGCTGCGCTTGCGCTACTACTGGGAGGCGACGGACCCGCGAGCCAAGCGGCGTTTTGGCACCGGCGCCAACTGGAAGGACATCAGCGTCCTCCTCGCCGCAGATCTCCTCCTCTATGAAGAGCGGCCCGGCGTGTACACCGGGCTCGCAACAGCGCGAGAAGGCACCCAGTTCCGAATGGCGACGAATGCGCTTAGGGCGCTCACCAAATCGGTCGACGACCGCGTCCTACTCCGCGTGGAGACGCTCGCAGAAGCCCTCAGCGAAGACTTCTTCCTCTGGCTCTTCTACCGGTTCCAGACCTCCGCGAACGTAGGAAGCGGCCTGCTCATCAACGCTATGCACGAGCTCTCATCGCAGGACCGCCAGTTCCGAAACGCCAAATTCTCGAAGGAAGCAACGATCGACCGAATCGAGCTAGCGGCGCTGATCGCGCTCGGCAAAGCGTCATTCGGGCCAGCGAAAACGGGCATCACCTCGACCGCGCCCGATGCGCTGTTCGAAGTGGAACTGCACACCGACGGGGGCTTCCAGCCGTTCCGGACAACGCACTACGAAAACCTTGCCGTGGACTCAGGTGATCTCGGCCCGAAAATGATTGATGACATCTGGGTGAAGGTGCTGCCAGCGCTTCGGCGGTTGCATCGCGACGACTCAGCCTGGCACGCCGATGGCCGTGCGAAACTTCACGAGCTAGCTCTAACTCAGGTGAAGACCTTGCTGGATTTGCGCGCCGTCTAACGAACGAAGCGGGTGCCCGTCCGAACTGCGTTGTCGCTACCGGCTGAAGCACGCCGCCACCAGACAGATCCCAGACGACCGCAGCCGCAGAGTCCGCCGGCGCGGCCAAGCCCCATAGAACCCGGGCGAGCTCAACAGTGATCTGGTAGACGCCCAGTCTTCTGGGCGGAGCCGCACTCCGACGAGGCGGAGATGGGTCGGTACCGCGTTGCCGATTCAGACGAAGGTACCAGGTCGAGTAGTCGCCGAACCGCTGGAGAGTCGCCATGTTGCGTCGCTGATGCTCTGTGAGGTTCGTCGACGCGGACGGATCCGACACCTCGCGGAAGAACCGCTCCTGTTCAGGCGTCAGCGCGACGGGCGCCTCGAGTGGTGTAACGGATGGTGCGTGAGACATCATGTCTCCTCTCTGCTAAGTCGGCACTGAACGGGCCCATGGAAGCCCTGCCGAGAACCTCGGCGAGGAAATCTGGGACCCGAAGAAGGTCGGGAAAAGTAGAGGATCCTTGGCAAACCCGTGGAGGATGCGAGAATTACTCGCAAAATCGGCCGCTCAGAGCCCACTACTCACGCGGGATGGGCGAGCCGTTGATGGTTTTGCAATCAACCCGCGTTGCCGTGCGGTGACGCACCGTATGCCCGTATTCGGCCCCGCAGGTCAGAGTCCGGCTTCGACGTATGCCGCGGCGAGGTGCACCGCGTCTGGCAAGGGTTCCGCTCCAGCCTCGAGGGCGGCGATGAGCCAGTCGAACCGGGTGAGGATGATGTCGATTGCGTCCTCGTCCCGCCCGAGCTGCCACAGCAGTGCGTAGATAAGGTCCTGATACTCGAGCGGGGTGGGCTGGCGTCCCCAGCCGAATCGCCGCGTGAACTCCTCCACCGGCTGCGCGCCGTCAAACCGGAACGGGACGCCGCCGAACTCCTTGTGGGAACGACTAGTGAGTTGCGCTTTCGCAGCATCGAAGTCGTGGGGCGAAACAGCGATGGGCTCCACTGTGCGACTGGTCATGGCTCTTTACTTTCGAGATTGGAAGCCCGGACGGCCGCCTCACTCTCTATGCGCCGACCGCTGTGCGTGGTGTCAAGCATCGCCGCGGCCGCGTCGCTGGCAGTAACGGGACGCGGTCGTGCGCCCCGGCATGGCATCGACAGCAGAGTCGACCGGGCGCCCGCCGCGCCAGAATCCGCATCGTGTCTCGTGGCTTTCGACGGATGGCAGGAATGTGGTGACGCCGTCGGGGCTCCCGGCCTCGGACATGGATCCGCGATAGACGACCAGCGCCGTCACCGACCTCCTCACGGCTAAGCGCGGACGACGTCGACCTGAGGCACATATTCGCGGTCCGATGGTGTGCCGCGCATGAACAGGTGGAGCAAGTGGATCCGAAACCTAAAGGAGAACACCGAAATGTCCGACCCCGAGACCGCCGACCACCACCTCGCATTCTTCGACGACCTTGAAGCTCCACCACCGCCGTCCATCTACGACCAGCTTGACGTACTCGCCGAGGGGCGCCGCGTCGCCGAGCAAGCCGCCATCGACAACCACGGTAAATCAGCCAGCAAAGTCCGGGAGGCGATGTCCATGGCCCTGTACCGGTACTGGGTGTCTGTGCCCTGGTAATGGGCGGACGTCCGCGGCCTCCAGCCGGTCGAGCGAAGACCCAATCCTTCCTGCATCCGGTCTGGCCTTAAAGCGACCATCGTTCGGAGACCGGTCCTAACCGGAATAGCCCGACAAACGGAAGACGCTCAGGGCGCAGCTTCAGCGAGGCCACAGGGAGACCAGGCGAGCCCGCTGAGCTGGCACACCCGAGCTCGCAGCGGTTAATCCGGAGTCACTACGAGTGGTCGGCGAAGGCCTCGGCTGCGGCGCTTCGCTCTTTCCCGATCAAACTGCCTTCCGCACCGGGGTGCGGGCGGCTCGACCCACGGTGATCTGGGGCCCGCATCGGCGGCGCTGGCCCGACGGCTCTCTTCCTGCTCACGCACGTAGGCATGACGGATCACTAGCACGTCTGATGGATTGATACCCGCTCAATGAGAAGTCGACGAAGCGTTACCCTCAAAGCACATCCCTCACTCGCGGTGTTTATCGCGCGGCGATTGCCGCCCAGTCAGCCGACTTGAACCATTCGACGAGACCGTGAGCGTCCGTGGGTTTCGCGGATGCAAGCCGCGTCAGGAACGGCGATGCCGCACGGTTCATGGGACTCCCGGCGTTGGTGGGGACCGAGGCCGCCCGGCTCACAATTACGCCATGGCGCGCGCGGGAGAGCATGACCGACAAGACCCTCGCTTCTTCCGTCTTCTCCTCGGCTGTGGTCGCACGAAAGTCGGGAACGACGCCATCCTCGAGGCCGACCACGACTACCCAATCGAACTGCTGCCCCTTGCCAACATGCCCGGTGAGCAAGTGCACGCCTGGTGCCGAGATCAGCGTGGTGGCGTCGCCGATCTGAATCCGCGAACGGATCTCAGCGGCGCTCGTGCCAGCCCTAAGTAGGTCGTGGCACCAATGCAGGGCATCGAGAAGGCTCTCGCGACCGCTGGGCTCCGAAATGGAGTCGAAACCGGACGCCTCGCGCAGGAAGACCAGCTTGTCCGGTGCAGCTTCGTGGCCCCGAGTGTCGAAGCGCGCGAGCATTGACTTCATCGCACTAGCAGTATCGGTGTCCAGCACACCGTCGTCCCATCGAAAGAAAGACAAACCCTCTGCCGCCAAGCCGGCTTCCACGAAACGCCGTCGACCAAGCGTCCGAGCGACAATACCGATCCGTTGGCCGGGAACGTGCGCAACTAGCGTCTGGGCGACTTTGGCCACCCACTCGCCTTCCGCAACCGCGGTTTGGTGTGCGACGGAAACGGCCAATCCTCCACCGGGCCAAGTGGAGGGGGCGGCGCAAGTCAGCACCGTACCGGCTGTGAGCGGCGCCATAGCGTTGACCATCGCGAGCACCGCAGGTGACGACCGATGCGATTCCGAAAACTTGATCACTTCGGTGCACTCGGAGCGGATGGCAGCATAGATCTCCACAGGCTTAGCTCCTGCGAAGCCATAGATGCCTTGCGCGAGGTCTCCAGCGAAGGTCGTCTGCTTGTACCCGATGCGATTCACGATCCGGAGTTGCTGCGGCGTGAGGTCCTGGAATTCGTCAACAATCACGCTTCCGAAGTGCGCCCGATAAAGATCAGCGACGGCATCATTTGCAAGGATGAGTTCGGCCAGGCGCGGAAGATCATCGTAGGTCAGTCGTCCTTCGGTGAGGCGCAGGCGTTCGATTGCGAGAGCGGCTTCCCGCCCAGGTGCGCTGAGATACGCATCCACCTCCTCGTCCGTCCGCGGTTCCTGCTTAGCTACGCGTAGTGTCTTCTGCACCGCGGCAGAGGTATTGAAGTCGAACGCCTGCGCCCGGCACTGGGCGCCGACCCAGTCGCCGTCAGGGATAATCATGGCCGGGTCGAGTTCAATCACATTGGCGTGCGCTCGAAACAGGCGCGCAGCAAGTCCGTGGAAATTCGTGATGGAAACACGCTCCCGAAGCGTTGTCGACGAGAGATAGTCCCCGAGTCGCTCGCGAATGTTGTCGCGGGCGCGGTTTGAGAAGGTTGTAACGAGGACCTTCTGAGGGGCTCTCACGTCCCCGCGCTGGAGCAGCCCTTGAATGCGCAGCGCTAACGCCTCGGTCTTGCCGCAGCCTGCCGGAGCGATGACAAGGAGATCGCGCGCGGCGGCATCACGAATCGCAGCCTGCGACGGTGTGGGCGTAATCATTTAACCGGCGATCTCCGTGAGTAGGTCGTTGATACTGGTGATCGCCGATGCGTTTGATTCCGTCAAGATTGGGAGCACTGACAGAGCTGCTCTGATCTTCCGTTTGTTGTGGCGGCAGAACTCAGCGACATCGTCGTCGGTCAGTGTCCCACCCGGACCAGTTCCGACACAGTTGGTGAGCTCGTTCTTCGAGAAATGTCCGCCTGCCACCAACGCCTTGTGGACGTCAGCGGCGCCAAGTGCTCGAACATACTCGTCTTCGAGATCCCGCTGCGAGACAAACACAGAATTGGCCTGAAGGTCGGCCACCGAGATTCCGAGTGCGTTCGCTACGTCCTGCTTGGCCTTATCGTCGTCGATGAGGCGAGTGACGGTGAGCTTGAAGCCGGTAGCCCCGAAGAGCTTGGCGATGGGAAGGATCTCGCTTGCACCATCGGTCTCGATGATGGAAACGCCGAGGCGGTCGAGATTGCGGTCGGTGAGGTCCGCGACGCGTTCCAGGAGGATGCGGTCCGAAAGTCCTTCCACCGTGACGACTCGCGTAGCGGTGAGCGGTTCCAGCTTGTCTCTTACCCACCACTTCACGAACATTCGTTCGTCGGCTGCGAGAAACCCTGCATCTGGCTGGACGATCTTGCCGCCGGGCCGGACGACGACGATGGAGTCGGCGTCGAACGCGCCGACAATGTCCGATGAGTGAGTCGCAAGGACCTTCTGGTTACTACTTGTGCGCAGGAGACGAGCAAGACTGCGCTGGGAGGTGGGGTGGAGATGAATTTCGGGCTCGTCGATCCCCACGACATTCGCGCCCGCGCTCATGAGGTCGTAGAGCGCGATCGCGTACAGGGCCCGTGTGCCGTCGGACTGCTGTGATAGCTCGTGGTCGACGCCGCCCTTGGATACACGCAGCCGGACGTCGCTAAGGACGTCGTCGTCGGCAGACGCGCCACTCACGAAGGACAGATCCTTCTTCCGCAGCTTTTCGGGCAGCGCCCTTGAGAGTTGGCCGGCTAGCTGCTTGCGGAGGTCGCCGAGCGTGTTCGATGCGTTGAGGGCATCTTGAAAGCCAGTCGCGATTGCATCGAAGGTTGCCTTCTCCGCGCCAAGGTCTACGGCACGCAGCATGTCATCGAGTGCGGAGCGGCGATCTTCGCGGAGATCACGAGTTTGCGCCGTGGCGCTCAGGAACTTCCAGCCGAGCCCCCCGATCTGATCTCGAGATAGCTGGCGGCCTGTCCCCGCGTGAGGGCCCGTGCGAGTGATGCTGAGTGACTCGCTGGCATCGACGGAGGCAGTGAGCTGGATCGTCAGCGACCTCTCGTTGGTCGCAGGGTCGACGAATATCTCATCGGCGAAAAGCGCCTTTTCCTCCGTAGAGAATTCAGCGAGCTCAACCTCGAATCTGAGCTCCTGCGTCGAATCGCGGAAATCGTCGACGCTGAGATTCGCGTACAGCTGAGCCGTGCTAGCGCCAAGTACCAAGTCGAGGGCCCGAAGAAGTGACGACTTGCCGACGTCATTAGCGCCCACGAGTACCAAGTGGTCGCGAACCGAAATCTCTCTGTCCTCGAGCCTGCGGTAGTTCTCGATCTTGATTCGTGTCAGTTTCATGCGGCTTCCCCGGTTGCAAACAACTCCGCCTGTTGAAGTACGAGCTCGATCACGTTCTCTTCCTGGTCCGGCGGGTAGTCGTATCGATCGAGCAACTTGCGGATTTTGGAGCGCATCTCGGCCTGAACGCTCTCCTTCAGGTTCCAGTCGATCGTCGCGCTCTGACGCACAGCCACGACAAGCTTTCGTGCGATCTCCTTCAGCACTTCATCCCCAAGTTCCATCACGGCGGAATCGTTCTGAGCGACGGCGTCGTAGAAAGCGACCTCATCTTCGCGGAGCCCGAGCGCCTCGTAGCGCTTTGTGCTGTCTCGCATCTGTTTGGCGAGTTTGACCAGCTCGGCAATGATCTCGGCGGTTGTAAGCGACCGGTTTGTGTAACGGTTGATCGCCTCCTCGAGTTGTTCGGAGAACTTCCGAGACTGCACGAGGTTGGTTTGCTGGATGGAGCGGATCTGGTCGTTGATCAGACGTCGGAGCAATCCCATCTGGAGGTTCGGCTTGTCCTTCCCAGCGAGCGAGTCGAGGAAGTCGTCGGAGAGGATCGAAAGCTCAGGCGTCTCGACTCCGGCCAGGGCGTAGATGTCCATCACTTGGTCCGCGGCCACAGCCTCGTTGACGAGCTGTCCGATAGCGGTGTCGATCTCGACGGCGCCAACTCCCCCGCGACCTGCGTCCGGATTCAGGATCTTGAGAATGGCTGAGCGGACGTCGCTGAACATGCGGACGTCGTTCCGGATGGCGGCTGCTTCGTCCCGTGCGCCGCAGAGCGCGAAGACCTTCGCCAGCGCGAGCACCTGGTCATTGAAGCGAGGCGTCCGGTCTGGGTCAGCCATGACGTAGTCGAGGACCTTGGCGTGCTGGGCCAGCCGCTCAGCAGGCGAGAGTTCAGGCGACGGGTCGTATTCGCAGCCATGAAGAATGCCGCGGACGACGTCATGCTTTTCCAGCATCGCGTCCACGAGCTCTTCGATCGGTACGCCTGCCTGATCGCGGTCTGACGGCGAGTACTCTTGCAGCGCTTCCTGCAGGTTTGAGAAGACGCCGATGTAGTCGACGATGAGACCGCCAGGCTTGTCGCGGAAGGTGCGGTTCACCCGAGCGATGGCCTGCATGAGGCCGGCGCCTTGCATCGTTTTGTCGACGTACATGGTGTGCATCGACGGTGCGTCGAAGCCAGTGAGCCACATGTCGCGGACGATCACCAGCTCGAGCGGGTCGTCTGGGTTCTTCGCGCGCGCCTTCAACTCCTTGCGCACATCCTTGGAATGAATGTGGGGCTGGAAGCTGGCCGGGTCAGCGGCCGAGCCCGTCATAACGACCTTGATCTTGCCTTCAGCAGGGTCATCGGAATGCCAGTCGGGTCGCAGCGCGACGATCTTTTCGTAGAGGCGTACCGCGATGCGGCGGCTCATGACGACAATCATGCCCTTACCCAAGAGTGCGTCTCGGCGCTTCTCCCAGTGGTCGACGATGTCGCGGGCCACCATATCGAGACGCTCCTCGGCGCCCACGATCGCCTCGAGACGCGACCAGCGAGACTTTGCCTTGAGCGCCTCGGATTCCTCGACCTGCTCGGTGATCTCGTCGGCAAGCTCATCGAGAGCCTCGTAGTCGCGGGTGCTGAGCTCGACCTTGGCGAGGCGGGACTCGTAGTAGATCTTGACGGTCGCGCCGTCCTCAACCGCACGGGTGAGGTCATAGACGTCGATGTAGTCACCGAACACCGCCCGAGTGGACTTGTCGTTCGATTCGATCGGCGTGCCGGTGAACCCGAGATAGGTCGCACCGGGCAGCGCGTCGCGAAGATGCTTGGCCAGGCCCGCACGCAGTTGACCCTTGGAGTCGAGCTTTTCGCCGAAGCCGTACTGCGAGCGATGCGCCTCGTCGGCGACGACGACCACGTTCCGACGATCCGTAAGGACTGGCATACGGTCGCCGTCCTCGCCGGGACGGAACTTCTGCAGCGTAGTGAATACGATGCCGCCTGATGCACGATGCAGCAGCTCGCGCAGCTCGATCCGGGTGTCAGCTTGTACCGGCCGCTCGGGCAGGATGCGTGCTGGGGCGAAGACTTCGCCGAAAATCTGGTCGTCGAGGTCGTTTCGGTCGGTGATGAAGACGAGCGTCGGGTTACTCATCCGCGGATCACGCATGATCTTCGCGGCATAGAAGACCATCTCGAAGCTCTTGCCGGATCCCTGGGTGTGCCAGACGACACCGCCCCGGCGATCGCCACCGGGGCTCGATGCCACGACGGTCGACTCTACGGCGGCATTGACGGCCCAGTACTGGTGGTACTTGGCGACACGCTTGACGAGGACCTTGGTCGGCTGGCCAGTCGCCATATCGGTGACTGTCTCCTCGCTAAAGACGACGAAGTTTCGGACAATATCGAGGAACCGTGCCTGATCGAATACGCCTTTGATCGCGGTCTCGAGTGCCGGACGGTTCGTCACGACCTCGCGTCCTTCGATCGTCTTCCACGGAGCGTAATGCTCGAAGCCGCCCGTGAACGAACTCATGGCTGCAGAGGTTCCGTCGGAGATGACGGCGACCGCGTTCGCAGTGAATACAGATGGGATGTCTGCGCGATAGGTCTGAATCTGGTTCCAAGCGCTTTTGAGCGTGGCGTTCTCGCTGGCAGGGTTCTTTAGCTCGAGCAAGCCGAGCGGGAGTCCGTTGACGAACACCAGGACATCGGGCCGGCGGTTCTTGGAGTTCTCAATGATCGTGAACTGGTTGACGGCCAGCCAGTCGTTGTTGGTGGGCTCATCGAAGTCGACCAGCCAAATGCGCGTCGTGCGTACTGCGCCGCCTCGGTCGCGGTACTCGACCGGCACTCCCTCAGTCAGAAGCTTGTGGACACGGGCGTTCTCGTCGACCGGGCTTTGGGACTCGGCACGCTCCAGGCGTTTGACGGCCTCGTCGATTAGTGTTCGATCGGTTCCGGGGTTGATCCGGCGGGCAGCGTCCCGGAGCCGTTCGTACAGGTACACCTGCTCGAAGGACTCACGCTCCTCCCCGAGCTCACCGGGAGCCATCATCGGTCCATAGCCGGTGTGATAGCCAAGCTGGCGGAAATAGTCGAGGGCTGCGAGCTCCACGATGTTCTCGTTCATGTTGCCGCTCATGACGGAACCTCGACCGTTGCGCTATCGACCCAGCGAGCAAGCACGCTCAACGCCGCGAGGTACTCCAGGGCAATCTGTTGGTCGATGTCCTCGGGACTCTCATGGTTGAACGGGTTCCGAATTCCCGCGTAGATGCCCTCTGCAAGCGCCATCGCTCCTCGCTGCATCGACTTGTACGTGTCGCTGGAATCCGGGGTCATTCGACGAAGCCGTGGCTTGCCTGCTTCGGCTGGCTTGTCGGTGAACGCCTCTTGAAAGAGCTTGGTCTCGCCGAGGTCGCGGCGTCCGAGCTTGTTTTGCGTCTCGGCGTTCACCTTCTTGGCCGCGTCTTCAACAGCCGAGCGGAAATGCCCAGACTGCCACAGCGAGCGAGCTCCACTCCAAACCCAGGGATGGAGATGCGCCGCCGAGATCTCAGGGGCATCCTCTCCAAGGTTCTGCCGGATTTCATCAGCACGAACGAGCGCTTCCCGAGCCCGAACAGCTGCCTCGTAGTGGATTGACCACTTCTGACGGCCCTTCTCCTTGATCGCCTCGCGCCAGCCCGGTATGACTCGGTCCAGAATATGCTCCACGACCTGGGCGCGCTTGACGATCTCGTCTTTAGACTCGGCCGTCTCATAGCTGTGGAGACCGATCGAGCCGGGCGGGGAAGGCACGCAGGTGACGGTGGTAGCTCTGACGAAGTCGTCGAGCTGGGCAATCGCCCACTCAGTATTGAGGCCAGTCATGCGACGGCCTCCACGGGCCGGCGGATTCGTCCGGACAACAGTTCGGGTAGAAGGGCATCCCGAAGCGCTTTCAGCCTGGGGACCTCGCGCCCGAGCTGATCAATTCGATCCTCGATTGCGAGCAGGACTGGCTCCAGGACTGCCGCTTGTTCCTTACCCGGCAATTCCAGAACGAGTGAGCCCAGGCGTGCCGGGCTCAGCTCCGTCTGACCCGTGCTTCCCGTAGCAAGGCTCTCGATGTTTCCCTCTCGCTCGAACATCGCATACGCAAGAACCGTTGGCTCGATTGCTTCGCGGTTGGGTTTCACGACAGAGATGTGACCATCCACGAATAGCGAGCCCCGATGCCAACGACCTACCCGCCCCAGTGTGCCCACACCTGTCGAGTTGACAAGAACATCTCCTGACTCAGCTTTCTTAGTGGCGGCCACTTCACGGTCAACCATTCGCCTGGCAGATGCCAAGGTCACCAAACCGCCACGTATGCACTTCTGGTTCACGACGACCGGGGCAGACTGGTCGCCGTCGGCGTACTTCGGTGTAACTCCTCGCACTATCGAGAGCGACACTTCCGAGAGCGTCTTGCTCACAGACGGGCTGGCGGCACGTGCGGCATCGAGCCTTGCCAGGCCAAGTGCCCGTAGGAGGGCGCGCTGGCGCAGGTTGGATTCAATCTTGTCATCGAGAGCCCCAAGCGTTTCCGCTATGTCGTCCTGCTCGTCGCGCGGAGGAAGGGGAACGGGTATCGACCGGATAACCGGCAGGTTCAGCCTTTGCGCCACCGAACCATCCTTGTGCGCCTGAACGTAGCTCGCCATAGCGCCTGAATTTAGCCAGAAGCGGAGGAAACGATGGTTGATCATGTCCGAGTTGGGGCGAATGAGTACCATCCTCTGACCGAGACAAACGGGCAACCCGCTTGGCACTTCTGCCGCTGAGCCGAAGTACGTTCCCTCCCGGCTATACAGCAGATCTCCGAAGGCGGGCTGGACACGGGATATCCGCGCCGCGTACGTTTCCATCGAGACACGCGAAGCCGACTCATACCGAAAAACTCCGTCCGCGACGTCGGGGGTTCGCGCGAGATAGGCGGGGCCTTCTGGATCCAACTTCGGGGTGGAGTGCGGGCAATCAAACACGCCCACCGAGAGGTCTTCGAGCGGATGCCAGGACCAAGTAGTGGGCACCTCGAGGAGTGCGAGGGCACTCAACGCTTTGCCTCCAGATGACGACGGATGAGTTGCTCGAGTTGGGCTCCGTGATCGAACGCCGCAAGCAGTTCGTCACTGAGTCGCATGATCTTTTCGTCGATGGGCTCGTCGTCGACGTCGGCCTCCTGAGTGCCGACATACCGCCCCGGCGACAGGACGAAGCTGTGCCGCTCAATCTCCTGAATTGCTGCTGACTTGGCGAAGCCGGGCACGTCCTCATAACCACCGCCGTGATTACGCCAAGCATGGTAGACCCCGGCGATTTTTTGGATATCGCCATCTTGACCATCGGTCAAGACACGAAGCTTGCGAGACTCCATCGAGCCGAGCTTCCTCGCATCGATAAAGAGAACCTCGCCACGGCGGTCGCGATGTCCGTTCCCATGCCGCCCCTTCGATACGAACCAGAGAGAGACAGGTATCCCAGTGTTGAAGAAGAGCTTGTCGGGCATCGCCACGATGCAATCCACCAGATCGGCCTCGACAAGCTTCCGACGGATCACGCCTTCTCCGTTCTGAGTCGAGCTGAGCGACCCGTTCGCCAGAACAAAGCCCGCCGTTCCATTAGGACGAAGGTGATGGATGAAGTGCTGCACCCAGGCAAAATTGGCGTTTCTCTCGGGCGGCGTGCCGTACTTCCAGCGCGGATCGTCGGCGAGCTTCGCATCCCACCAGTTGCTGATGTTGAAGGGCGGGTTGGCGATTATGAAGTCTGCGCGAAGGTCCGGGTGTAGGTCGTTGGTGAACGAGTCGCCCGAGCCTTTTCCGAGGTCTGCCTCAATGCCTCGCAGCGCGAGGTTCATTTTGGCGAGCTTCCAAGTCGTGTCGGTGTACTCCTGGCCGAAGACGGAGATGTCGTTGCGCTTGCCGCCGTGGGCTTTCACAAACTCGGCGGACTGAACGAACATGCCGCCCGAGCCACAAGCGGGGTCGTAGACGCGGCCCTTGTACGGTTCGAGCATCTCGACCAGCGTTTTCACCACTGATCGCGGCGTGTAGAACGCTCCAGCGTCCTTGCCGGTCTCCTTGCCGGCGAACTGGCCGAGGAAATACTCGTACACGCGCCCGAGGACATCGTCCGAGCCGTGGTCGTCGCTCTCCGTGAAGCCGATCGAGCCGATGAGGTCGACGAGCTGCCCGAGTCTGCCTTTGTCGAGCCCTTCCCGCCCGTAGTTCCGAGGGAGCACACCGCGTACGCTCGGGTTCTCCTTCTCGATGAGGTCCATCGCCTGGTCGATGTCCTGGCCGATGCTGGGTAGCTTTGCCCGGGACTGGATCGCTCCCCACCGGGCCTCCGCCGGCACCCAGAAGACGTTCGCGCGGGTGTATTCGCCGCGATCCTCCAAGTATTTCGGACGCCGATCCGGGTTCGGGATGTATTCGTCCGATTCGGGATCGGCGAGCGAGACATCGATCGCGTGACGCCGCTCCTCGAAGCGGTCAGAGATGTACTTGAGGAACACCAGGCCCAGCACGACGTGCTTGTACTCGCTCGGCTCTTGGTTGCCGCGCAGGGCGTCTGCGGCATCCCAGAGCCGCTGCTCAAGGGTCTTTTGTGGCTTCGGTTTCGCGGGTCGTGCCATCGGCGTAGCGGATCCTCCTGCGCGCCGGTGCGCGCGAACGTGTTATTGACTTCCCCCTGGGCGTCTCTCTCAGAGTAGCCAGCAGAGGCGACATCTGATGAGGACTCGCCCGAGGGGGGCTTGGCGCGCGGCCTGGGTACGACGCATAGAAGGCGCGGCAACTGTCGGTACGCCAGGATGACGGTGATGATCACCTACCTTGACTCACAGTCGGTCTCCGCGGACTACGTCTTCTGGCAGCAGGAGGATGAGAAGATCCGAGCGTTCTTGCGGACAACTAACCGCGGCATGGATTTTTGGCTTCGCGAACAGTGGGACGCTGCGGAAGAGAACGCCGCTGAGGTCTTCAATCCGAAGTACCACGCTGAGTGGCTCGTCGCCGAGCTGTACCAGCATCAGATCGGCATTTGGCCCGCGGACTACTTCTGGCAGTTGTCGGCTGCGGTCATCAAGGATGCGGTCGCACTGTACGAGGTGTTCCTGGAGATGCTCGCCAGCCATGTGCTCGGCCGTGCCGGTCATCGACTTGCAACGCTGAACACGGAAGATTCATGGCGGTGGCCCGAATGCCGTGCCTTCTACACGCACTACGTCGGCGTTGACGTTGCACCGCCCCGGATGGAAGCCGTGCTCTGGATCCGCAACAAACTAGCTCATCTTCGCGACGACCTCCGGACCGACGAAGGACGGAAGGACCTCAAGGATCACATTGACGCGCTCAACCTGAACACGCCACTCACCGATGAAGAGACGACGCTGGGCCTCGTGGAACACCGGCCGTACATGGCTCACGGTGTCGTCTTGACGCAGCTGCAGACATGGCGCCTATTGGACGTCATAGCTCAACACGTTGGGGTCGTGGCAGTCGCAGCGTTCCCCTATCTCTACCGGGGGAAGACAAATACCCATCTGGAAGCGCTACGGATGGGCGCGCCGATCCCGGTCGAGGACCTGTCGTTCAAACAAGCTCGGAAGCTGTTCGCACGGTAGCGCCCGTCAAGGTAGCCGGGGCCGATATACTCCTCCAAAACATGACGTTGCCTCAACTAACAAGGAGTCGATCGATGAGTTTCTCAATCGAAGTGTACGAGGCCATCAACGACACGGCGTTCCATATGCGTGGACAGGAAAAGTCCAACCGCGAATTGCGGTTGAAAATCGCAGAGATCTGCCGCCGATTTCCGAACGCCCAGGGTCTCGAGACAATGCGATTCGAACAGGGTAGGGACCTCTATTACCCTGTGATCTTCGCCTCAGCGTCGGGCGGGTTTATGGGCATGAACAGTTCCAATCGATGCGTGTTGGGAGTTTCCATGCAGGGAGTGGGAACGTCCAAGTCCAGGTGCAGCTTCGAAGACTTACTCATCGGCTACTCAGATTTCAACTGGCACACCATCGAGAACGTGCTTCGGCGTGCTCTTCAAGGCGACCCAATGTCATTCGATGAGTGGACGGGACAGAAAGGCCAGGCGGGAACCAAGATCGTCAACTACGGAAACGACAACACCATCGGCGGCCGGGATGTGACCCAGTGGTAGCGAAAGACGCGTCGCAGATCACGGTCCGAGGTGACGGCAATATCGTGGCTGGAAGGGATGTGAACATTGGCTCCCAACCCTTCTCCGTCGAACAAGTACCGGCTCCGTTTAGAGCGGAATTTGTGACTGTGGAAGGCTTCATCCGGTCTTCAGATTCGACGGAGAAAAAGCAGGCCAGAGTCCGCAAGTTCGCACGCGACATGACAATCTCGGGATTTGGGGCGGCGGCTGGCGCCGTTATCGCCTATCTACTCGCACTAATCTGAGCCGCACAATTTGTCTGCGCAACGATTGCGCAGACGGAGAGCTTGGTCACATCCCAGACAGCCTTAGTATTGCGGTCTCAATCCCATAGCATCCACGACATGTCGTCGCTTCGAACCGTGCGGGCCTAGTGTCACCATATGAGCTACAGCCACGGACCGGAGTTCGACGAGAGTGGGATCCGGAGTGGATCGAGCCCGAAATCAGGGAGGGTGGAGCCCTCGAACCAGATATATACCAGGGCTGGGGTCGATGGAGAGCCCGTATATATCCACCGGTCGGCCACGTCGCTGATGAGAACCCCCTTGCGATCGGACGCAACGGACTCTGGGTGGCAATTGACCGACTCTTTCGCGTGTTGGGCGCCCTCCCGGCAACACTTCCAGACGAGAACAACCTCAAACCGAGTGAGACTCCTACGGCGCAGGCAATCGTTGCGGTCTTTGACGCACTGGAGTGGGTGCACAGTCTCCACGATCATCTTCGAAGCGACGGCAGGTATGGTCGGCCCTCGGATCTCGACGAAGATCTCGGGAACTACGTCGAAGGCCTGATCGGTGCGCGGAACGCGTCTCATCACGGTCTTCGCCGCGTCGTCGGCTTTGTACCGGTTGCCATGTCGGTCTACAAGGTGGAAGGGGGAAGGGGGGTGCACACGGGCAGCTATGCCGAAGCCAGCCCCTTACTGCAGCTTCGCTGGCTGCGCTTCCTCCCTCAGCGACCAGAGGAGATTCATCAGGAAAAACCGATACTGCGCGTGACAGACCAGATCACGGCATACGAGGAGCACCTCGCCGGTCGCGACGTGCGCAATCGCTTCACCGCCGCGCTAGCCTTCTTCTTCGACGCGCTTGAGGGTCGACGATCGAGTCCAGACACGCTGCATGGGCCGGCCGAGAATCCGCCGCCCATCGATCCCGCGGTCATACGGCGGTCGATGCTATCGCGCGAAGACCCTGACCGCGTTGATCCCTAGGATCAGGCTTCACCGAGGGTGACGAGAGTATTCGTCAGAGGCCCGTGACATTCACTTCGGGCGGGGTGCTCCACCCGTGCCGGCTCTTGATCTAGCCCGCGCGAATGAGGTCCGATCCGAGCCAGCTAGATCTGCGGGTTCAGCCGTTCCGACTTCAGTTGTGATTCCGCCGTCATGCTGTGGCGGCGAATACCTTCCGCACCAGTTTAATTAGCTCCCTGCTGCAGAAGGGGAATTCCAGCTGCCTGCATTTCCTGACGCAGCTCCGATTTCCAGTTCGTTGCCTTTCCAAAATCGACGTAGACGAGGCCAGCAAGATCGGACGGCTTCTCCACACCTGCCGCGACTAACGCGACGACGTTGCTGCGAGTCAAGGCAGCTACAAAGTAGCCAAATTCAAATACCACATTCTGTCGGGCCCTTGGAGCTGACGGTCGATCAATAGCAGCCCCATAGTCGTCCGCCGTCATAAGCACCACCGCGAACGCTGAATGCTCCGCATACTTTTCAAACTTCTCGATGATGGTCCTCCCACGACTCGCTTCAAGCATTAGGACCGTGGGGACAACGCCGGTCGAGCGCGTAATGAAGTTCTCAACTTCGTTTCGAGAGGCGTCATCGTGGCCGTGAACGAGGAATATGTCTTTCTGGAAGCCCGTGCCACGGTGAGCTCTACGAGCCGGGAGCAACAAGAAGAAGTCGCCTTCCGCAGTGACGACGTGCTCCGACGTGCCGTGACCTAAACGGTCCACTAACTGCGGCGTACCTTCCTGTCGGAAAAGCGGTAACGCGTTAGGCCGAATGAAGGAGCTTGAAGTCGCCCCCGCATCCGAGCTCGGCACGTACAACCAGACGGGCCGGACGAAGTCGATCGAGTCAATTTCACCCTCTGCCAACTCGAAGACGTAGGCCTCTTGTTTTCCAAATGGCCCGGACTCAGTTCCCTTATAGCCGCCGCAAGCGTCGAACCAAGCTGCGCTGAGTGAATAGTCGCCAACTGCAATGGTTATGACGTCATTGTTGAGCGCAAGTGATACCGGCCATTTCGACTCCGGCCGTTCGATGAAGTACTCGACGGCGTCACGGCCATCGGGACCCGCTTCGACGATGACCACGTGACCGGAGAAGACCTTGGCGAACCGCATGCACCAAAGGTAGCGGCGCACAAAGCCTGTCGGCATCAATGGAACGAGCTGAAATAGCGCCTCGCTGAGTGGATACATGAAACGAGCGTTAGTCCCCCCGGCCCCTCCCCACACACGCTCCACCATCCGGGATGGGTCGAGACATCGGTCAGTTCTGTCTCGCGCCATCGGTCTCATTCGTGTGACAAGACATGGCCAAAGTGCGCCGGCCGCATCCAACCTCCCTCAGTTTGAAGCGCGCCAGCCTTGCGAGGAGCTTTTACTTCGGGTGGGCAGACCAGCCCACCGACTGCTGCCGGCGCCCATTCGCGAACCTGAACGACGGCAGCCCAGGGCGTTAGCGGCTCCGCCGTGGCCGGTTGGCCGCCTCGACGATGGCGTTTGCCGCGGCGGTCGTGAGGTGTTCGCTGTATGAGGTGTCGTGTGGCCCTCTGCCGTGACGGATGCCCGTCCCGTCGTACCAAATGCCGTATCGCTCGTCGTCGCGGTTCACCATGCCGGACGGTCGAGTGCCGGACACAGTCACAGCTATGAGACTGCGGTAGATGCCGGCCGCTTGCGCTCGTCGGAGCAGACCTCGAAGTTCCATGATCTCCTCGGTCTGCCGCTGATGCTCCTGCCACGTTGCGGTCCTCATCCGCGACTGGGGTGAGTATGGCGCGATCCCGCCGGGGCGCCACACGTTTTGGGCCCAGCAGATATTCCCCTCCATCGTGACGACGACCGTCCCGATGTCCCACACTCGCTCGTCAGAGAGATGCACGTGGAACTGCCCTTTCTTGGTCCGCTTCGGGGTAAAAGTCACCCGAACCAGTGTGGGCACACCAGAAGTGGAGAGTTCCCCGACCATCTCCCGACCTAGCGCGTCGAGGCGCTTCTGCCCTTCGTGAGCCATCTGCCGGGCTTTGTTGCGACGATCGACGGCGTCCTGGGCCGCCTGACGCTTCTCACGCTAGAAGCGCTCGACTTGATCCTCAATCCCCATGAGAAACCCTTCTCCGCGACTGGCCCGCTGCGAGCATCAGCATGTCGTCTCCGTGGAACCCCGGCAAGAGCAGCCGAGGCCAGCGAAGTGGCCGGACACTATTCGTCAGCGAACGGCGGCTCAGGTAGCTTGCGCCGCAGTTCCCGCATCCGTTGCAGTTCCCACAATGACGTTGCCGGAATCCGAATTTGTCCGCGGTAGACGACCGTGCGTAGTTCCCCTTTGTCGATCGCTTCGTGTATTGCGAGCTCAGGGACACGGCGTGCAACGCTGCAGCGGCAGGTAGGAAGTAGTCCGGGTCCTTCATGGCTCGCAAGGTAGCACCGTTGTGATCCCCTTTGCTGCCGAAGTTCGCTGCCCTTGCGAGCACCTTCGAGAGATAGCCACGAAGGGCGGCCGAGAAACGCTAGGCGACCTGCAACGGGAAATCGATGCAATCTGGGATGTGCTGCTTGACGAAGCCGGAACGCTCGACGACATCAACACCGGCTAAGGCTGACGCGACGCGAGATTCGAGGTCCGGCGGTAGCCGCGCATCTTAAGAGCTCGCGCCTCCTTCGTCGGCACTCGCGTGCGCTCCGCGGTGTCCACTGGCTTGTTGAGGGTACGCCTGCTTCAAGAAGCACGTGTCCACGTCGCATCCTCATGTCGTTGACGGAGCGTCGCCTGGGACCCGTCAGGTGCTGGGCGGCGAGGCCGGACTTCGTCCTCGTCGCGGCGGGTGTGTCGCGGGTCCGGCCCGGACGTGTG
This sequence comes from Leifsonia sp. NPDC056665, assembly GCF_042791795.1. Classification (NCBI taxonomy): domain Bacteria; kingdom Bacillati; phylum Actinomycetota; class Actinomycetes; order Micrococcales; family Microbacteriaceae; genus Leifsonia; species Leifsonia sp. NPDC056665. The sequence goes on from NZ_JBHTXK010000001.1 coordinate 249,873, forward strand.
GAATGGTCTGGTCACCCTTCACCCGGTGATCGAACCGACGTCACCGGGGTGTTGGCGAGTTGTCCACGTCACGTTTCCAGGCCCCCATCTCGACCCCGGTTCGTTCACGTCCAACCGGCGCGACGGGGTCGGCGGACGAAGTCCACCTTCCTTCGTCTTGTGACAAACGGCAGTTGATGGAGCAGCGCTGGGATCGTCAACTCGCCTGCCCCGAATACCTCGACGCTTGTTTCCGCGTCCGTCGTGGCACGACAGCCGCGTTCGCCCTTCTTCCCTCGCCGCACAGCGGTGCGCACCTCCGGTTTTCCGCAGGCCGCGTCCGATGAAGACTTCGTGACCGTTTCATCGACTCACTCAGGTCGTCGGTCAGGGGCAGGAATGCGGAGGTCCTCAGCGGATGTCCGTACGCCGTGGCATGCCCCGAAACGGGGCCCCCACGGAAACTCTTACTCACTCAGCCACCAGGCCCACCAATTGCATGCAGGAGGTGAGCCGGCCCGCGGCGGACGTCACGGGCGATAAACGCCCTATTGCCGACTGACGAACGACGCAGATATCGAACGTTTTCGCCGCATGTTAATTGAGTAGAGCAACTGCTTCAGTTCGCGCCTGCCGGACGCAGTTTCTGCCTACAACCGATTGGAACGCTAAAGCTATGTCCGTACCTCCCCCAACGTTGTCCGTCCGACGCTTCGCGGACGTGCCGTCCGCGTGCCCAGATTGGTCCGTGTCCGCTGCGCACCGGTTCGACCCGTTCTGGGACGGACTGTGGGAGTCCGGAGCGAGCGCGTCCTGGGTGTCCCGCGACGCTGCGGACAGGCAGTCCGCCGCCGGCCTTTCAACCGTCCCGCAACACCTGTCGATGTCCGCCGATGACGCCTGGCATGACCTGACCACACCTTCGCGTCTCCCCCAACACCTTCGGGTGCTCGGGGCGATGGACATGTGGCGCACTCTAACCGCTGAACAGCTTGCAGCGCTCACCGGCATCTCACCGATCAGGACTGGTCGGTCGACGCAGTTGGCCGCGCAGTTCGCGCTTGGTCTCGCGGATGTCGGCCAGGTTCGGACGGCGCTTCGTTCGACCGCAAAAGCGGCGCGCGCCACCCTGTACCGGCCAAGCCCAACAGATGTTTTCCGTACCCAGGTGTCACCGCACCTCACCTACCCGGAATGGGTTGCAGTCACCGGCGGCCGGCCATTCTCCGCCGCGTCGCAGTACGACCGCCACAATGTCCTTGCCGCCGAACTCGCGCTGCGAGTGGCGGAGTGGTGCGAGGTCGGCACCGTCCTCGGTGAGAAGCTCTCCGCCGCGGACTTACTCACGGGGACCGGTATCGGCCGACCGCCGGTCAAGGGAACCACCCGCGCCGCCGACGCGACCCTCGTCCGCACAGATGGGCTGCGTATCGCGGTCGAATTGACCGCGAGCGTCGGGGAGAGATTCGAGGCGAAGGTACGCCGGTGGGCAGCCGACCTTTCCCGACTGCGACTGGCGGACAGCGGCCTAACGGTGATGTTCGTGATTGCTCAACGCCCAGACCGGAAAACCAACCGTGGCGCTTTGCGCACCAAGGTCCTACAGACTATCGCTCGAGCGGTATCCAGCTATCCGGGGGTGTCCTTCGACCGGACTGCTGAACGTATTCTCGTCGCCGATTGGGCGGACTGGTTTCCGGCCCCCGGCGTGGTGTCGCCGACTTTCCTGAGCCTTGACGCCGTCCGTCCCACTGGACCGTATGGGGCGCTCTGGGAGACCGCTTCTGCATTGGACATCTTCAGCATGCCGTTCCAACCGGGTGAGCCGGGACGCGCGCTGGCGATCCTGGACAACGCCAACGCCCTCGGTGGTGTGCCCCACTGGCTGCGGACCGGTCTCGGCCCCGAGCTGTGGCAGATAGCGGTCTCGGCTGCCGGTTACAAGGGCATCCCGGCCCCCAAGCCTGCCCGCCCGAACTCCGCGGTGGGACTGCAGCTCGGCGCAGCTAAAGGCGTCGCTGGCGCTGCGCGTCCACCTCGCCGGCTGGGGTTACCGCTGGGCCAGCGGTAACTCGGGAGGGCTATCCACCTGACCAGCAGATTTTGGTAAGTGCCGCAAAAGCCGGGCGACCACCCGCCCTATCCCCTGCTCAGCGTCGCGAGGCGATCAGACTCCGCGCGGAAGGGCGAACCGCCGCGGAGATAGCGGAACTCTTCGGCTGCTCCCCGCGCACGGTTCGCCGGGTGAGATGAGCGCGTAGGCGGTACCATCCGGAGTATGGCCATGACGGTGCGTTTGCCAGAGCAGCTCGATGCGCAGATTGCTGAGCTCGCCGAGAGGATGCACACGTCCAAGGCCGCGTTGATGGTGGAGGCGGCGGAGATTCTCGTCGCCCGTTACACGCGGCAGGCTGCTGTGGACCGTGTCGTCAACGACGTACTTGCCCGCGACAAGACTCTGTTTGCTCGGCTAGAGGACGCGTAAGGGAGGCTGAGCGTGGCGCATAAATTGTCGCCGTACTTCGAGCAGGTGCTGGAGGAGCTCCGGCGGCTGCTATCCGATATCGAGGACGACGATCTTCGCCTGACCCCAGACGAACCGGCCGCACACGTCGCCGCGCGCATGCTCGCCGCCCGCTGGTCTCACTACCGAGACTGGGATGCCAAGGCAGGGCCTTTCTACGAGTCTGGTGGCCTCAGCGCGTGGCTCAACGCGGATGCGGACGAGATCGACCGGATGGAGGCAGCCGGCGACCTGCTCTCGGTCACAACAGACGCCGGCCGACGGCTTTTTCCCGCTTTTCAGATCTCGCCTTCGGGGAAGCCTCTCCCTCACCTCGCGGAGGTCCGGAGCGTCCTCGACCCGGCGCTGCCCAACCCGCTGACCGTCGCCAGGTGGCTGAACACGCCCAGCCCAAGCCGGTTCCATGGACGGACCGCCGCGCAGGTGCTGTTCGCCGGCGACCCGGAACCCGTGCTCGCGGCGGCGCGCGACGACGCGAACCGGCTGGCCCACTGACCATGTCCGATTCCGATCAGCGGCCGGGCTTTCGCGCTCATGAGGACTCGCTCCGGCTGCCGTTCGACGAGCTCACGACGCGCCTCCGCCACAGCCTGGGCGTAAGGCTCGTCGGGCTTATCGGTAATGTGACGACGGCGAGCGAGGTGTCGAGTTGGGCTGACGGCCACAGCACACCCGGAGACGCGGTTCAGGAACGGCTGCGCTGTGCGTATCAGGTGACCGAGCTGCTACGGGACCGCTACGACGCCGTGACCGTCCAGACCTGGTTCAAGGGCCGGAACGCGTCGCTCGACGATGTGGCCCCGGCGCAACTGCTCCGCGAGGGTGACCCGACGGAGGCTGGCCGAAAGGTGCTCGCCGCGGCGACGGACTTCGCCTATATCGGGTAAGTGCACTGGGCTCGACCTGAGCCGGGCGCCCAGCTTCTGTCGCCGGTGTACCCGAAGCAGTGCTCGACACCGCAACGGCGGCGACACGTGAACGGTCCGCTCGGACAGCAAACACGGTCCCGGCTTGATAGTGCGTGGCGTCGGTGACAGCGTGAATCCGAGGCCGTTTCCTTCCTCCGGATAAATCTGTCCAGACAGACAGATGGACGTACGGACGTACGGACGTACAGACGGGCGAACAGACAGGCGAACCATGTCGGTACGGCCACGCACACGCCGGCAGCGAAGTCATCCGACCGGGGAGCGCTCGTGGTGCATGCTTAGGGCATGGCCGCCGAATTTGTGTCGCTTTCCCAGGACGATTTCGAACTGTACGCGGCACAAATGGAGCAAGTGAAGGCGCGCGTAAACGCGGCGCTAGGGTTCTTCGCGCTGCCGCCTGCCTACCCATCCGTTGAGGCCGGCCTGCTGCAACTTCGATTGGCGCTTGAAACCGTGGTCATGTCATCGCTCGTATCCAACCGGAGTGCCATCGAGCGCGTCACGTCCTCGTTTGCTCAGAAGGACTATAAAAAGGCGCTCGCGCTCGCTAAGGAGGCAAACCCCAGTTTTTGGCCCCAACCAAGCGAACAGCGCCTAGACACCGAGACGAATCTGATGCGAATGTGGCCGATCACGACGGGTTACCTCACAGAAGACGAATACAAGCCGACCTGGGGCCGGCTTAGCGCATGGCTTCACGCGACTAACCCCTTCAAGGCCATGCCGACGCCTGTCGAAGGAGCCAACTTTGGACGCGAAGTCATAGGGAAGCTGACGACCCTTTTGAACCATCACTCGGTCCGCCTAGCTGACCGTGACGAGTTGCTGGTTTGCATTATGAGCGAGTTGGAGACAGATCGCGTCCACGTCTTCGGGTTCTCTCGATAGGACCTCAGCGGCGGGTCGGCGGCCCTACACTCGGCCCATGACGTACGACGACGAGCTCAGAGCCGATCTCCAAGGCATCCTTCGCCGCTTGGACCGCACGCAGCCGATCAGCCGCAACCTCGTCCAAGATCTACTCGCAGCGATGGAGGTCACCCCCGGCAACATCTTGGATCTGGGCGACGCCGTGACAGCGATTGTCGGGGCTGTCGTCGCACTCGAATCTGCCACCCGCCCCAACACCGAGTAAGCGGAGGCCTGGCGGTTACAACCCCAGCCAGCGGACAGCGGAGGTGGCAAGACGACCCAACGCGCGGCTCAAGGGCTTTACGCGTCCGATCGCTCACCGTCACGCTTCTCCTCCCCCCGACCTTCGGCCGGCGTCGACGCAGAGCCCCGCCATGTTGACCAGCCCGCCGGCTGACGTCCCGCCATCGTGACGGGACGCCGGGGGTGAGCTGCAGGCGGTGGCTGGTTAGTTGGAAGCAACCTCAGCAGCGGCACCGGGGCGCTCAAACGTGTCCCAGAGCGCAGCCGCGCGTCGGGTGATGTCCCACACAGTCTCTAGGACCGGTCGGAATGTCGCTCGGACAGCGGCGATGTCGTCGTCCTCCGGGTACTCCGTCCCACGTTCGAGGCAGATCTCCACGACCTCTTCCGGGTAAAGTTCCCCGTCCGCCTCCCGCCACGCCTCCACGATCGCTGCGAACAACGGCAGGTTCACTCGGACCCGTTCCGTCTCCTCAAGCCACCAAGCGTCTTGCAACCCGTTGATGCGAAGAAGCCGGTCAGCGGACGGGTCCGCTTCTGCCGCCTCAACATCCCGCGCCCACTGATCGACCAGGTCCCGACGGGCGGCGTCCGTGTCGGCCTGTAGCGCGTCAAACGCCTTGAGTTTCGATGCGACCAGCTGTGCACCTCGGGACCGGGCGCGGCTACGAGGGGATCGGACAACGACCGGCAGCCCAGTGACCTCATCGCGGCCCAGCCGATACTGCAGTCGGCTCTGGTGGCAGAAGTACGCCTCGGCTGCGGCGCGAAGCTCGGGGGTCGTGGGGGTTGGGTTGGTCATCAGTCAGTTCTTTCTTCCGGCGGTGTTGCCTCGTCGAGGCTAGTAGCCGCCGGGCCAACCACCGTGTTGGGCAGGCACCCCAGAACCGGGCACAGTGACGGGGGGTGGCTTACCGCGACAAGGACGCGCCGAGCTTCTCAGCTGCTTCAGCGCGACCTCTGAGGTCGAGTTGGTCGTCGTAGATGTCGGTGACACGGGATGCGCTGTGGCCGACGATGGCACCGATGGTGGTGTCAGGTACGCCGAGTCGCCGCATCAGCGTCACGCTCGAGTGCCGCATCCAGTAGGGGGTAGGCCGCTTTTTCGGATCCGCTAGCTGCTCAGGTGTCAGCACGCCGGCGGAGAGCATGATGTCCTGCCAGGCCTCGTTGTCGGCTTTGTGGAACCGAGGCCACCCGTTGGACATCGGGAACAGCAGGCCGTCCGGATTCGGCAGAGACTCGAGCCGCCCGAGCTGTTCCTGGACGGCGAGCGCCACTGGCTCGATCAGCGTGACATACCGAGTCGCTCCGTTCTTGGGGCGTTTCAACAGAAACCGGCCCGATAGCGGTCGGTATTCGAAACCAGCTGGGAGCTTGTACTCCTTGTCGGGGCAGTTGCCTGTCCTGGCGTACCCGCACGTGGGCTGCCCTCCATCGGCGCCGCACCCGTGGGTGAAATTTGCTTCTGTCACCGACCATTCCAGGGTGAGCCCGGTGAGGTCGGGTTCCAGGTTTTCCAGAACACAGCCGAAGACCTCAGCTGGTCGCGCCCCATAGATGAACCCCAGAAGCCACCTAGCGTAGTCCTCACGTGCCATAGCTGCGTCGAGGACGGCGATTGCCTGGTCCGGAGTGAACGCACGCCGCTTCGGGTTAGAGACGCTTCCTTCTGGCCTTTTCGGCATCTTCGCCAGAGTGAAGATGTCCCTTTTGACTTTCTGGTTGATGATTGCGTCGGTCCAGATCGATCCCATGACGCGATGAGCCTTGAGGGCGGTGTCGTACCCGAGCTTCCGCCTGTAAATCTCGTTGCGCACCCGTTTGATGTCGTTCGGCTGGATCTCCTTTAGCGGGATCTTCCCGATGACAGGGAGGATGTGAACCTTGAGAGTGCTCCTGTAATCACGTTCCGCATGTGGGCTCAGGTCCGGCCCGGCCTTCCACCACTCTTCCACCCACTGGGCGAAGGTCATCCGGCTCGCTGGAGTCTCGCCGGCGTCGATCTGCGCTTGCAGCCGTCGGAGCTTGCCGATGGCGATTTCTTTTTTGGTGCTCGTAACTTCACGTTGCCTGCGGCGCCCATCAGGGTGGAATCCATCGTCAACACGACCAATCCACAGGTTTTTGGACTGGCTGAAGTACAGTCCACCTTCACCGTGCTGACGCTTCTTTGGCATAAGCGGATCGTACTACCCACATCACTGCCCACATGCACCCGATATCAAGGCGTGTCATAGGGTGTGAATGGCACAGAACGAGAGGACGGGAAAACGGCTCTGACCAGGAGTTTTATGGAGCCGCCCGTGGGAATCGAACCCACGACCTTCTCATTACGAGTGAGATGCTCTGCCGACTGAGCTAGGGCGGCGTGGCCGGGCTCGCGCCCGGGCACAGTCAGATAGCTTACCCGATCCCGCAGGGTGCTATCGACCACGGCCGAGGTCGCCGCGGCGGCTCAGTTGAGCTGCCCGCCCAGTGCCTGGAGCTGGGCGAACGAGCTGCGGAGGCGGTCGGCGAGAGGCTCGACGCCGCCGTGATCGGCCCAGCACGACCAGGCGTGCCGCATGCCGGCGAAGGCGACGTAGGTGACCAGGCGCGCCTGCTGGTGGAGGGCCTCCTCGTCGGCGGCGAGCTCCTGGTCGTCGTGCGCGAGCCTGCGCTGCACGACGGCGCTCAGGGCGTCCTCGAACTTGTGCATGCTCGCCATCCGCTGGGCGAACAGCTCGGGGTTGCCCTTCAGGAGCGCGCGGCGGAGGGCGTGCAGTTCCTTCGCGCTGGCCGCGTTCTCGCCGGCGTGGGCGCCACCGCCGAGGTCGCCGTCCAGGTCGCCGGTCTCGATCGCGGCGATGAGGAGGGTGCCCATCCCGTCCAGGATCGGCTCGGCCGGGCCCGCCTCGATGAACCGCTCGATGCTGGCCTCGTCCGGGAGCTCCGGCAGCTCGCCGATGATCGCGGACTCCTTCGACGGGAAGTAGTTGAAGAAGGTGCGCGGCGAGACGTTCGCCGCATGGCTGATCTCGTCGACCGTGACGTGGTCGAAGCCCCGCTCGCTGGCGAGCTCGAGCGCGGCGAGCTGGATGGCGCGTCTCGTCGCGATGCGCTTGCGCTCACGGAGGCCCAGCTCGCTCTCCGCGGTCCCGATTTCTACAGTCACGAGTTCGATTATTTCACTGTCTGCAAAATTGCACCACTCACCGCGGCAGTGTCGTCGGCATCCCGGGCTCCGGCGTCAGCAGGTCTTGCCCTTGGGCGGCACCGTGCCGCCCACGAGGAAGTCGTCCACCGTGTTGTTCACGCACGAGTTGGACTTGTTGTATGCCGTGTGGCCTTCGCCCTTGTAGGTGAGCAGGTGGCCGTTCTCCAGCTCGGACGCCATGTTCCTCGCCCACACGTACGGGGTGGCCGGGTCGTTCGTGGTGCCGACGACGAGGATGGGCGCTGAGCCCTTCGCCGCGATCGGGCCGCGCTGGACCGTGCTCTTGTACGGCCAGGTGGCGCAGCCGATGTCGCCGTACGCCATGTACGGGCCGATCACGGGCGCCGCGACCGCGAGCTGGGCGGCCTGCGCCCGCATCGCGGCCGGGTCGGCGTCGTAGCCGTAGTCGAGGCAGTTGATGGCCGTGAACGCCTCGGTGGAGTTGTCCGAGTAGGTGCCGTCGCTGTTGCGGCTGTTGTAGCCGTCGGCGAGGGTGAAGGCGACCGAGGCGTTGCCCTTCATCACGCTGGCGAACATGCTGCTCAGGTACGACCACGCTGTGGCGTCGTAGAGCGGGTAGATGATCGCCGTGACGAGCGTGTTGGCGCCGAGCTCGCGACCGTCCGCGTTGCGGATCGGACTGTGCTCCACGGCCGCGAGCAGCTCGGAGATGGTCTTCATCCCGTCGTCGACCGTGCCGCTGAACGGGCAGTTCTTCTGGGTGAGGCAGTTCTTCAGGTACGCGCGGAGGGCGCTCTCGAAGCCCACGGCCTGCACCTTCGTCACCTCGTCGTTGCTCGCCGCAGGGTCGAGCGCGCCGTCCAGGACGAGCCGGCCGGTCTTGCCGGGGTAGAGGCCGGCGTACACCGCGCCCAGGTAGGTGCCGTACGAGTAGCCGAGGTAGTTGAGCTTCTTGTCGCCGAGCACCGCGCGCAGGAGGTCGAGGTCGCGCGCCGCGCTCACCGTGTCGACGTGATCGAGCAGAGCGCCGGTGTTCTTGGCGCACGCGGCGCCGAACTGCTGGGAGATGGCCGTGTTCTCGGCGATCCACTGGTCGGACGCGCGCTGTCCCGGCGTGATCCCGTAGAGGTAGTCGTCCATCTGCTTCGGGTCGAAGCACTTGACTGCGCTTGAGTGGCCGACTCCGCGCGGGTCGAAGCCCACGATGTCGAAGTGGCTCTGCAGCGTCTTGTCGGTCGCGTAGTCGACCGAGTCCTTGACGAAGTCGTAACCGGAGCCGCCGGGGCCTCCGGGATTGACCAGGAGGGAGCCCTGCTTGGCGCCCTTCGCCTGCTGGCGGATGAGCGCGAGGGAGACTTGGCCGGCGGAGGGGTCGTTCCAGGTCAGCGGCGCCTTGGCAGTCGCGCACTGCTTGCCGCTGGAGCAGTCGGACCAGACCAGCTTCTGCTGGTAGTACGGCTGCAGGGCCGCGGCCACCTTCTCGGGCGCCGGCGTGGAGATGGTGGACGACTTCGCAGGAATGAACCAGGTGACGCAGCCGGTCAGCGTCAGCGCGACAACGGCGGCGATCGCGACGAAGACGGTGCGAGCGGCCCGCCGGCGGGCCGGACGGCCCTCTCGGATGGTCACAGGTCTGTCCCCTTTCGCGCGGCTCCCCCGCGCAGGATCGTCGTGAGCATGGCCTCCAGCGCCAGGGCGGGAGCGACGTTGCCGTCGATCCGCTCGCGCGCGGCCGTGATGGCATCCATCGCGGCGAGCGTAGCCGCAGGACTCGTGTGCGCGCTGAGAGCGGTCAGTCGCTCGCCCAGCTCGACGTTCACGAGCTCGCTGCCGCTGCCGAGCTGCAGCATCATCACGTCGCGGTACAGCGAGAGCAGGTCAGTGAGGATGCGGTCGATCCCGTCGCGGAGGCTGCGGGTCGCGCGGCGCTTCTGGTCCTCCTCGAGCTGGCGGAGCTGGCCGCGCAGCGCGGGCGGGATGGCCCCGCCCGGCTCGATCCCGAGCGAGCGGAGGGCGTGCTCCCGCTCCTCGGCGTCGCGCTCCTCCGTGATGGCCTTCGCGTCGGCGCCGGCCACCTCCAGCAGTGTGGCGGCGGCGAGCACGGCCCCGGAGACGGAGCGGATGCCGAGCGCGAGGTCGAGGGTCTGCGCGCGCCGGCGACGGGCCTCCTCGTTGGTGGCGAGCCGGTGCGCCATCCCGATGTGGCTCTGCGCGTGGCGCGCCGCGCGCTCGGCGACGACGCTGTCCACGCCGTCGCGGCGCTCGATCAGGCGCGCGACGTCCGCGACGCCGGGGACCTTGAGGCGCACGGTGCGGACGCGCGAGCGGATCGTCGGAAGCAGGTCGGCGTCGCTCGGCGCGCAGAGGATCCAGACGGTCCGCTCGGGCGGCTCCTCCAGCGCCTTGAGCAGCACGTTGGAGGTGCGCTCCGTCATCCGGTCGGCGTCCTCGATGACCATCACCCGGAAGCGGCCGACCGACGGCGAGAACTGGGAGCTCGCGACCAGCGACCGCACCTCCTCTATGGAGATGATGACGCGCTCGGTGCTGAGGACGGCGAGGTCGGGATGCGTGCGGGCCTCCACCTGGCGCTGCGCCGCGAGGTCGCCCTCCGGGTTCCCCGGGCTGAGCAGGGCGGTGGCGAACGCGTAGGCGAGGTTGGAGCGGCCGGACCCCGGAGGGCCGGTGATGAGCCACGAGTGCGTCATGCCGCGGGCCGCCTCGGCGGCGGGGCCGGTGGCGGTGGCCGCCTCGGCGGCGGAGCGGACGACGGCGATCGCCTCGTCCTGACCCGTCAGGTCGTCCCACACCGCCATGCGTTCCAGGCTAGTGGGCACGGAGGACAGCGCGGGCGCGGGAGCGGCCACGGCTGCTGCTGCGGCGGTCAGACGCGGTCCTCGAGCCGGCGGCGGATGTCGGCGGCGATCTCCTCGACCGGGAGGGCGGCGTCCACCACGAGGAACCGCTGCGGCTCCGCCTCGGCCAGCCCGAGGTACGCCGCGCGGACGCGTGCGTGGAACTCGGAGCGCTCGGCCTCCAGCCGGTCGTAGCGCGTGCGGGACGTGTCCAGCCGGGCGCGCGCCGCGGTCTCGTCGAGGTCGAGGAGGATCGTCAGGTCCGGGAGCAGCCCTTCGGCCGCCCACAGCGAGAGGTCGCGCACCTGGTCCGCGTCGAGCACGCGGCCGGCGCCCTGGTAGGCGACGGACGAGTCGATGTAGCGGTCCTGCACGACGACCTCGCCGCGCTCCAGGGCCGGACGGACGACGGTCGCGATGTGGTGGGCACGGTCGGCCGCGTAGAGCAGCGCCTCCGCGCGCGGCGCGATGTCGCCGCGGTGGTGGAGGACGATCTCGCGGATCTCCACCCCGGCCGCGGTGCCGCCGGGCTCCCTGGTGCGCACGACGGTGCGGCCGCGGTCGCGCAGCCACTCCTCCAGGAGGGCGGCCTGCGTCGACTTCCCGACACCGTCGCCGCCCTCCAGAGTGATGAACAGGCCCGTCCGGGACTCGCTCACTCGGCGGACTTCTTCGCCGCCGCGCGGGTCGACGTGCCGGTCTTGGGGGCGGCCTTGGTCTTGGCGGCGGTCGTCTTGGCCGCGGTCGTCTTGGCCGCGGTCGTCTTCGCCGTCGTCTTCTTGGCCGCCGTCGTCTTCGTCGTGCTCGCCCGCGAGGTCGTGCGCTTCGCGGCCGGCTTCTTGGCCGGTCCCTTCGCGCGCTTGTCCGCCAGCAGCTGCACGGCGCGGGCGAAGTCGACCTCATCCACCGTCTCACCCCGCGGGATGGTCGCGTTCGTCTCGCCGTCGGTCACGTACGCGCCGAACCGGCCGTCCTTGATCTTGATCGCTTTGCCGCTGACCGGGTCGGCGTCGAACTCCTTGAGCGCGCTGGAGGCCCGGCGGTTGCCGTACTTCGGCTGCGCGAAGAGCTCGAGGGCGCCGGCGAGGTCGATCCCGAAGATGTCGTCCTCGCTCGGGAGCGAACGCGTGTCCGTGCCCTTCTTCAGGTACGGGCCGTAGCGGCCGTTCGCCGCCTGGATCTCCGCGCCCGTCTCCGGGTCGGCCCCGACGGTGCGCGGCAGGTCGAGCAGTTGCAGCGCGGCGTCGAGCTCGATGGTGGACAGGTCCATCGACTTGAACAGCGACGCCGTGCGCGGCTTCGCCGCCGTCTTCTTGGCGGTCTTCTTCGGCTCGACGACCTCACCGGTCTGCGGGTCCACCTCGGGCTCCGGCTCGGGGTCGGCCTCGGTCACGTACGGGCCGAAACGGCCGTCCTTGGCCAGAACCAGCTTGCCGCTCTCGGGGTTCGTGCCGAGCTCGCGGTCGGTCTGGACCGGCGCTTCGATGAGCTCCCTCGCCTTGGCGGGCGTGAGCTCGTCGGGGGCGAGGTCCGGCGGCAGGTTGACCCGGCGGGGCGTCGCGTCCTCGGCGGCTCCCTCCTCCTGGACCTCCAGGTACGGGCCGTACTTGCCGATACGCAGCGTCACGTCGTCGTCGATCGCGATCGAGTTGATGCTGCGCGCGTCGATCTCGCCGAGGTTGTCGATCACCCGGCGCAGGCCTTTGTGCTTGTCGCTGCCGAAGTAGAAGCTGTTCAGCCAGTCGACGCGCTCGGCCTCACCGTCGGCGATGCGGTCGAGGTCGTCCTCCATCTCGGCGGTGAAGTCGTACTGCACGAGGTCGCCGAAGTAGTCCTCCAGCAGACGTACGACGGAGAAGGCGACCCAGCTCGGCACGAGCGCCTGCCCGCGCTGCGTGACGTAGCCGCGGTCCATGATCGTGGAGATGATGCTCGCGAACGTCGACGGACGTCCGATGCCGAGCTCCTCCAGCGCCTTCACGAGGCTCGCCTCGGTGTAGCGCGGCGGCGGGGTGGTCTCGTGGCCGTCCGCGGCGACGTCCTGGACGCCGAGCGCCTGGCCCTGCGTGAGCACCGGCAGCTTCGCGTCGGCGGCGTCGGCGTTCCGCTCTTCGTCGCGTCCTTCTTCGTAGGCGTTGAGGAAGCCCCGGAAGGTGATCACGGTGCCGCTCGCGGTGAACTCGGCGACCGTGCCACTCAGCTCTCCTTCGCCGATCCGCGTCTCGACCGTGACCGAGGCGGTCTGGCCCTTCGCGTCGGCCATCTGGGAGGCGACGGTCCGCTTCCAGATCAGGTCGTAGAGCCGCAGCTCGGGTCCGCGCAGGGACTTCTCGAGCTCGGCCGGCGTGCGGAAGACCTCGCCGGCGGGACGGATCGCTTCGTGCGCCTCCTGCGCGTTCTTGCTCTTGGAGGCGTAGGTGCGCGGCTTGTCCGGTACCGTCTCGGTGCCGTACAGCTTCGCCGCCTGGGTGCGGGCCGCGTTGGTCGCCTGCTGCGACAGCGACGCGGAGTCGGTGCGCATATAGGTGATGTACCCGTTCTCGTAGAGCGTCTGGGCGACGCTCATCGTCTGGCGGGCGGAGAAGCGCAGCTTGCGGGCGGCCTCCTGCTGCATCGTGGAGGTCGTGAACGGCGCCGCCGGTCGACGCGAGTAGGGCTTGGAGTCGACCTTCGCGACGGTGATAGCCGTGCTCTGCTGCCGCACGGCGTCGGCGAGCGCCTGCGCGGACGTCTCGTCGAGGATCGTGGCGCCGGAGGTCAGCAGGCCGTGGTCGTCGAAATCGCGTCCGGTCGCGACGCGCTCGCCGTTCAGGCGGGCGAGCCGCGCCTCGAAGGCTGCGGCGTCCTCCGGGAGGAGCTGCGCGGTGAGCCCCCAGTAGGAGGCCGCGACGAACGCGAGCCGTTCGCGCTCGCGGTCCACCACGAGCCGGGTCGCCGCGGACTGCACGCGTCCGGCCGAGAGCCCTGGACCGACCTTGCGCCACAGCACAGGCGACACCTCGTAGCCGTAGAGCCGATCGAGGATGCGGCGGGTCTCCTGCGCGTCCACCAGGGCCGTGTCGATGTCGCGGGTGTTGTCCCGCGCCTTCTCGATGGCCTCCCGGGTGATCTCGTGGAACACCATGCGCTTGACGGGCACCTTGGGCTTGAGGACCTCGACCAGGTGCCACGCGATGGCCTCCCCTTCGCGGTCCTCATCAGTCGCGAGCAGGAGCTCGTCGGCGTCCTTGAGGGCGCGCTTGAGGTCGGCGACGGTCTTCTTCTTCTGGTCGGACACCACGTAGTAGGGGGCGAACTCGTTCTCGACGTCGACGGAGAACTTGCCGAGCGACCCCTTCTTCAGCTCCGGAGGGAGGTTCTTGGGCTCGATCAGATCGCGGATGTGTCCGACGGATGCCATGACCTCGTAGCCGTCGCCCAGGTACTGGGCGATGGACTTCACCTTGTTCGGAGACTCGACGATGACGAGCTTCTTGGTGCCAGACACGTGACTCCTCTTATATAGCAACTGTGTTCGCGGGGACCGCACTGGTCCGAAGCGCGCTCCCCCGAGCGCCGCGCAGAGGGCGGCGAGCGTGGGCCGCACGGCCCAACAGGCAAACCATACACACCTAGGCCGTTCGTGTGCCTAATCGGCGGCCGCCCCGTTCGCCGCGGGCGGACGGCTCGTTCGGCGGGGCCTGTTGCTCGCCGAGCCCCGGGAGGACAATGTGAACATGGCAACGACCTCAATGACGACGTACACCGCCAAGCTCATCGACGGCCCTCTGGAAGGCAAGACGATCTCGACCTCCTTCCTCGACTCGGGCGACCCGCGACCCCGCCTCGAACTCCGCGCGGCGGCGGGCGGCAAGCACTACCTGTACGTCCGCGGCTCCGCGTCGGAGACGGAGTACGCGTCCGACGACCCGAGCGGCTCGCTCCCGAGCGCGGTGGCGTACCGGTACGTGGAGACGGTCTTCGACTGAGGCGGAACCGGGCGCCGCTGGTAGCGGCATCACCGTGATCCCGGCGGCCCTGCGCGGGCGGCCGCGGAGGCCTCCCACCCGAGGTACGGGACGGAGACCTCGACGCTGACGACGACCGCCGCGACGACGCATCCCGTCACGGAGGCGCCGTTCGCTCGCGCCACGATGTCGGCCCGGGCGCACGGCTCGCCGCTGGCCCTGCCCGCTGCCACGTCCGCCGCGGCGAGCGCGGTGGCGTCGGCGGCCACCGCTGCCTTCTGACGCGCGCCCCAGGCTCCCGTCACACCGATCGCTGCGGTCGTGAGCGTGACCGTGACCGCGACGACGGCGAGCGCGAGCACCGTCCCGGCCCCGCGCTCCCGCCGCCGCGGAAGCGCGGACGCATCGCGCGTGACGCCAGAGCGCTGACCCGCGTTCATCCCTCCTCCGTGTCGTCCAGCACGCACGAGCGAGCCGACACGGTGAGCCCGAGAGCGCCGAGGCCGCCCGCACGGCTGGGCGCCGTGACGGTCACGCACAGCAACCCGTCGCCGGACCCGACCAGACGGGACACACCCTCCGGCGGAGGGGGTGCCACGTCCCCCCGACCGATGAGCCGAGCAGCAGCCGCCGCATGATCGAGCAGCCGCGCCTGCTGGGCGCCCGCCTGGATCGCCCCGACGCAGAGCGCCAGGCACACGAGCACAGCGGGAAGGGCCGCCGCGAACTCGGCCGTCACGCTCCCCCGTTCGCCGGTCGAGACCAGCCCGATGCCGCCCGGCCAGGTCAGAACGTCGCCCGGCCGGCTCCGTGCCTTCGAGACGACCGCGGATTGCCAGCTCCCCCCGCGCGTTCGGCTCCCTCTCGCAACCTCAGCCATCGACCGTCAGGGCCCGTCTGACGAGGTCGGTGAGGATGGACTTCACCTCATCGCCCCGCATCAGCATCAGCAGCGCGCCGGCGAATGCCACCGCGGCCATCGTCGTGACGGCGTACTCCGCCGTGCTCGCTCCCCGTTCCTCCCAGCGCAGCCTGTGGATGATCTCCCGCATGTGTGGTCCCTTCTCTTTCGTTCTTCTTCTGTCGTTCCCGCCGCCTTCCGGCGGCACATCTCGATCGTCTCGTCCGGCGTCTCCGGGGTGGGCGGCGCTCCCGAATCTGTGGACAACTCAGGTGAGGCCGCCGAAGGTGGAGGACATCATCCCGAGGACGACGGGCACCACCCCCAGGAGCACGAAGGCGGGCAGCACGCACACGCCGAGCGGGAGCAGCAGCCGCACGGCGAGCAGTTCCGCCCGGCGCCGGCCCTCCGCGCGAGCGGTCCGCCGCTGCTGCCGGGCTTCGGCGGACAGGAGTTCGATCGCCGGCGCTCCAGCCCGCTCCGCGATGCGGAGCACCCTGTCGACGGACGCGTCGTCGTCCACCACCGCGTCGAGGCCGATGCGTCGCGCGACCTGCTCGATCGTCTCCCGTGCGGCCGGTACCGACATGCCCCCGGCGAGCGCGATCGCCGTCAGGTCGTGCTGGATGCCCGAGACCGGCCCGGCCCGCGAAGCCGACCGGACCAGCGTGCGCGTCCAGGACCGCCCGGCGATGAGCAGACCGCACCCGGACCCGGCCGCGATCCAGCCGAGCGGTCCGGTGACCAGCGTGCCGATCACGTCGACGCCGATCGCGTAGGCCATGACGACCCCGACGACCGGCAGCCACGACATCAGCCGTGCCGTCGCGCGCGGGCCGGCCAGCGCGGTGGCGATGTCGCGTTCCGCTCCGGCCCGATCGCGCAGGGCCTCGGCCGCGCCGCGCAACGCAGGCGCGAGCGAGGCGCCCGCGTGTTCCGCGACGGCCCACGCCGCCGCGACGGCTGCTACCCCGGCATCTCCGCCGCCGGCCGGGCCGATCTCAGCCTTCCCGTCTGTCCCAGCGCCCATCCGGCCCCGACGGGCCGCCGCGGCCAGCGCCTCGGACGGCGGGACTCCCGCCGCGACGAGCGTCGCCGCCCGGACGACAGCGGGATGCGTCGCCTCCGCGGCCACGTATTCCCACGCCGACCGGGGCGAGATGCCTGCGTCGAGGAGCACGGCGAGCGCCTCCACCGAGCCCGACAGGAGGTCGTCGGCGGGGCGGCCGGCTCGATCGCGGGCGGCCCGGCGTCGCTCACTCATGCGGCAGCACCGCTAGTCGTCCGTCCGGGGTCGTCGTGAACCGGCCGAAGCCGGCGACCTGGCGGCGGTCTCCCGAGCGCTCGAGGTGGACGATCAGTCCGATCGCGCTGATCGTCTGGCGCGCTGTCGCAATGTCGTCCAGGCCGGCCAGCGCGCCCAAGGCCTCCATCCGGGCGGGGACGTCGCCCAGCGAGTTGGCGTGGAGGGTGCCGGCGCCGCCGTCGTGTCCGGTGTTCAGGGCGGACAGCAGGTCGGCGACCTCCTCGCCGCGGCACTCGCCGAGGACGAGCCGGTCCGGCCGCATCCGCAGCGCCTCCCGCACCAGTCTGCGGAGTCCGACGCCGCCGGCGCCTTCGAGGTTCGGCTGGCGGGTCTGCAGGCCGACGACGTGCGGGTGCGCGACGCGGAGTTCGGCGACGTCCTCGATGAGCACGATGCGCTCGGCGGGCGGCGCGTTCGCCAGGACGGCCGCCAGCAGTGTCGTCTTGCCCGCACCACCGGCGCCGGTCACCAGGATGTTCGTCCGGGCGGACACCGCCGTTCGGAGCAGCGTCGCGCCATCGGCGGTCAGCGAACCGGCCCGGACCAGGTCGTCCATCGTGAGAGCAGCGGGTGCGGGGACGCGGATCGACAACAGGGTCCCTCCCGTCGAGATGGGCGGGAGCACTGCGTGGACGCGGACCCCGCCGGAGAGCCTCACGTCGACGAACGGCGTGGCCTCGTCGATGTGCCTGCCGCCGGTGGCGATCAGCCGCGTGGCCAGCCGGCGTGCGGCGTGCGCGTCGACCGTCCAGCCGTCGACCCGGTGGAGGCCGCGCGGGCCGCCGTCGGACCAGAGGACGCCGTCGCCGGTGACGAAGAGGTCGGTGACGCCCTCGCGCATCAGGTACGGAGCGAGGGGGCCGAACGTGTCCCAGATGTCGGGGGCGGGCGCCGCGCGCACGGGAGGCGGCGATGTCCTCGGCACGGGCGGGGCGAGCTGTGACGGCTGCGGGACCGTCGCGATCGACGGCGTGATCCACTGGCTTGAATTCCTCATGACCTCGACGCTACGAAGCCCGAAGAACATCCGGGGCCGGCGCCGCAGATTGGTGGAGAACCCGCGTCGTCCACAGCCGGTCGTGGACAAGTCCACGAGAAGAACCAAGCGTGAGTCGCCAGGTTAAAAAAAAGGGGGGCCGCACCTATTGGGGGGAACAGGTGCGGCCACTGCGGCGCATGATTGGGGGGAATCGATTGCGCCGCACGCCAGAATTTGTCATTCGGCCGCTGCCTAGTTTACGCAGAATCAATGCAAACGCAAGTCTGCTCGGAGGCCGTCACCCGCTGGTTGTAGAGTCAGGGATTGTCGCGCCACGACTCGAACACCAGCATCGCGAAGGAGCGAAAAGACTCCCCATGAGCAACACAATCGACAATCTGCTGCACGAAGCCCGGCGGTTCGCGCCCAGCGAGGAGTTCGCCGCGAACGCGGTGGCGACGGCCGATCTCTACGAACGCGCCTCGGACGACAGGCTCGGATTCTGGGCCGACCAGTCGCGCGACCTCCTGCACTGGCACACCCCCTTCACGCGCACTCTCGACTGGACGAACCCTCCCTTCGCGAAGTGGTTCGACGACGGAGAGCTCAACGTGGCCTACAACTGCCTCGACCGCCACGTCATCGCCGGCAACGGCGACCGCGTCGCCATCCACTGGGAGGGCGAGCCGGGCGACACCCGCTCGATCACGTACGCCGAGCTGACCGCGGAGGTCAAGAAGGCGGCCAACCTGCTCACGAGCCTGGGCATCCGGGCCGGGGACCGCGTCGCGATCTACCTGCCGATGATCCCGGAGGCCGTCATCGCGATGCTGGCCGTCGCACGCATCGGCGCGGTCCACTCCGTCGTCTTCGGCGGCTTCAGCGCCGAATCCCTCCGGTCGCGCATCGACGACGCCTCCGCCAAGCTCGTGATCACCGCCGACGGCGGCTGGCGCAAGGGCCGGGTCTTCCCGCTCAAGGACGCCGTCGACGCGGCGCTCGCGAACGGCGAGTCGACGGTCGAGCACGTGCTCGTCGTCAAGCGTGGCGAGAACGAGGTCGCCTGGACCGAGGGCCGCGACCTGTGGTGGCAGGACGAGATCGCACTCGTCGACGCCGACCACGTCGCCAAGGCCTTCCCCGCCGAGAACCCGCTCTTCATCCTCTACACGTCCGGCACGACCGGGAAGCCGAAGGGCATCCTGCACACCTCGGGCGGCTACCTGACCCAGGCCGCGTTCACGCACAAGAACGTCTTCGACCTCCACCCGGAGTCCGACGTCTACTGGTGCAGCGCCGACGTCGGCTGGATCACCGGCCACACGTACGTCGTCTACGGTCCGCTCGCCAACGGAGCCACCCAGGTGCTGTACGAGGGCACCCCGGAGACGCCGCACCCCGGCCGCTGGTGGGAGATCATCGAGAAGTACAAGGTCTCGATCTTCTACACGGCGCCGACCGCCATCCGCTCCTTCATGAAGATCGGGCGCCAGCACCCGCAGAAGTTCGACCTGTCGAGCCTGCGCGTGCTCGGCTCGGTGGGCGAGCCGATCAACCCCGAGGCGTGGATGTGGTACCGCGACGTCATCGGCGGCGGCTCCACCCCGGTCGTCGACACCTGGTGGCAGACCGAGACCGGGGCGATCATGGTCTCCGCGCTCCCCGGCGTGACCACGCTCAAGCCGGGCAGCGCGCAGGTTCCGCTGCCGGGCATCTCGATCGACATCCTCGACGAGGCGGGCGTGCCGGTCGGCAAGGATCAGGGCGGCCTCCTCGTCGTCACCGAGCCGTGGCCGAGCATGCTGCGCGGCATCTGGGGCGACCCGGACCGCTTCGTGGAGACGTACTGGTCGAAGTTCGGCGACAAGTACTTCGCCGGCGACGGAGCCCGCTACGACATGGACGGCGAGATCTGGCTCATGGGCCGCGTGGACGACGTGATGAACGTCTCGGGCCACCGCCTCTCCACGGCCGAGATCGAGTCCGCGCTGGTCGCGCACCCGCTCACGGCGGAGGCCGCGGTGGTCGGCGCGGCGGACGAGACGACCGGCCAGGCCGTGGTCGCGTTCGTCATCATCAAGCAGAACCAGCTCGAGACCGCCGAGTCGATCGACGTCGCGGCGGAGCTGCGCAAGCACGTCTCCGAGCAGATCGGCGCGATCGCCCGCCCGCGCGACATCTTCATCGTGACGGAGCTGCCCAAGACCCGCTCCGGAAAGATCATGCGCCGCCTGCTGAAGGACGTCGCGGAGGGCCGGGAGGTCGGCGACACGACCACGCTCGCCGACACGGCCGTGATGAGCTCCATCCAGGCGAAGCTCACCTAGGAGCCGCCGCCTCAGAACCAGACACGAAGAACCGCCGCGGACCAGTGCGATCCGCGGCGGTTCCCGTTTGCGCGGCTTCTACTCGAACGCGACGATGATCTCGACCTCGACGGGCGCGTCGAGCGGCAGGACCGCGACGCCGACCGCGGAGCGGGCGTGGACGCCGGCGTCGCCGAAGATCTCGCCGAGCACCTCGGACGCGCCGTTGATCACGCCGGGCTGGCCGGTGAACGACGGGTCGGAGGCGACGAAGCCCACGACCTTCACGACCCGGGTCACGCGGTCGAGCGAGCCGATGACGCTCTTGACCGCGGCGAGCGCGTTGAGCGCGCAGATGCGGGCGTACTCCTTGGCGTCGTCGGCCGGGACGAGGCCGTGGCCGTCGCCGACCTTGCCGGTCGCCGGGAGGGCGCCGGAGACCATCGGGAGCTGACCCGAGGTGTAGACGTGGCCGGCGTCGACGACGGCCGGCGTGTAGGCGGCGACGGGCGGCACGACGTCCGGGAGGTCGATCCCGAGCTCGGCCAGGCGTGCCTCGACGGCGCCCATCAGGCGGCGTCCTCGGCCGGCACTGGACGCTTGAGGTAGGCGACCAGACCACCCTCGGGGCCGGTCACCACCTGCACCAACTCCCACCCCTCCGAACCCCAGTTGTTGAGGATGGCGGCCGTGTTATGGATCATGAGAGGAGTCGTAAGGTATTCCCAGCGCAGCATGGTGCTCTTTTCATTCGGGGGGTTTATCAGCTTCATCGCCTACTCTGATCCTATGTCTGCGCAAAAACCACAGGCTAGAGGTGTGCTCGGAGCAGTCGGCGCGTTCGTCGGCATGAGTGCCGTGGCCGGTCTTCTGGTCACCGCTGCCGTCACCCCCGCCATCGCCGTGACCGGCATGGCCGCCAACAACGGTATCGGTGTGTTCGAGAGTCTTCCCGAGTACCTCCAGATCGGTCAGCTCGCCCAGCCGACCACGATTTACGCAAAGGCGTCGGACGGCTCCGACGTCGCACTCGCGACCTTCTACTCCCAGAACCGCCTGCCGGTCGGCTTCGACCAGATGTCGCAGGCGGTCAAGGACGCCGCCATCGCCGGTGAGGACCCGCGGTTCTACAGCCACGGCGGCGTCGACATCCAGGGCACCATGCGCGGTGTGCTGTCGACGGTCTCCGGCGGCGGAGTGCAGGGCGGCTCCTCGATCACCCAGCAGTACGTCAAGAACGTGCTGCTGCAGAAGTGCGAGGCCCTCCCGGTCAAGACCGACGCGGAGAAGAAGGCGTACCAGTCCTGCGTCGACGACTCGACGGGCGTCACCCCCGACCGCAAGGTCAAGGAGATGAAGTTCGCGATCGGCCTGGAGAAGAAGTATACCAAGGACCAGATCCTCGAGGGCTACCTCAACATCGCCGGCTTCGGCGGCTCGGTCTACGGCATCGAGGCCGCGGCCCGCTACTACTACAACACCACGGCCGCCGCGCTGACCCCCGCGCAGGCCGCGAGCCTGGTCGCGATCGTCAACGAGCCGACCGGCCTGAAGATCGACAACCCCGACTCCGAGACGAACGGCGCCAAGGACGGCTACGCCAAGAACAAAGAGCGTCGCGACTACATCCTCGGCAAGATGTACGAGTACAAGAAGCTGACCAAGGCGCAGTACGACGTCGCGCTCAAGACCCCGATCCAGCCGGTGATCACGCCCTCGGCGCGCGGCTGCCAGACCGCGGGAGGGGCGGCGTACTTCTGCGACTACGTGCAGAGGATCATCCTCAACGACCCGTCGTTCGGCAAGGACCTGGACACCCGCACGGCGAACTTCAACCGCGGCGGCTACAAGATCTACACGTCGCTCGACATGGACCTGCAGAAGGTCGCGGAGGACACGCTCGCGTCGTACGTGCCGCAGGTCTACAAGGTCGACATCGGCGGCGTGCTGGTCGGCGTCCAGCCGGGCACCGGCCGCGTGCTCTACATGGCGCAGAACAAGCAGTACAGCCAGGACCCGGAGGTCCTCAACTCCGGCGCGCAGTACACCAGCATCAACTACGCCACCGACTACGCCTATGGCGGCTCGGGCGGATTCCAGGTGGGATCGACTTACAAGGTGTTCACGCTCGCCGAGTGGCTCAAGCAGGGGCACTCGCTCAACGAGACCGTGAACGCGAACATCCGCACCTACACGAAGTTCAAGGACACGTGCGACGGTGACTGGACCGGCACCTACCGTCCGACCAATGACTCCCAGGGCGAGGAGGGTATCCGCACCGTCCAGAACGCGACGACGAACTCCATCAACACGGCGTTCATCGCGATGGCGTCTCAGCTCGACCTCTGCCAGATCCGAAATGAAGCGGAGGCCTTCGGCGTCCACACCGCGACCGGCACACCGCTGGGCACCACGCCCGCGTCGGTGCTCGGCACCAACAACATCGCGCCGCTGACGATGGCCACGGCGTTCGCCGGAATCGCGAACAACGGGATGACCTGCACACCGATCGCGATCGACAAGATCGTGAGCGGCGACGGCAAGGAGATCGCGGCGCCGGCGAGCAAGTGCACGCAGTCGATCGACCCGGCTATCGCCAACGCGATGGCGAAGGGCCTCCAGGGACCGCTTCAGGGCGGCGGCACCGCGAGCGGAATGAACGTCACCGGTAAGGACATGCTCGGCAAGACCGGTACGACGGAGAACAACGAGCAGCTCTGGCTTGTCGCAGCCACCACCAAGGTCGCAGGCGCCTACTGGGTTGGCAACGTCACCGGTCACCAGGACATGCGAGCCACGCGTCCGACCCACGGGAAGACTCCCGCAGAACTGCGTTCGACCGTGATGAAGCTGATGATGTCGGCCGCGGTGGGCAAGTACGGCGGCGACCCGTTCAAGGCGCCGCCGAGCAAGCTCGTGCAGGGCGTCCAGGTCGCAGTCCCCGACCTCACCGGCAAGTCGCCCGACGAGGCGAAGACCATCCTGACCGGCCTTGGCCTGGATAGCGCGGACGGCGGCCCGCAGGATTCCGCCGCACCTGCAGGGACGGTCGCGTCGACCAACCCGCCCGCGGGCTCCCAGGTCGGCAAGGGAACCGTCATCACGATCTACACCAGCAACGGGTCGCTCGTCGCCATCCCGAACGTCATCGGTCAGAAGCTGTCGGCGGCGCAGGCGGCCCTGGCGGCGGCCGGTTTCGTCGCGAAGGTCGGCGGCGGGGCCTCCCCCGACGACGTCGTCCAGGCGATGGACCCCGGTGCGGGAACGGCCGCGAAGGCCGGCACCCAGGTCACCCTCACGCTGCAGAAGAGCACCCCCACTCCCGGACCGGGAGCGGGCGGCTAGTGCCCGGCGCTTCACGCTTCCGGCCGGTGGGCACCGCACTCGCGGTGCTCGCCGGCGCGGGCGCAGCCGCGTTCGCGTACGGCTCGCTTGTGGAGCGTCGCGCGTTCACGCTGCGCGAGGTGAGCGTCCCGGTGCTGCCGGCGGGCGCCGAGCCGATCCGGGTGCTGCACCTGTCCGACCTGCACATGGCGCCGTGGCAGACCGACAAGCAGGAGTGGCTGCGCCGGCTCGCGCGATTCCAGCCGGACCTCATCGTGGACACGGGCGACAACCTGAGCCACGAGAACGGCCTGGAGGGCATCCGCGCCGCGTTCGACGCGTTCCACGGCATCCCCGGCGTCTTCGTTCACGGCTCGAACGACTACTACGGCCCGCAGCTCAAGAACCCGTTCAAGTACTTCCTGGGCCCGTCGAAGCGGCACTCGTCGACGGCTCCCCGCCTCGACGACAAGGCGCTCACCGAGTACTTCCGGAGCCTCGGCTGGCTGAACCTCAACAACGCCGCCGGCGCCCTCGACATCCGCGGGACGCACCTCGAGTTCTTCGGCGTCAACGACCCGCACATCCAGGCCGACCGCGTGGAGGCCATCCCCGGCGCCCTGGACGAGCTGCGCGAGGACGACCCGTACTCCGACGACGCCATGTGGCCGGCGGACGAGCCGCGCACGGAGCGCCCCACGGTCACGCTCGGGGTGGTGCACGCCCCGTACCGGCGGGTGCTCGACGCGTTCGTCACGTACGGCGCCTCGATGATCTTCGCGGGCCACACGCACGGCGGTCAGGTGTGCGTCCCCGGCTTCGGCGCGCTCGTCACGAACTGCGACATCCCGCGTTCCCAGGTCAAGGGGCTGAGCATCTGGCGGCACGCGTTCCGGGCGGCCTACCTCAACGTGTCGGCGGGGCTCGGGACGTCGATCTACGCGCCGGTGCGCTTCGCATGCCGGCCGGAGGCGACGCTGGTCACACTGACGGCGTCGGAGTGAGCCTCGTGGTCATTCGCACCCCCCGCGCTCGTGTATCCTAGATGAGGCCTTCGGGCCACCGGGGTGTGGCGCAGCTTGGTAGCGCGCTTCGTTCGGGACGAAGAGGCCGCAGGTTCAAATCCTGTCACCCCGACCCAAAACAAGAGCCGGTTCGATGATTCGAACCGGCTCTTGTCGTCCGTAGGTCAAAACGCGTCAGGCCGCGCGAAATCCACCGTCGCGTACAGCGA
The DNA here is from genome assembly GCF_042791795.1 of Leifsonia sp. NPDC056665. NCBI lineage: Bacteria > Bacillati > Actinomycetota > Actinomycetes > Micrococcales > Microbacteriaceae > Leifsonia > Leifsonia sp. NPDC056665. The sequence continues at coordinate 274,472 of NZ_JBHTXK010000001.1, forward strand.
CTCCGGGTCGATGTGCGAGCGGATCAGGGGCAGCGTGCGCGACACCGTCGTGTTGATGCGTCCGCGGAGATCCTCGGAGGAGATCGTGTAGTCCGTGAAGTCGGACTCGCTCGCGTAGATGCCCAGCGGCAGCGTCAGCGACTGGAAGAAGCCGAACAGCGGGCGCATCTGGTGCTCCACCAGCAGGGCGTGGCGGTCGCTGCCGCCGGTCGCGGTGAGGACGATCGGCTTGTCGACCAGCGCGTACTGGCCGATGTGGTCGAAGAAGAGCTTGAAGAGGCCCGTGTAGGTGGCACGGTAGGCCGGTGAGCCCACCACGATGACGTCGGCGGCCTCCACCGTCTGCAGCGCCTCCTGAACCCGCGGGCTCAGGCCGCTGCGGAACGGGGCGGCGCCCAGCTCGCCGAGCAGGGGCGCCAGCTCGATGGTCGTGGCGGTCCCGCCGGTCGCCTCCGCGAACGAGCGTGTGACCTCGTCCACGAGGACCGTCGTGCGGGAGGGCGCGGTGGGGCTGCCGCTCACGCCGACGACGTGGGGTGTGCGTGCCATTGGGGTACCGCCTTCGCTGGGTGGGGTCGGGACCGTGTGGGTCGGGGCTCTGTCGGTCGGGGCTGTGTAGGTCAGGAACGGGCCCAACGCTACCCCCGGCCCTTCCAGAGCGCCCCTCGGGCCGTCATGGTCCGTCACGGTCCGCCATGGAGGCGGTCATGGAGGCCGTCACGCGGCCGGGTACAGCCCCGCCACGATCTCCAGGGAGCGGATGCGGCCCTCCACCGTCGCTGCTCCCGAGGAGACCATCAGCTCGTCAGCCCCGGTCGAGGCGACCAGCGCGTCGAGGCGTACCTTCACGTGGTCCGGAGTCCCGATCGCCTGGCGGGCGTTGCGGGCGGCGATGAACTCCTCCTCGGCGGGACTGAACTCGTAGGCGAGAGCCTCCTCGACGCTCACCGGCTGCGGCTTGAGGCCGCGGCGCATCCGCAGGAACGAGAGCTGGCCGGGCAGGGACAGCGCTCGCACCTGCTCCGGGTCGTCGTCCGACACCACGTTCACGGCGATCATGGCGTGCGGCTCGGCGAGCTGCTCCCCCGGCTCGAAGCGCGAGCGGTAGAGGTCCAAGGCGGCCTCCGTGTTCTCTCCCGCGAAGTGGTGGGCGAACGCGAACGGGAGGCCGAGGGCCGCTGCGACCTGGGCGCTGTAGCCGCTGGAGCCGAGCAGCCAGACCTGCGGGGCGTCGCCGAGGCCCGGCACAGCGGTGATGCCGTGCAGCGGGTTCGCGTCGCTCATGCCGCCGTAGAAGAAGCCGAACAGGTCGAGGAGCTGCTGGGGGAAGTCGTCCACCCCGAGGCCTTCCGTGCTGCGGCGCAGGGCCATCGCGGTCGCGCCGTCGGTGCCGGGCGCGCGGCCGATGCCGAGGTCGATGCGGTCGCCGTACAGCGCGCGGAGGGTGCCGAACTGCTCCGCGACGACGAGCGGGGCGTGATTGGGGAGCATCACTCCGCCCGAGCCGACCCGGATGCGCTCGGTGGCCGCTGCGACGCCCGCGATCAGGACGGCCGGCGCGCTTGAGGCGATCGCCGGCATCCCGTGGTGCTCCGCCACCCAGAAACGCCGATAGCCGAGACGCTCCGCCTGCTGTGCGAGGCGGACCGTCCCGGCTACTGCGTCGGCGTTGCTGCCGCCGGCGGGCCTGCTGGCGAGGTCGAGGACGTTGAGGGGGATGCTGGTGGAGGTCACAGGGAGGGCAACCGCTGCCGCCCTCCCGCCATTCCGGCGGGCCCGTCACGGACGGGCCCGGTCAGGTCAGGACGATCGCACCTTCCGCATCCACGCCGCGACTGCGACGCTCACCAGGCCGATGACCAGGAGGCCGCCGCCGACCCAGATCGACCACTCGGCGATCACGGAGCCGGTGTCGGCGAGGCCCGAGCTGCCCGGATCGTTGATGGTCGAGGAGGTCGCGTCGGCCGGCGTCACCGTGAGCGACGCGGAGCAGACGTGGCCGCTCGTGGCGCCGGTGCCGGTGATCGTGTACACGCCCGTCGCGTCGGAGGGGAGAGTGACGTGGAGCACGTCGCTGCCGTCCGAGTTGGAGTGCTTGCTGAACGTCACCGAGCTCGCCATGACGATGCCGGAGCCGTTCGAGCCGCTGCCGACCCAGGTGATGCTCTCCCCGTCCGCCCAGGTGCCCGGGATGCACGTGAGGGTCGCGGTGTGTCCGGCCTGGGTGACGCTCACGTCGAACGTGCAGGGTGCGCCGCTCGGGTACGACACGGCATTCGCGGCCGCGGGCGCCGCGAGGAGCAGCGCCGCGGTGACGGCTGCCGCCGCCAGGATCTTCTTCAACATTCGGGTACGCCTTCCCCTCGCCCGGCGAGTGCGTCGGGCATTAATGATTAATGCTCACTTTACGACGGAGGAACATGGCACGGCAATCCTTGCGACCGCGGGCCGTGCCCCCACATCGGGGGTCGAGCCGTCCCCCTTCAGCGTCGGGGTGACGTCGACCGTATAGCCGGGAGCCCACTGCGCGGTGCCGAGGAACTGCACGTCGACCGTCTTCGACTGGCCAGGCGCGAGCAGCACCTCCACGACCGCGACCGGGCGCCCGCTGTCCGTGCCCGCGACGGACGGAATGTCCACGCCCTTGCTCTTCACCTCTGCGAGGAGCCCCTGATCGGGCCCGTAGAAGGCGATCCGCGTCTTGATCTCGCCGGGCGGGACGCCATAGGACCCGGCTCCCGTGACATAGGCCGGAAGAGCGGTCGCGGCGTTCGCCGGCGCGCTGTTGGTGAGGGTGACCTCCAGCATCGAGGTCACCTTCCCGTCGGCACGGCACACCGCGGCGCCCGCGCCCACCGACGTACGGAGGTAGTAGTCCATCTTCGAGCCGGTGGCGTCGTTGAAGTAGACGCCGAGGGCGGCGGTCTCCGGCGTCGACACCGGCAGGGCGCCGGCGAGCGTCGTGGTCTGCAGGATCGACTGCTCCGACGGGTGCGAGCTCCAGATCTGGATGCGCTGCGAGGTCCCGGAGGCCGCGAGCGCCTTCACCAGCGCCGCGCCGTCGACCCCGCTCATGACGCGGTCGAACACGGCCGTCGCCGCCTTGCTGAAGAAGGCGTCCTGCTTCTGCGGAGCGTCGGGATAGCGCGCGTAGATGCCGCTGAGGAGGAGCGGCACGGCGTTGGCGGAGGTCAGCACGTCGCCGGAGGGCAGCGCGACGGGCCCGGTCGCCTTCAGCATCGCGCTCAGGACGACCGGGTCGACGGTGATGACGCCGTCGACCACTCCGCCGTGCGTTTTCACCCACATCGCTGCGGCCGTCCGCGCCGCGAGCGGGAAGTCGGGGGTGAAGTTGACGTCCTGGAGGTACCGGCCGACCAGCGGGCCGTAGAGGCCGGAGGTCGCTTCCGGCACATCGAAGACGGGCGTCGGCCACGGCCCGATGGAGGTCCCGGCCACCTCGGTGGACAGCGCCGCAGCGCCCTTGTCCGCGTTGACGAGCGCGATCGAGCCGATGAGACCGCCGGTGGCACGGAGCTCGGCGGGGTTCTGCGCGACGATCAGGTACGACCGGGGGCCGTCCGCTCCGAGCATCCCCGGCAGGAGCCGGACGGTGTTGTCGACGGCCTGCAGGTCGGGGGCGACCTCCGCCATCAGGGTGCGCATCTTGGTGACGGCCGACCCGATCGGGCTGATCACACTGCTCCGGTCGATCGACCCGATGTCGCTCCTGGCCGTGTCGAAGGCCGTCTGCGCCTTGGCCATCACGGGCTGGGCGGCCACGATGGGCGCGAGGTCCAGCTTGCCGTTCGACAGGTGCAGTGTGCGCGGGTCCACCGAGCCCGCGATCGAGACGAGGGGCTTGATGACCTCGGACGCCACGGCGTCGGTGGCCCGGGAGATGGTGCTCACCGCCGACAGGTTCGCGCCCACCCACGGGATGCCCTCCGCGAGCTGCCAGACGGGGTCGCTGGTGAGCGACACCGCGGCGTGCGCGTGCTTCTGCAGCTCGGCGGCGGCCGACGCGGCCCCGGCGGTGTCGCTCTCCGCGACGGCGGCACGGACGGCCTTCACGTCCGGCACGGCGGCATTGAGCTCCTGCTGGGCCAGGAATCCCCTCAGGCCGATCCACGCGATGGCGAGGAGGACCAGGCCGGCGACGACGATCAGGGCGAGGATGAGGCTGCGACCGCGGCGGCTCCGGCGGCGGCGGCGCGCCTCGAACGGCGGGGCCGCGGGTCGCGGCGGCGCGTCTTGGTGCGAGAGACCAGTCGCCATGAGGATAAAGGTAACAAATCCTCAGTTTATTCAGCAGCCCCTTTCGTACCCCAAATGGGGGCACGTCGGCGGTGTCAGCGTCCGAGTCCGCGGAACTGCCAGCCGGCAGCGCGCCACCGCTCCGCGTCGAGCGCGTTGCGGCCGTCGATGACCCGGCGATGCGAGACCAGCGCGCCCAGCTCCTCCGGGTCGATCCCGGTGAACTCCGGCCACTCGGTGATCAGCACGACGATGTCCGCATCCGCTGCGGCCTCGGCCGCCGACCCCACGTAGGTGAGCTGCGGAGCGCGGCGGCGTGCGTTCGCGTTGGCCTCCGGATCGGTCGCCGTGACGATCGCGCCGCCCTCGGCGAGCCGCACGGCGATGTCCAGGGCCGGCGAGTCGCGGATGTCGTCCGAGTGCGGCTTGAAGGCCAGGCCCAGCACGGCGACGCGAACGCCGTCGAGGGCGCCGGTCTCCTCGCGCACCAGCTCGACAACGCGTTCGCGGCGGCGCAGGTTGATCTTGTCCACCTCGTCCAGGAACTTGACCGAGTCGCCGCGGCCGAGCTCCCGGGCGCGGGCGCTGAACGCACGGATGTCCTTCGGCAGGCAGCCGCCGCCGAAGCCGACGCCCGCGTTGAGGAAGCGCCGCCCGATCCTCGCATCGTGACCGATCGCGTCCGCGAGCTGCGTCACATCGGCGCCGGTGGCCTCCGCGATCTCGGCCATCGCGTTGATGAACGAGATCTTCGTGGCCAGGAACGCGTTCGCCGCGACCTTCACCAACTCCGCCGTCGCGTAGTCGGTGACGATGACCGGCGTGCCGTTCGCCACCGCTGCCGCGTACACCTCGTCGAGGATCCGTGCGGCCCGCGCGCCCTGCTCGCCCTCCGGCACGCCGTAGACGAGCCGGTCGGGACTCACGGTGTCCTTGACGGCGAAGCCCTCGCGGAGGAACTCCGGGTTCCAGGCGAGCGTCGCGCCGGGCACGCGCTCGGCGACGAGCTCCGCGAGCCGGGAGGCCGTGCCGACCGGGACGGTGCTCTTGCCGACGATCACGTCGCCGGGCGAGACGTGCTCCAGGAGGGAGTCGAAGGCGGCGTCCACGAATCGGAGGTCGGCGGCGTCGCCCTCCGCGGACTGCGGCGTGCCGACGGCGACGAAGTGCACGTCGGAGTCGGCGATGGCGGCGAAGTCGGTGGTGAACCGCAGCCGCCCGCTCGCGGTGGCGGAGGCGAGGACGTCCGGAAGGCCCGGCTCGAAGAACGGCGCGCGCGCTTCGGAGAGGGCGGCGATCTTCGCCTCGTCCACGTCGACGCCGACGACGGTGTGGCCGAGGTCGGCCATGGCTGCGGCGTGGACGGCTCCGAGGTAGCCGACGCCGATGACGGAGATGCGCATCAGGTGAAGTCCGGGTCCGGTTCGGTGTCGTAGGCGGTCGGTGTGGAGGCGGGCCAGTGCCGGCGGCCGTTGTTCAGCACGCCCTGGCTCTCGTCGAGGTAGCAGTTGCCGCACAGCGCCTCGTAGCTGACCGAGGCGCCGTCGATGGCGACCTGGTCGCCGTCGAAGACGAAGACGCCGTCGATCTTGCGGGCGTTGAAGATCGCCTTGCGGCCGCAGCGGCAGATGGTCTTCAGCTCCTCGAGGCTGTGGGCGACCTCCAGGAGGCGCCTGCTGCCGGGGAATGCGACCGTCTGGAAGTCGGTGCGGATGCCGTAGGCGAGCACCGGCACGTCGTCCAGCAGCGCGATCCGGAGCAGGTCGTCGATCTGCGCCTCGGTGAGGAACTGCGCCTCGTCGACCAGGAGCGCGCTGACGTCGCGGCCGAAGCGCTTGAGCGTGCGCTCGCGGTGCTGCTGGAAGCGTCCGTACGCGTCGGTCTCCGGCGCGATCAGGTAGTCCACCTGCCTGGTCACCCCGAGCCGCGACAGGATGCCCATGTCGCCCTTGGTGTCGATCGCCGGCTTGGCTAGCAGCACCCTGTGCCCGCGCTCCTCGTAGTTGTACGCCGCCTGCAGCATCGCGGTGCTCTTGCCGCTGTTCATCGCGCCGTAGCGGAAATACAGTTTTGCCACGGAGCAATCCTATGCGGGCGCCGGAGCCTCAGGTGAGGTAGCCGTCCTCCGCGGCGCGGCGGATGAGGTCCGCGCGCGAGCTCGTGGGCCTCCCGACCTTGCCGTACTTCTCGCGGACGCGGCGCAAGTACGTCTTGGCCGTCTCGTACTGCACGTTCATCGCGCGGGCCACCTCGGAGGTCGTGCGGCCGTCGGCGTAGAGCACGAGCGCCTGCCGCTCGCCGTCGCTGAGCTTGGGGCGGGAGGCCTCAGGGACCGTCGGGCGCGGACGCCAGGCGGGCGCGGGCTCCTGCCGCCCCGACGCGCTGTCGCGGCCCATCGCGGAGAGAGCTGCGCCGATGAGCTCGGCCATCGGCTGCGTCTTCGTGACGTAGGCGACCGCGCCTGCGGCGAGCGCGGCGTCGCGGTCCTCCTGCGTGTCGACGGCGCTCAAAACGACCACCTTCGCGCCGGCCGCCCGGCAGGTGCGCACGCGCGCGCCGATCGACACGGACTCGCGGAGCTGGAGGTCCATGATGACCAGATCGGTCGGGAACGCGTCGCTGTGGACGAGCTCCAGCCAGCTCCCCGCGCGCACGACCAGGTCGAAGTCGGGGGCGTTCCGGTCGATCCAGGCGGCGAGGCTGTCGAGGAGGATCTCGTGGTCGTCGAGGATGGCGAGCCGGATCGGGGTCGCCGCGGATCCGGGATGTGCTGTGCTGGTGCTCATGGTGCTCGCCTCTCAGGATAGGCGAAGCGGACGGTGAGCCCGCCTGCGCGAACGCGCATGGACGCCACCATCGACACCGACTGCAGCGCGCTGAGGTATGGGACGAGGGCGGAGCGGAGCAGGCGCCGCGGCTCGGCGACCTGGGCGGTGAGGAGGAAGACCGGGGCGCCTGGCTGCTCCACCGTCACGGCCAGGCTGTCGGCGTCGAGTCCTGGGAGGTCGGCGACGGTCCCGATGAGCGCGCCGACGACCGCGCGCTGCTCCTCGCTCAGCACCTGTTCGAGCCGGTCGGGGTCGTGCACGCGGGAGCGGCGGTCCGCCTCTGCGCCCGCGCCTCGCCGGGAGAGGGCGAGCGCGACGGTCTCGGCCAGCCAGCTGCGGTCGACGGCCTCCACGGCTGACGCGCGGAGCCGCTCAGCGATGCTGCGCGCGAGCTGCCTGTCCTCCTCGGTGATGACACCGCGGGCGGCCAGTGCGGTCAGGAACGGGACAGCCTCGGCGTTCAGCGCCGTCGCGCGCTCCTGCGCGACCATCCGCGCGGCGACCTGCCGCAGCTCCGCCTCGAGGCGGAGCTGACCCGCCCTGGCGACCTCCCGCCAGCGGAGCGTCTCGCCGGTCATCGTCCACGCGTAGCCCGCGCCGCCGAACGCCAGGGCGAGCACCGGCGTCGCGGCGACGGTCGCGTAGACGAGCGGGTGGTTCGTGATGAGCAGCGACCTCCCCTGCGCGGCGGCGAGCGCGCCGAGCACGAGGGCGGCGACGGCGGCGACGGTGAGCACTTCGCCGACGGGACGGTACAGCGGCATCGCCGTCAGCAGGAGGGCGACAGCGATCTGACCCCAGTCGTCCTGGATGCGCTGGTTGTGGCCCCAGACCGACGCGGCGAAGAGACAGGCTGCGGCGACGGCGACGCCGATGATCGCCAGGTGCGACCACAGCCCCACCGGCGCGAGGCCGGGGTGCGTGCGGATCGTCGCGACGACGACGGCCAGGAGCAGCACGGCGATGGCCCAGACCGCGAGGGCGGGACTGCGGAACTGGGCGTGGTGAAGGAATGTGGAGAACACCGCGTAGGCGACCGCGACGGCGCCGAGCAGCGGGACGAGGAGCCAGGCGGACTGCACGCCGAGCGGGTCCAGGCGTTGCGGCGTGCGCTCGACGGGCAGCGACCGGTAGTGGACGATGGTCTCGGACAGCACCTGGTTCATGCCGCCTCCGAGACCGGGAGCGTCATGATCACGGTCGTCCCGACGTCCTCGGCGGAGTAGACGGTGACCGAGCCGCCGACCTTGCTGATCCGGTCGTGCACCGACTGGCGCAGGCCCAGCCGGTCGCCGCCCTGGACGCCGGCCGCCGCGAAGCCGCGACCGCCGTCGACGACCATGACCGAGACGGAGGCGTCGCCGCAGGAGAACGCGACCTCGGCGGTCGCGCTGCCGGAGTGCCTCAGCACGTTGACCAGGCACTGGCGGACGGCGAGGCCCACCGCACGGCGGGCGTCGACGGTCAGGAGCGCGACGGCCTCCCGCTCTCCGGAGACGTCGATGGCGATGCCCTCGTCGCGCGCGTCCTCAATGGCCCGGCGCAGTTCGCTGTCGTACCAGGGGTCCTCATCGGTGGGCGTCTGGTCGTCGGCGGGCATCCCGGCGCCGCCGAGCCGGTGGAGGTCGGACTCGATGCGCTGCCGGAGCCGCGCGGGCAGCTCCCCCGGCTCCGCGGCGGCGACGGCGACGAGCTCGCTGAGCACAGTGTCGTGGAGGTCGGCCGTGGACTCCGCGAGCAGCTCGCGCCGCAGGTCGACGAGCCGCGCGTCGCGGACGGCGCGGTGGATGGCGCCCTGCGTCCGCGAGCGCGAGCCGCGGGTGAGCCCGTCGAAGGCGAGCACGCCGACCAGCAGCAGGTAGGCGCTCAGCGAGATAGCGTCTGGCCGGAAGACCCGCCCGGCCGCTGTCGCCCCGAGGAACACGGCGGTCTCCGCGAGCGCGAACCCGAGAGTGGCCCACAGCACGCCGATGAGCGAGCCGGTGCCGGTCCCGCCGACCAGGGTCATCGCGACGACGGGGAGTGCGACGACGAGCAGGTTGGTGTCCTGATACGCCGGGGTGCTGTCGAAGATCAGGTAGACGTAGAAGTAGGTGCAGACCGCGCCGACGAGCAGGTAGACGAGGGTGAGCAGGACGGTCCGGCCGCGCGACAGCAGGAGGAGCAGCGCGATCATCGGCAGCAGCACGAGGGTGCTGATCCAGGAGGCGGCGCCGGTGGTCCCGCCGACCGTCGACACGGCGACGTTGATCGCGGCCATCACCAGGCAGACCAGCGCGGCCCAGCGCGCCGCCGTGGCCAGCGCGCGGGAGTTCGCCTGCCTGGAGAGGTGGCTGGGAAGGCCGAGCGACACCGGACTCCTTCGGCGCGAGAGGGACCGACGGTGGAGGCGTCGGTGGGAAATCGCGCGTCGGCGGCCTCCCAGTGGGGATTATGGCAGCAACCCTGCCCGCTGTGTACCCCGGGCGGATCGGCGTGTTGTACCCCGTGGGAGTGCGTGACCCCTCAGAACAACGTCGGCTGCACCCCGAGCGTCACCAGCGCCGACTCGGGCGCGACCTCCTCGGGCGCCACCCGATCCGCCACGCGCCGCTCCCCTTCGCCGTCGCGCAGCATCCCGAGCGCCGACGACCGCACGCCCCCGGTCAGCGGATCCTCCCGCCCGCGCTCGAGCCGGTGTGCTCGGATGAGCGGCTTGATCCGCGCCGCAAGCCACGTGCGGTACTCCTTGGGCGCGTACGTGCCTCGGCCGTACATGCTGCGGTACTGGGGCAGCAGCTCCGGATGTTCCCGCCCCAGCCACAGGTAGTACCACTCCTTGACCCCGGGCTTCAGGTGCAGCGCGGTGTAAAGGACACTGGTGGCTCCGGCCTCCTTCGCCTGGCGCAGCGCATCGTCCAGATGCGCCCGCGTGTCCGTGAGGTACGGCAGGATCGGCATCAGGAACACCCCGCAGTCGAGGCCGTGCTCGCGGACGGCGGTGACGGTCGCCAGCCGCGCCTTGGTCGTGGGCGTTCCCGGTTCGACCGACTGCTGGAGCTCGTCGTCGTAGACAGCGATCGACATCGCGAGGTCGACGGGGACCCGCTTCGCCGCCTCCGCCAGCCGGTCGAGGTCGCGCCGGAGCAGCGACCCCTTGGTGAGGATGCTGAACGGCGTGCCGGAGTCGGTCAGCGCGTCGATGATGCCGGGCATGAGCGCATAGCGCCCCTCCGCCCGCTGGTACGGGTCGGTGTTGGTGCCGAGCGCCACCGGGTGGTGGCCCCAGCTCGGCTTCGTCAGCTCCGTGCGCAGCACGTCGGCCACGTTGACCTTGACGATGATCTCCTGGTCGAAGTCCTTGCCCTGGTCGAGCTCCAGATAGCTGTGTGTGGGACGCGCGAAGCAGTACACGCAGGCGTGCGAGCAGCCGCGGTACGGGTTGATCGTCCACCCGAAGGGCATCGGCCCTCCCCCGCCCGGGATCTTGTTGAGCGCCGACTTGGCGAGGATCTCGTGGAACGTGATGCCCGCGAACTCCGGCGTGCGCACCGACCGCACCAGGTTGTTCAGCCGGGCGAGACCGGGCAGGGCCGACGGCGTCTCCACCGCCAGCTCCTGCCCGCTCCACCTCATGGGACTATTCGAACATATGTTCGAAACTTCGTCAAGCGTCGCGCAGCGTGGCGCTCCGCAGCGACACCACCTCCCCCGTCCAGCGCTCGCGCAGCCACCGGTCGTGGCTCGCCACCACGACAGCGGCGGGGTATCCGCCGAGGGCGGCCTCCAGCTCGGTCGCCAGCGTGAGCGAGAGGTGGTTGGTCGGCTCGTCCAGCAGGAACACGTGCGGAGGCCGCGCCATGATCAGCGCCAGCGCCAGTCGGCGCTGCTGCCCGACGGACAGCGCGCCGACATCCCGGTCGAGGTCGCGCGGCGCGATCAGGCCGAGCCCCGAGAGCGGGACGGCCTCCGCGCGCCGCTCCCCCAGCGCCAGCTCGTAGATCCGCCGCGGAGTCTGCGTCGGATCCGCGAAACGCACGTCCTGCTCCAGGAGCTCCACTCGCAGGCCGCGCCGGCGCTGCACCGTCCCGACGAGCGGCACGATCCGCCCGGCGAGCACCGAGAGCAGCGTCGACTTCCCGGCACCGTTGGCCCCGGTCACGAGCACGCGCGACTGCGCCTCCACCGCGAACCGGTCGAGCCTCAGCCGGCCGGGAACATGGAGGTCGTCCGCCTGCAGCAGCGACCCGGCCTCCCCGCCGACGGGCTGGAACCCCGCGGGGATGCCGGAGAAGCCGAGCGGTTTGGGCGGCTTGCGGACCTGCGAGCTGGTCAGCTCCTCCAGCCGCCCGTCCGCGTTGCGCACGCGCCGGCTGATCTGGCGGTCCAGGGTGTTGCCCTTGTACGACTTCACGAACTTGTCGTTGTCGCGGACCTTGCCCGACCAGGCGATGGAGCGCGCGGTCACGTCGACCGCGTGCTTCAGCGCAGCGAGCTCGGCCTGCTCGTCGGCGTACTGCTTCTCCCAGCGGTGCCGCTCGGCCGTCTTCTCGGCGAGGTACGCGCTGTAGCCGCCGCCGAACACCGTCGTGCCGGTGCGCGTCGGGTCCAGGTCGAGGAGGCCGGTGGCCGCCGAGTCGAGGAACGCGCGGTCGTGGCTCGCGAAGAGCACCGGACCGTGCCAGCCGAGGAGCTGGGACTCCAGGAACGCCGCTGCCGCGTCGTCCAGGTGGTTCGTCGGCTCGTCGAGCAGCAGCGCCTCCGGCCGCCCGAGCAGCAGCGCGGCCAGCGCGAACCGGCTGCGTTGCCCTCCCGAGACCTCGTCCAGTCGCCGGGCCAGCGGGATGGCGCCGACCCCGAGACCGTCGAGGAGCGCGTCGCGACGTGACTCGATCGACCACACCTCGGCGAGCTCGGCCGCCGCGAGGGCGGCGTCGTACCGCGTGTGCGCAGCGGGGTCGTCCCCCGCGAGCGCCGCCGCCGCGGCCTCCAGCTCGCGCTCGATGGCGCGCACCTCGGTGAGGGCGTCCTCGATCAGCGTGGCGAGCGTCTCGTCGGGCCGGAAGCGGACCTCCTGCCAGAGGAAGCCGACCCGCTTCGGCCGCTGGACGACGCCGGAGTCCGGGGTCTCGGCGCCGGCGAGCACACGCAGCAGCGTGGACTTTCCCGCGCCGTTCTCGCCGATCAGGCCGAGGCGGGCGCCGGGAGGCACGGTGAGGGAAACATCCGAGAGCACGCGCCGGTCGCCGTAGCTGACGGAGACACCGTCGGCGCGCAGTGGAGTGAGAGTGAGTGTTGGCAAAGTGGACCACCTTCCGGGCGCTCCATCACGGAGCAGGCTCCCGCCGGGCGGACTTCCGCGATGAGTGCGCCGGAGCGCCCGGTGCTGGATGACCAGGCGGCGCAGGACCTATGGGGTCGCTCACTCGATCGACGGCGCCTCGGGCGCGGGACGAGAGGAGGTGATCACTTCATAGCGAGGACGACGATAACAGGTCGCGCCCGCGACTGTCCAGCCGATCCGTACCGAAGGGTACGGATCGGCTGCGGACGATCAGGGGTCAGGCCCGGACGACCTGACCGGCGGGGCTCTCCGCCAGGTCGAGCACCGCCGCGGTCTCGGCGAGCACGCGCTCGGCCTCCTTCGGGCGGTCGTTGAGCGTGGTGCCGACCGTCGGGATGAGCTGCTTCAGCGTCGGCAGCCAGCCCTCGTAGCGGTCGGGGAAGCAGCGCTTCAGGAGGTCGACCATGATCGGCACAGCCGTCGACGCGCCAGGGGACGCACCGAGCAGACCGGCGATCGAGCCGTCGGCGGAGGCGATCACCTCGGTGCCGAACTGCAGCACGCCGCCCTTCTTCGGGTCCTTCTTCATCACCTGCACGCGCTGGCCGGCGGTGATGAGCTCCCAGTCCTCCGACTTCGCGGTGGGCATGAACTCCTGCAGCGCCTTCATCTTCTTGGCGCGGTTGGCGAGCACCTCGCCCACCAGGTACTTGATGAGGCTGAAGTTGTCGCGCGCGACCGCGAGCATCGGGCCGAGGTTGCCCGCGCGGACCGAGCCGGGCAGGTCCCACCAGCTGCCGCTCTTCAGGAACTTGGGGCTGAAGCCCGCGTACGGGCCGAACAGCAGGGAGGTCTCGCCGTCCACCACGCGGGTGTCGAGGTGTGGGACCGACATCGGCGGAGCGCCGACCGCGGCCTTGCCGTAGACCTTCGCCTGGTGCTGCGCGACGATCTTCGGGTTGGAGGTGCGGAGGAACTGGCCGGAGATCGGGAAGCCGCCGAAGCCCTTGATCTCGGGGATGCCGGACTTCTGCAGCAGGTGCAGGGCGCCGCCGCCCGCGCCGACGAACACGAAGCGCGCGAGCGCCTCGTGCGGGGTGTGGCCAACCTCGTGCCGCACCTTGATCTTCCAGAGCTCGTCCGCGGTGCGCTTGATGCTGAGCACCTTGTGGTTGAGGGCGAGCTCGGCGCCGTTCGCGACCAGGTCGTCGACGAGCGCGCGAGTGAGCGCGCCGAAGTCGACGTCGGTGCCCGCGGTCTGGCGGGTGGCTGCGATGCGCTGCTTGGCGTTGCGCTTCTTGGTGAGCAGCGGGGTCCACTCGCCGATCGTGGCCGGGTCCTCCGAGTACTCCATGCCTTCGAACAGCGGCTGGTCCTTGAGCGCCTCGTAGCGCTTGCGGAGGTAGCGGACGTTGTCGCGGCCGCGCACGAACGTCATGTGCGGCGTCTCGTTGATGAACGTGTTCGGGGCGGGCAGGTGGCCGGCGGCGACCAGGGAGGCCCAGTACTGCCGGCTGAGCTGGAACTGCTCGTTGATGCTGATGGCCTTGGCGGGGTCGACGCTGCCGTCGGCGGCCTCCGGCATGTAGTTCAGCTCGCAGAGGGCGGCGTGGCCCGTTCCTGCGTTGTTCCACGGGTTCGAGCTCTCCTGGGCGACTTCGCCAAGGGACTCGTAGATGCGGATGGTCCAGTCGGGCTGGACGCGCTGGATCATGGAGCCCAGCGTCGCGCTCATGATGCCGCCGCCGATCAGGACGACGTCGATGGGGTCAGTGCTCACCAGACAATCCTACGGTGAGTGGGCTCGCACCCCACCGTCGCACAGTTATCTGTCTCGACATCAAGACATCCGCAGCGCCCTAACCCAACGAGGGGCACGTTGTTGTCACTTTCGGGGCGCGAAAGTGACAACAACGTGCCCCTCGGCGGAGGGATTAGCCGGCGACGCGGGAGGCGAGGCGGGCGGCGACGAGTTCGGCGATCTGCACCGCGTTGAGAGCGGCGCCCTTGCGGAGGTTGTCGTTGCTGATGAACAGGGCGAGGCCGCGGCCCTCCGGGGCGCCCTCGTCCGCGCGGATGCGGCCGACGAAGCTCGGGTCCTGGCCGGCGGCCTCCAGCGGGGTGGGGACGTCGGTGAGCTTCACGCCGGGCGCGTCGGACAGCAACTCGGTCGCGCGCTCGGGGCTGATCGGCGACGCGAACTCGGCGTTGATCGACAGCGAGTGGCCCGTGAACACGGGCACCCGCACGCAGGTGCCGCTCACGAGCAGCTCGGGGAGGCCGAGGATCTTGCGGCTCTCGTTGCGGAGCTTCTTCTCCTCATCGGTCTCGTTGGCGCCGTCCTCGACGATCGAGCCGGCGAGCGGGATGACGTCGAACGCGATCGGGCGCACGTACTTGACCGGCTCGGGCATCGCGACGGACGAACCGTCGTGCACGAGCTGGAGCAGGTTCTCGTCGGCCACCGCGGTGCGGATCTGGCCGGCCAGCTCCTCGGCGCCGGCGAGGCCGGAGCCCGACACGGCCTGGTAAGTGCTCACGATGAGGCGCTGGAGGCCGGCCTCCTCATGCAGGACCTTCAGCACGGGCATGGCGGCCATCGTGGTGCAGTTGGGGTTCGCGATGATGCCCTTGCGCGCGTCGTCGATGGCCTCGGGGTTCACCTCGGAGACCACGAGCGGCACGTCCGGGTCCATCCGCCAGCCGCTGGAGTTGTCGATGACGATGGCGCCGGCCTCGGCGAACCGGGGCGCGTGCGCCTTCGAGCCGGTGGCGCCGGCCGAGAACAAGGCGATGTCGATGCCGGAGACGTCGGCGGTCTCCACGTCCTCGACCGTGATCTCCTCGCCGCGGAACGGCAGCTTCGTGCCGGCCGAGCGAGACGACGCGAAGAAGCGGATGCTCTTCACCGGGAAGTCGCGCTCCTCCAGCAGCTGCCGCATCACGGCGCCGACCTGGCCGGTGGCGCCGACGACGGCGATGTCGAAGCCGGGAGTGGTCTCGCTCATGGTGTGTCCTTCGGTGTCGTGGTCTGAAGAATGGAACGGGATGGCGGCGGCGGCCATTCCCGCTGGCGGCCGGAGCGGCTCAGCGGCCGGTGCCCGCGTAAACGATCGCCTTCTCGTCGCCGTCCAGCCCGAAGGCGGTGTGCACGACGCGGGCGGCCTCCGCCACGGTGTCGGCGCGGGTGACGACCGAGATGCGGATCTCGCTGGTGGAGATCATCTCGATGTTGATGCCGGCGACGTAGAGCGCCTCGAACAGCTTCGCGGAGACGCCGGAGTTGGTCCGCATCCCGGCGCCGACCAGCGCGAGCTTGCCGATCTGGTCGTCGTACTGGAGGGCCTGGAAGCCGACCTCGTCGCGCTCGCTGTTCAGGGCGGTGAGGACGCGCTGGCCCTCCGACTTCGGGAGGGTGAACGAGATGTCGGTGAGGCTGGTGGCCGCGGCGGACACGTTCTGCACGATCATGTCGACGTTGGCGTTGGCCTTCGCGACGATCTTGAAGATCTGCGCCGCCTTGCCGGGGACGTCGGGCACGCCGACGACGGTGATCTTCGCCTCGCTCAGATCGGTGGCGACTCCGGAGATGATCGGCTCTTCCACGATTCCATCCTTCTTCGCGGCCTCGGCCGCTGCTGCTTCGTTGAGGACGTACGTGCCCACCCGGTTCGAGAACGAGGAGCGCACGTGCAGGGTCACGTTGTGGCGGCGGGCGTACTCCACCGCGCGGATGTGCAGGACCTTGGCGCCGGCGGCCGCGAGCTCGAGCATCTCCTCGCTGGTGATGCGGTCGATCTTGCGGGCGAGCGGGACCTGGCGGGGGTCGGAGGTGAACACGCCGTCGACGTCGGTGTAGATCTCGCAGACTTCGGCGCCGAGCGCGGCGGCGAGGGCGACGGCGGTGGTGTCGGAGCCGCCGCGGCCGAGGGTCGTGATGTCGCGGGTGTCGCGGTTGAAGCCCTGGAAGCCGGCGACGATGGCGATGGCGCCCTCGTCCAGCGCCTCCTTGATGCGGCCGGGGGTGACGTCCACGATGCGGGCGGCGCCGTGCTGGGCGTCGGTGATCATGCCGGCCTGGCTGCCCGTGAACGAGCGCGCGTCGTAGCCCATGCTCTTGATCGACATCGCGAGCAGCGCCATCGAGATGCGCTCCCCCGCCGTGAGCAGCATGTCCAGTTCGCGCGGCGCGGGGATCGGTGTGACCTCGTGGGCCAGGTCGACCAGCTCGTCGGTGGTGTCGCCCATGGCGGAGACGGCCACGACGACCTCGTTGCCCGCCTTGCGCGTCTCGACGATGCGCTTGGCGACGCGCTTGATGCTCTCGGCGTCGGCGACGGACGAGCCGCCGTATTTCTGAACGATCAGGGCCACAGGCACTCCAGAACTCACGGGAGTGACCATTCTACCGGCCGGGGATATGCCCGCCCGGCCATGTGACGGAACGCCCAGGCGACCGTCGAGGGGCACGTTGTTGTCGCTTTTCACGCCCAGAAGTGACAACGACGTGCCCCTCGGCGGATGGGGGTGGGGTGTGGGGATGGGGGTCAGGAGACCTGGCGGCGGCCCTCGAAGGCGCGGCCGAGGGTGACCTCGTCGGCGTACTCGAGGTCGCCGCCGACGGGGAGGCCGGAGGCGAGCCGGGTGACCCGGATCTCGAGCGTGGTCAGCAGGCGGCTGAGGTAGGTGGCCGTGGCCTCCCCCTCCAGGTTGGGGTCGGTCGCGATGATGACCTCCTGCACCGTGCCGTCGGCGAGGCGCTGCATGAGCTGCCGGATGCGGAGGTCGTCGGGGCCGACGCCGTCGATCGGGCTGATCGCGCCGCCGAGCACGTGGTACAGGCCGCGGAACTCGCGCGTGCGCTCGATGGCGACGACGTCCTTGGCCTCCTCGACCACGCAGATCGTGTCGGGCGAGCGGCGCGGGTCGCGGCAGATCGTGCAGGTCGGCTGCTCGGAGACGTTGCCGCAGATCTCGCAGAAGCGCACCTTGTCGCGCACCTCGAGCAGCACCTCGGCAAGCCGGGTGACGTCGAAGCTCTCGGTCTGCAGGATGTGGAACGCGATGCGCTGCGCCGACTTCGGCCCGATGCCGGGGAGCCGGCCCAGCTCGTCGATCAGCTCCTGGACGATGCCCTCGTACACGGCGTTACCTCATGCCGTTCATGGGAGGGGCGGGCTGCTCCTCCAGGAAGCGCGCGCCGAGGATCTCGCGGACGACCGCCTCGCCGTAGCGCTGCGGGGCCTGGAAGGTGGGCGTGCGGGCGCCGGAGGCGGGGGCGGATCGCTCGGGGGCGGGACGGGTGGCGGCGGGGCGGTCGGTCGCAGGGCGCTGGGGAGCCGACTGTCCGGGAGCGGGGCGCTCGGCGGCCTGGCGCTCCGGGGCGGGACGCACTGCGTCGCGCTGGGTGGCGGTGGAGGTCACGGCGGTCTCGGCGGCGGACGGCGCTGCCGCCCAGTCGCCTTCGGGCTCTTCCGGCACCTCTGACTCGTAGGGAGGCTCGATCTCCTCCGGCGCCTCCAGGTCGTCCGGCGGCACCTCGTCGGTCGCGGGAGCCGCGGACGGAACGGCAGCAGGCGCGGGGGTGCGCACGGGAGCGACCTGCGGACGTTCCAGTGTGGCGACGGCGGCGGCCGCGGACGCCGGGATCGCGACCGTCGCCCACTCTGTGACGGAGGCCGCCGGACCCGAAGCGGTGGACGACGCGGGCGCAGCCGACGACGCCGGGGCGCCTGGCGCCTTCGACGAAGCGGGGCGCGCAGGGGCGGCAGTCGCGGACCCGTCCCCATCGGCTCCGGGCCAGGTCGGCGCCTCGGGGGCGGAGGGCGCTCCCGCGGACGGGCGCGGAGACGCTCCACCCGCAGGAGAGCCGTCGGCGCGCGCGATGAACTTGACCCGGATGCCCAGGATGTCGATGATCGCCTGGCGCAGGTACTCGCTCACGCCCTGACCGCCCTGCGCCTGCGGCTGGCGGAAGCTCTGCACGTCGTTGTCGCTCGGGAACGACAGCGTCAGCACGTCGTCGTTCAGCGCGCGGACCTGTGCGGTGAACACGACCATCCACGCGCTGCGCTTGGCGCGCTGCACGGCGTCGAGGATCTGCGGCCAGGAGTCCTTGACCTGCTGGGTGCTGACGGCGCCGACGGTCGCGGGCGCAGCGGGAGCCGCGGGCGCGGCCACCGGCTCGGGAGCTGCCGGGGCCGGAGTCGGCTCCGCGGTCTTCGCGGCCTTCGCGGCCTTCGCGGGAGGCTCGACGGGCTCCGGCGCGGCCGGCGTCGGGACCGAGGCGGCCACCGGGGCCGAAGCAGCCGGTGCAGGAGCAGTCACGGGCGCCGGAGAAGGAGCAGGCGCGGGCACCGAAGCGCGAGCGGGAGCAGCCACAGGCGCAGGCGCAGCAGCCTCCCGCGCCCCACCCGCATCGCTCACCCCGACCCGCCGCTCCAGCCGCTCGACACGCGCCAATGCCCCACGCTCGCTGTCGTCGCTCGACGGCACCAGCACGCGCGCGATCATCAGCTCCAGGTGCAGGCGCGGCGAGGTCGCGCCGGTCATCTCGGTGAGCGCGGCGTTCACGATGTCGGCGGCCCGGCTGAGCTCGGCCGCGCCGAACTTCATCGCCTGCACGCCCATCCGGTCGAGCTCGTCCTGCGGCACGCCGCGCAGCACCGCGGCAGCGCCGTCGACGCTCGTCGCGGCGACCACGATCAGGTCGCGCAGCCGCTCCAGCAGGTCGTCCACGAAGCGCCGCGGGTCCTGCCCGGTCTGGATGACGCGGTCCACGGCAGCGAACGCGCCGGCCGCGTCGCGCGCGGCGATGGCGTCGATGACCTCGTCCAGCAGCGCGGCGTGCGTGTAGCCGAGGAGGGCGACGGCGCGCTCGTACTCGATGCTGCTGCCCTCGGAGCCGGCCATCAGCTGGTCGAGCAGGGACAGCGTGTCGCGCGGCGAGCCGCCTCCGGCGCGCACCACCAGGGGCAGCACGCCCGGCGCGACCGTCATCCCCTCGCTGTCGCAGAGCTGCTGGACGTACTCCAGCATCTGCGCGGGCGGGACGAGCCGGAACGGGTAGTGGTGGGTGCGCGAGCGGATCGTGCCGATGACCTTCTCGGGCTCCGTGGTCGCGAAGATGAACTTCACGTGCTCCGGCGGCTCCTCCACGATCTTCAGCAGGGCGTTGAAGCCCTGCGGCGTGACCATGTGCGCCTCGTCGAGGATGAAGATCTTGTAGCGGTCGCGGGCGGGGGCGAAGATGGCGCGCTCGCGGATGTCGCGGGCGTCGTCCACGCCGTTGTGGCTGGCGGCGTCGATCTCGACCACATCGAGCGATCCGGAGCCGTCGCGGCTCAGCTCGACGCAGCTCTCGCACTTTCCGCATGGGGTGTCGGTGGGGCCCTCCGCGCAGTTGAGGCAACGGGCGAGGATGCGGGCCGACGTGGTCTTGCCGCAGCCGCGCGGCCCGGAGAACAGGTAGGCGTGGTTGACCCGGTTGGTGCGCAGCGCCGTCATGAGCGGCTCGGTCACCTGCGACTGGCCGATCATGTCGGCGAAGGTGTCGGGCCGATAGCGGCGATACAGAGCGGTTACCACCCACACATGCTACTTGCCGCGACTGACATTCCGGCCGTTCCGGGGAACTCCGGCGCGGGCGCGGTCGGCGGGGCCCGCGGTCAGTGCCCCGGCACCGACGACGGAGCCGTCAGCGCGGCCACGATGTCCGCCCAGAGCGCCTCCCTCGCCCGCTCCGTCGGCTGCGCGGCGGCGCCGGCCGGCAGCAGCAGCGGCGTGTACGGCGGCAGGTAGAAGAGGTGCGTCGCGGCTGGCGCGATCAGGTACGCGTCGCCTTCCTCCAGGGGGCGCTTGCGCGCACCGGCCTCCAGCCAGGCGCAGCTGTTCGCGAGCTCCTCGTCCCGTCCGGCGCAGCCGAGCACGACGGGACCGGGGATGCGCTGGATGTCGAGCACGGCAGCGGGCGCCGGGTCGTGGGTCCCCGTCGTGCACGGCACCCAGTCCCCGCCGACCGTCACGGCCGGGCTCGGCACCGGCGACGGGCAGATCAGCCCGGTGGTGCCGCCCGGCGCGATCGCGCCGTAGACGGTGCCCGGATAGGCGGAGGCGGCCCAGAGGGCGAGCTGCGCGCCGCGCGAGGCGCCGAAGGTGAAGATCCGCTGGCCGTCCACTCCCGGCTGCGACTTGAGCCAGCTCAGGGCGGAGAGGAACCGCTCGGCGGGGAGGCTGTGCACCGGGTCGAGCTGCCCGGCGGAGCCGTAGGTGGAGAGGTCGAGCGTCGGGAAGCCGAAGGCCGCCAGCGTCGCCGACACGAGCACGCCGGTCGGCTCCCCCGGATCGGTGCCGTCGAACACGATGATCCCCGGCCGCACGCCCTCCGTCGAGCTCGTCGGCTGGAAGTAGTCGCCGGTGATGCCGTCGTCGAACACCGCGCGCGACGGCGCCGCGACCGACAGCCCGGTGCGCTGCACCCGGGTCTCGGCGACCCTGCGGCCGCCGACGGAGGCCTGGAGGTCGACAGAGAACGACGACCCGCCCCAGGTGACGTCGGAGGTCGCCGCCTCCCCTGTGCTGCTGCGCATCGTCCAGAACAGGCCCATTCCGTCCGCGCCGGTGAACGGCGCCTCCAGCGGAACGTCCCGCGCGAGGTCGACCACGCCGTCGCCCGGCACGGCGTAGACCGCCTGCGACGACCACAGGCCGCCGGGCACCAGCGACGCACGGATGGTCACCTCCTGCCCCGGCGGCAGCGCGAGGACCTGGATGCCGACCGGCTGCCACACCGGGCTCGGGTTCGCGCTCAGCGCGAAGCGCGGTCCCGCCGCGCCCTGCTGTGCGCCGCAGCCCACCAGCGCGACCGCCGCGAGCACGACGCCGGCCAGCGCCGCGAGCACGCGGCGTGCGGCGAAGCGGGTCCTCCTGGCGGGGTTCACGGTCCGATGGCTCCTTCCAGCAACGCGGTCACCCGCGACCAGAATGCCACCCTGGCGTCCTCGGTTGCCTGCGCCGTGGCCGGTGGGAGGCCGTCGAGTCCGATCGGCAGCATCGGCGGCGCGCTGAGCTCGTGCGCCGAGCCCGGGGCGATCAGGGTCTCCCCCAGCGCCCGCGCTCCGCGCTCGTCCGCCCCTGCACGGGTCCACTCGCACGCGCTCGGGAGCTGCTCGTCGGCCGTTCCGCAGGCGAGCAGCAGCGGCCCCGGGATGCGGTTCAGCGGCAGGATCGGCGTGTCCGCGATCCGGCTGTTCGGGCTGGCGCACGGCACCGGACGGCCCTCGTTCAGCAGCGTCGGCGCGCCGGACGACGACGCGCACAGCTCGGCGGTCGGTCCGCTCGCGGCGATGGCGCCGTAGACCGTCTGCGGCTCGCTCGCCGCGAACCAGAGTGCGAGGGGGGCCGCGCGACCGGTGCCGTAGACGATGATGTGGTCCGGGTCGACGCCCGGGTCCCGCGCGAGCCAGGCGCGCGCGGCGTCGAAGGCCTCCACCGAGAGGGCGGCCGAGCCGGGGATCTGCCCCTCCGGCCCGAAGGCGGGGAGCATGAGCACGGGGAAGCCGATCGCGGCGATCCGGCGCGCGGCGAAGGCGCCGGACGCGGCGTCGTCGTCGCCGTCGATGAGGACGACTCCGGGCCGTGGATGCACGAGCGTTGGCAGCGGGCTGAACAGCGTGCCCGCCCGCAGCGCCTGGGTCTGGTCGGCGGAGAGCCCGGCGCCGGCGGGGGCGGCGGCACTGGTGGGGTCGGCAGCTCTGGCGAGGGAGTCCACCGTCACGACGCGCTCGACGCTCTGGGCGGACAGCGGCGTGCGCGGCACCCGGGCGACGGCGGCCCTGGCGCCCTGCTGCTCGGCGGTGAGCTCGACCTGCACAGGGCCCTCGGCCCAGGCGCGCTCGAGCTGCGACTGGCTGAGGGAGGGGCCGGACATGCTCCAGAACGGCGCGGCGGCGTCCGGCCGCACGTACGGGGCGGTGATCGGCTGCTGGGAGGAGAGGTCGACCCGGCCGCTGGGCGGGACGGCGTAGAGCGCGCGGGAGGTCCAGGTCCCCGCCGTCGTGCTCGCGGTGGCGCGGAGGACGACGTCCTCCCCCGGCGTCAGGCCGGTGAGCGAGACGACGACCGGATCGGCGGTGGCGTTCCCGAAGCGCGCGACCACGATCCGGGCTCCGCCGGCCGGTGCGACGCAGCCGGCGAGGGCCGCGACCGCGACGATCGCGGCCGCGGCGGCGAGCGCGCGCAGCCGGCCCCTCACGACAGCACCGCCCTCAGCAGCAGCTGCCCGACCGCGTTCCAGAACGCGATCCGCGCCTGCTCGGTCGCCTGGCCGCCGGCGCCGGACCCGTCGCCCGGCTCCGGCAGCGCGATGGGGAGGCCGGGCGGCACCGTGACCGCGTGCGCCGCGCCGAGGCCCACGAGCAGCTTGTCGCCCGCGCGCGGCGCCCTGGTGGCGGTCAGCTCCTGCTGCACGGCGCACGCGCCGGGGAACACGTGGTCGACCTGGCCGCAGGTCAGCATGACCGGCCCGTTCACGACGCCCAGCGGCGGCGCGGCCGTCGTCCCGACGCCCGGGCTGCGCTCGCAGGGCACGCCGACGCCGTGCTCGAAGACCGGCGACGCGCTCGATCCCGCGAGGCAGAGCAGCTCGGCAGGCCCGGCTCCCGCGAACAGCCCGTGCAGCCGGGTGGGGAACCGGTTCGCCGCCCAGATCGCCAGCTGCTCCGACGCCCCGGTGCCGTAGACGAAGACGTGGCGCGCGTCGACCGAGGCGAGCCCGTCCAGCCAGTCCAGGATCGCCGAGATCGTCCCGGCATCCGTCACCGTGGACAGGTGCACGCCGTCCGCCGACGTCATCGGCACGACGAACACCGAGGCGCCGAACTGCGAGAGGAGGGGCGCCGTGAAGTCCGCCGACGCCCCCGGGGTCGGATCGTCGAACATCAGCACAGCAGGCCCGGTCGGGCGCTCGAGGGACGACGCGTCGTAGAACCGGCCGATCGGCACGTCCTCGTGTGTCTCGTGCGGCGGGAGCGCGACGCCCGCGCCCGCCGACGCGAGGTCGTGCGTGAAGACGGTCCGGCCGTCCACCGTGCCGCCCAGCCCTTCCAGCCGGAAGGTGCGCCGGGCGACGACCCGGTCGCCGTCGCTCGCGGTCAGCGTCACCTGGTTCGTGTCGCGCATCCACTGCTGGGCGAGGTCGGCCGGGCCCAGCGCCGGGCCGCGCAGCGACCAGAACAGGCCGGCGGAGTCCGGATCGGTGAACGGCGCGAACAGCGGCTTGTCGCGCGCGAGGTCGACCGTCCCGTCGCCGGCCACGTCGTAGCTGGCGGCCGACGTCCAGGCGCCGCGGGAGGAGTCGAGGGAGGCCGTGATCCGCACCCGGGTCCCCGGCTCGGCGTCGATCAGCTCCAGCGGGACCGGCCACAGCACGGAGCTGTAGCGGATCAGCGGCGGCGTGATGAAGTGCGGGCCGACCTGGGCGCCGTCATTGGCGCATCCCGCCAGCGCGGCGCCGACCGCGAGCACCGCGACGACCGAGGCGGCGAGCGCGGGCCGCAGTGCGGACTCCGGGGTGGACCTGCCGTCCCGCCCGACTCCGTCGCCGCGCCGCCGCATGGTGCACCCGTCCGCTCAGCCCGCGCCCACCGCCTGCAGCGACTGACGGGCGATCTCCAGCTCCTCGTCGGTCGGCACGACGAGCACGGCCACCCGCGAGTCGTCGGTGGAGATGAGCCGCGCGTCATGGGAGGGGCTCGCGTTGCGCTCGGGGTCGAGGCGGATGCCGAGCACCTTCAGGCCCGCGCACACCTCGGCGCGCAGCCGGAAGTCGTTCTCGCCGACGCCCGCGGTGAAGGTCAGCACGTCGAGGCCGCCGAGCTCCGCCGTGTAGGCGCCGATGTAGTGCTTGAGCCGGTGGACCGTGGTGTCGAGCGCGAGGCGCGCAGCGGCGTCCCCCGACTCAGCGGCGTGGCGGACGTCCCGCATGTCGCCGTGGCCGGAGAGCCCGAGCAGGCCGCTGCGCCGGTTGAGCAGCTCGTCGAGGTCGTCGATGCCGAGCCCAGCGCGCCTGGCCAGGTGCAGCAGCACCGCGGGGTCGAGGTCGCCGGACCGGGTGCCCATGACCAGCCCCTCCAGCGGCGTCATCCCCATCGAGGTGTCGACCGAGCGGCCGGCGTCGACGGCGCAGACCGACGCGCCGTTGCCGAGGTGCAGGACGATCTGCTTCAGCTCGCCGAGCGGCCGGCCCAGGAACTCCGCCGCCGCCGCCGCCACGTACTTGTGCGAAGTGCCGTGGAAGCCGTACCGGCGGACCCTGTGCTTCTCGGCGAGGGCGGCGTCGATCGCGTACGTGTACGCCTCCGGCGCGAGCGTCTGGTGGAAGGCCGTGTCGAAGACCGCGACGTGCTCCACGTCGGGGAACGCCTTCTTCGCCGCGCGGATGCCCTGCAGGTTGGCCGGGTTGTGCAGCGGGGCGAGGTCGGAGAGGTCCTCGATGTTGATCTCCACCAGGTCGGTGACGATCGTCGGCTCGAAGAACCGCTTGCCGCCGTGGACCACCCTGTGCCCGACCGCGGTGAGCGGGTTCTCGTCCAGGCTCGGGCCTTCGGCGGCGAACGCGTCGAGCATCACCCGGAAGGCGGCGGTGTGGTCCGGGATCGCGAGCGTGGTCTCCCAGGCGCCGCCCGGTCCCGTGTGCCGGATGTGGCCGGAGGGCTCCCCGATGCGCTCGACGAGTCCGGAGGCCAGCGCCTCCTCGCTCCCGGCGTTGATGAGCTGGTACTTCAGCGACGACGAGCCGCTGTTGACCACCAGGACCGCGCTCATGTCAGCGCCGCCTGGATCGCGGTGATCGCCACGGTGTCCACGATGTCGTCGACGGTCGCTCCGCGGGACAGGTCGTTGATCGGCTTACGGAGGCCCTGGAGGACCGGCCCGATCGCGACCGCTCCCGCGCTGCGCTGCACCGCCTTGTAGGTGTTGTTGCCGGTGTTGAGGTCGGGGAAGATGAACACCGTCGCGCGGCCGGCGACCTGCGAGCCCGGCATCTTCGCCGCCGCGACCGCTGCGTCCGCCGCCGCGTCGTACTGGATCGGGCCGGCGACCGCGAGCTGCGGCGCGCGCTCCCGGACCAGCTCGGTCGCCGTGCGCACCTTGTCCACGTCGGCGCCAGCTCCGGAGTCGCCGGTCGAGTACGACAGCATGGCCACGCGCGGGTCGATGCCGAACTGCTCCGCGGTGCGCGCCGACGAGACGGCGATGTCGGCGAGCTGCTCGGCCGTCGGGTCGGGCACAACGGCGCAGTCGCCGTAGACCAGCACCCGGTCCGCCAGCGCCATCAGGAACACGCTCGACACCACGGAGACGCCGGGGGTGGTCTTGATGATCTCGAACGCCGGGCGGATGGTGTGCGCCGTCGTGTGCGCGGCGCCCGACACCATCCCGTCGGCGAGGCCGAGGTGCACCATCATCGTGCCGAAGTAGGAGGCGTCGGTGACGGTGTCCGCCGCCTGGTCGACGGTGATGCCCTTGTGCGCGCGCAGCTTCGCGTACTCGTTCGCGAACCGCAGCCGCAGCACGTCGTCGAACGGGCTGAGCACCTCCGCCTTGCCGATGTCGACGCCGAGCTCGATCGCGCGCGACCGCACCTCGAACGGCTCGCCGAGGATGGTCAGGCGGGCGACGCCGCGCGCCAGCAGGGTGGCGGCGGCGCGCAGGATGCGGTCGTCCTCCCCCTCCGGCAGCACGATGTGCTTGTCCGCGGCGCGGGCACGCTCGATGAGGTCGTACTCGAACATGAGCGGCGTGACCACCGCGTGCCGGGAGACGTCGAGCAGGGCGAGCAGCCGCTCCGCGTCCACGTGCCGCTCGAACAGCGCGAGCGCCGTGTCGTACTTGCGCTGCGAGTCGGCGGCGAGCCGGCCGCGCGCGTGCGTGATGCGCACGACGGTGTCGTAGGTCTGAAGCGGTGTGCGGACGATCGGCAGCGGCGAGCGGAGGCCCGCGAGCAGGCGCTCGATCGGCTCGGGGAGGTCGAAGCCGCCGTTCAGGACGATGCCCGCGATGGACGGGAAGGTGCCGGACGCGTTCGCCATCAACACGGCGAGCAGCACCTCGGTGCGGTCGCCTGGCACCACAACGACCGCGCCCTCCGCGAGCCGCGGCAGCACGTTGTTCATCGACATGCCCGCGACCACGACGCCGAGCGCCTCGCGCGCCAGCAGGGCCTCGTCGCCCGCGATCAGCTCGGCGTCGGTGACCTCCATGATCGAGCGGATGCTGGGGGCGACCAGGAAGAGGTCCTCGGGGATCGCCCACACCGGCGGCAGCTCGGGGCCGGAGGCGGCGGGGGGGCCCGCGGCCTGCACCGCGTCGCTGACGGCGGCCACGATCGCGTCGAGCCGGTCGCCGTCCGCGCGGTTGGCGATGACCGCCATGACGCCGGCGTGCTCCTGGCGCAGCTCGGCGAGCGCGAGCTCCGCGAGCTGACGCAGCTCCTCCGGCGAGCGCGGATCGGCCTGCCCCAGCCGTTCGCCGAAGCCCTGGCCGATGCGGCCTCCCAGCACCAGCAGCACGGGCGCGCCGAGGTTCGCGGCGATGCGCGCGTTGTAGCCGAGCTCGGTCGGGCTGCCCACGTCGGTGTAGTCGGAGCCGAGGATGACGACCGCGTCGCTGCGCGCCTCCACCTCCCGGAAACGCCGGACGATCTCGCCGAGCGCCGCGTCGGCGTCGGCGTGCACGTCGTCGTAGGTGACGCCGATGGCCTCCTCGTAGCCGAGGTCGACGGTCACCCGGTCGAGCAGCAGCTCGAGCACGTAGTCGCGTTCGACGGCGGAGCGCGCGATCGGCCGGAACACGCCGACGCGTTCGACGGAGTGCCGCAGCGACTCCAGGACGCCGAGCGCCACCGTCGACTTGCCGGTGTGTCCTTCCGCGGAGGTGATGTAGAGCGAACGGGCCACTTTCAGCGGGTCTCCTCGTCTGTGTTGCGGTCTGCGCGGTCTGCGCTTTCGATGCTGCTTGGGCTGTCGATGCTGTCTGCGCGTTCGATCGGCGCGAGGCGGTAGCTGCCCTCGAGCACGGCGGGGCCGGGGGCGTACAGCCGCAGCAGCGGCCGGAACTCCCCCTCCGGCGCGGGCAGCCAGTTGGCGGCGGCCTTCGCGTCGGCCGGCCGGGTCGCGCTGATCGTGATGGTCAGCCCGCCGTCGTCGTCGTACACGATCCCTGGCGTCCGGTCGCCGATCGAGTACCGCCCGATCGGGTTCGTCACCAGGAAGAAGTGCGGGAGGTCGTACATGGTCAGCGACCAGAACGCGTGAACGGGCGGGGTCGGGCTCAGGCGCAGCCGGTAGACATGGGCGCCGCTGAGCTGCTCGCCTGCGGCGTCCACGTAGGTCGGGAAGTACGCGGCCTCGTACCCGTGGTTGCCCCACAGCCCGCCGAGGGCGGCGCCGGCCCGGCGGGCGTAGCGGGTGGTCGAGTCGGTGAGCTGCCAGCCGCGGCCGTCGAGCGCGCCGACCTCGAAGAAGTCGGTGTTGTAGTCGAAGACGTGGAGGTTCACCTGCCAGCCGTCGGTCGTCGGCACGGTCGTGTGCAGCGACGACTCCAGCGCCTGCTTGCCGACCGCGTACCCCTCCTCGAGCGCGTCGCGGACGTCCTCCGGCAGTTCGGCGATCGGAGTCGCGCCCGTGAGCCCGATCGGCTCGTACGTCGCCAGCGCGTCCCGGTCGTGGTCGGCGGGAGGGAACTCCTGCGACCACACCCGCATCCGCTCGAAGAAGGTCAGCGCCTCGGTCGGGCCGGCCGCCACCTCCGGGATGCCCGCAGGCGGCGCGAACATCTCGAGCGTCGGGGTCAGCGCGGTGGCGTCCTGGAGGGCGTGCACGGCGGGGAGGTCGTCCTCCCCCGCGACCGCCCAGCGCCCGACGATCGTGCCGACCCGGGTCGGGAAGCGGATGACGGCGGATTCGCCTCGGTCTTCGTCTCCGCGTTCGTCCTCCCAGCCGGGCGGGACGAGCAGGAACTCACCCGCCGACGAGCCGGTGGCCCGCGTGCCGACGTAGGCGAAGTTGTTAGTCCAGGCGTCCACGAACTGGAGCACGTAGTACCGGTCGCCGACGGCGGGGACGGTGAGGCGGACCGGCCCGACGCTCAGGTCGAGCTGCGCGATCGAGTACAGGGTGTCGTTGTTGACCGAGACGAAGGTCGTCTCCGGGCCGGCCAGCGTGCGCGCGTGCCCGAACGCGTTGAACGGCGTCGGCGGCACCGCGCCGAGCCCCTCGCGGGTGAACCGCCCGACCTGCTCCAGATCGAACACGAGCGGGAACCCGACCACGAACGCCTCGGAGGCGAGCTCGGCGATCCCGTGCTCGACGGCTTCCTGCTCGGTCATACCCGCACCTCGACTCGTCGGAGTGTCATTCTACGAAGCGTAGAACAATGGTCAGCTGCTGTGCTGCCCACACTCTACGCGGCGCGTGTGACGGGTGCCTGAACACGAAAAAGACCCCCCACGCACCCGCCAGAGCCCGGTTACCCTTGCTGCGTTTCCGCCCTGGGGGAGTTGGCCTGGATGGCGCCACGTGGGGAGCCGCGAACCAGTGTAGCGGGTCGGACTGGGAGGCCGTGCACAGCGGGACCTCCGGCGTCCGCTAAGATATTGTGAGCCGTCGCCCGCAAGGTGATGGCGTCCCAGGAGAATTCGCCTAGTGGCCTATGGCGCACGCTTGGAAAGCGTGTTGGGTGCAAGCCCTCGGGGGTTCGAATCCCCCATTCTCCGCCATGTGATGAGTCGGGACATATGTTCCAGATGAGTCGCGACATTGGTTACTCAGAGAGAGCCCGGCCATCGGCCGGGCTCTCTCTGTTGGTTGCGCCAGTTGCTTCGGGTGGGGTCGATGGTGTGGGTGGAGAGCACCTCGCCGGTGTGTAGGGCGATGACGGTGACGGTGGTGTCGTCGAGCATTGCGAGGATGCGGGTGCCGCGGTGGTTCGCGCCGATGCCGAGGTGGTGCATGCGGCCGGCGCGGCGGAGGCTGATCTTGCCGTGCTGGTCGACGTGGTCGTAGCGGATTCGGTAGTGGCCGGGGGTGCGCGCGTCGGCGGGGAGCGCTTTCGGAGTGGCGCGGTAGGCGGTGCCGGGTGTTGATCCGCGCAGGGCGCGGTGGGGGCGGTGTTCGTTGTAGTGGTCGCGAAAGGTGTCGAGTTGCTGCTGCAGGTCGGCCAGGGTTATGGCGGCGGGGCGGGCGGCGAGCCACCGTTTCTGCGTTTGGTGGAAGCGTTCGATCTTGCCTTGGGTTTGCGGGTGGCCTGGTGAGCCGTTCTTCTGGGTGACGCCCAGGAGTGGCAGCAGGTATTCGAAGGCGTTGCGGCCGCCGCCGAAGCGGGCGGTGTAAACCCGTCCGTTGTCGGTGAGAGTGGAGGCGGGGACGCCGTTTTCCTCGGTCGCGGCGAGGAAAGTAGCGACGACGTCATCGCCGGTGACCGGGGTGTGGGCGGTGCAGGCCAGCAGGTAGCGGGAGTGGTCGTCGAGCCAGTTCAGGATCTCGGCATCGGTGCCGTCGGCCAGGCGCCAGTGGGTGAAGTCGGACTGCCAGGTCTCGTTGGGTTGCGCGGCTTGGAAGCGGACGTAACTGGAGCGGGGTCGTTTGCGCGGCTCGGGCACCACGAGCCCGGCCTCGTGGAGGATGCGCCGGATGGTCGAGACGGCTGGCGCGGTGAGGCCTTCGTGGCCGAGGTGCCAGGAGATGGTGACCGGCCCTGCATCCAACCCGTTCCCGGTCAGCTCTTGCCGCAGCTGCACGATTCGGTTGCGCACCTCCTCCGAGGCACGGTGCGGACTGGTGTGGGGTGCCCGGGATCGTGGCTCGACCGCGTCCAAACCGCCCTCACGGTAACGGGTCAGAAGCCGATGCAGATGCTGGCGGCTCATCCCGAACTCGGCAGCCGCCGCGGAGACGGTGAGCTGCTCGGACACGACCTTCAACACGGCGACCCGGTTCTTCGACACGAGAGCGACTGTCTCCTATGACGCGACTCACGTGTCACCTATCAACTGTCACCTATGTC
This sequence comes from Leifsonia sp. NPDC056665, assembly GCF_042791795.1. NCBI lineage: Bacteria > Bacillati > Actinomycetota > Actinomycetes > Micrococcales > Microbacteriaceae > Leifsonia > Leifsonia sp. NPDC056665. Next base: position 304,883 of record NZ_JBHTXK010000001.1, read on the forward strand.
GTGAACCCAGACACCCTCAGATCCACCGTCGGAAGGCCGACATCCGCGTGATCACGCGGTTGTCGGCCTTTTTCGTTTCTTCTTCGGCCGCGCTGCGTCATTCTCACGCTGTCAGGCGATCTCTTTACGCGAAGCTCCAACCCGCAGTCTTCGACACCCGTAAAGGAACGACCATGACCATCACCGAATCGAGCAGCAGGAAGCGTCGCCGGCTGACGCCGCTGGCCCTCATCGCAGGAGCGGTGGGAACCGTGCTGCTCGCGCTCAGCCTCACCGGGACCCTGTCCGGGTTCGTGGCGAGCATCACCAACACCACGAACACGGCCGGCACCGGTGCGCTCGTCATGCAGGAGAAGGACTCCACCGGCACCATCACCTGCCTCAGCACGAACGGCGGCTCGGTGTCGACGAACGCCGCCACCTGCTCGACCATCAACAAGTTCGGCGGCAATATGGCCATGGTGCCCGGCACTGCGGTCTCGACGAACATCACCATCACGAACACCGGCACGGTGCCGGCGAACACCTTCACGCTGACCCCGGGCGCGACCTGCACCCAGTCGGCGAACGGCGCCGCGAACGGCACCGCGACCGACCTGTGCGCCAAGCTTTCGGTGGTCATCACCTCCGGTGCGACCACCGTCTACTCCGGCACGGTGGCGGCTCTCGCCGGGCACGCGCCGTTCGCGCTGGCGACGCCGGTGGCGGCGGGCACGACCGTGCCGTTCACGTTCGCTGTGACGCTCGCCTCGACGGCGGACAACACCTACCAGGGCCTGCAGGCGTCGCTGCCGCTGACCTGGGCATTCGCCAGCTGAGTTCCGTTCCGCATCCCTACCCGAAGGGCCAGGCGGTGCAGCGTGATGCCCCCGTCGCGCTGCACCGCCGTCAACACCATGAACGTCCCCACCCGCACCCCCGCAGTCCCCGCAGCGATCATCGCTGCCGGCCTGGCCGGCGTCCTGATCGCGGTCGTGATCGCGATCCTTGCCGCGTTCTGGAGCACGGGGTGGCGCTGGTTCATCGTCGAGTCTCCGTCGATGGGCCGGACCGCCCCCGTCGGCACGCTCGTCATCACGACTCCCGTCCCCGCCTCCGCCGTGCACGTCGGTGACGTCATCACCTTCCACCCGCCGACCTCCCCGGACGAGACCTACACGCACCGGGTGAGGGACATCACTCCCGCCGGGAAGCTCATCACCCGCGGCGACATCAACGGCGCCACCGACCCGTGGCAGCTCAGCGGACACGACCTGGTGGGAAAGGCGGCCGCGGTCCTCCCCGGCTGGGGCTGGCTCATCCGCTCCCTGCCCTTCCTCTTCGTCGGCGGGTTGCTCGTGTGGGCGCTCACCGGGTGGTTCGCCACCGCGCGCTGGCGGGCGCCGCTGCGCGTCATCGGTGCGAGCCTGGTGTTCGCCGTTACGGCCGCGATCGTCCGTCCGTTCGTCGGCTTGATGGTCCTTGCCACCCAGTCCACCCACCGCGGGGCCAACGCGACGCTCGTGTCCACCGGCCTGCTCCCCATCCACGTGCAGGCCCTCGGCGGCACCGGCGTGGACCTGGTCAGCGGGCAGGTCGGCTCAGTCCACGTGCCCCGCCTCGCCGACGACGGCTACTACCACCTCGCCGCCACGCCCACCTTCAGCCTCCTCGGCTGGATCATCGTCGGCATCGTGTGCGCAGCACCGCTCCTCTGGTGCCTGATCGTCGGGCTGCCCGGCGAGGAGCCGCAGTCCGAGGGGGCGAAGCCGGCCGAGCGGCCCCAGGGGAAGCCGAGGCTGGGGGAGGCGACAGCATGACGCCCACCGCACGCGTCATCCGCCGCCTGTCCGTCGGCTGGCCGGGCGCCGTGGGGCTCGCGGTCATCGTCGCGGTCGCCATCGTGTTCGGAGTCGTGCCGTCCACGTCGGGCGGCTTCCTCGCGCAAGTGGCGAACACCACGAACACTGCCGGCACCGCCCCCTACTTCACCTGCCGGGCGGCGATCAGCGACCCCGCCCTCGGCCCGCTGGTCGCGCTCCCGCTCACCGAGGCGGCAGGCTCCACCACCGCGAGCGACATCTCCGGCACCGCGAACACCGGCACCTATCGCGGGCCGATGACCACCACGACCCTCACGGCAGCCGACGCGTGCCCGCGCGACTCCGGCACGGCCTGGCAGCCCCGCGCGACCGCGAGCTACATCACGACCGCCACGTCACGGCTCGCGCCGGCCCAGTACACGCTCGAGGTCTGGTTCCTCACTCTGTCGACGGGAGGGAAGCTCGTCGGCTTCGGCGACAGCATCACCGCCTCGTTCCCGCTCACGACCGACCGGCAGCTGTTCATCGACAACACCCGCAACCTCGTTTTCGGCGCGCTCGACTCCAGCGACGTCAAGCACACCATCACGGCGCCGACCGTGCTCAGCACGGGCACCTGGTACCACGCGGTCGCCACGTTCTCACCCGCGACCGGGATGCGGCTCTACCTCAACGGCAGCCTGGTCGCCTCCGACGCGACCGTGACGACCTCCTGGTCCTACTTCGGCTACTGGAGGTTCGGCTACGACAACCTCACCGGCTGGGCCGCACCGACACCCTCGTACTTCTTCCACGGCACCATGCGATTCGCGGCCGCCTACTCCACCGTGTTCACCCAGGCCCAGGTCACGGCCCACTACGACGCGGGCCGGTGAGTCGCCGGCGCCGTGTGCCGCGACGGCGCCTTCTCCCGCCGTCGCCCGAACACGATCACCGCGACCAGCGCAGCGACGTACGTCGCCACCGCCGCGATGCCCAACGGAGTCCTGGCTGCGAGCGCGATCGTTCCGGCCACCGGGACGACGCCGACGAAGCTGCCCACCGACGAGACCACGTACGGCAAGGGGTCCTCTGTCGCGTTGGCGTCGCCTTTCAGGCGCAGCGTGGTGACGCCGCCCTTCGTTGTGATCTCTTTGACCCGGTGCGTGATGAGGCCCGTGGCGCCGTCCTGCCGTGGGACCGTCACGATGTCCCCCTTCACGACCTGTGTCGCGGGGACGGTGCGGTAGAAGACCAGCGACCCGACCGGCAGCGTGGGCTCCATCGATCCGGAGATCACGACCACAGGGCGCAGGCCGAACACTGCGCAGACGGCGACGGTCACGATCGCGATCGCGCCGAGGACGGCCGAGAACGTGAGCAGGGCCGAGCCGAACCACTGCCACAGCGAGCGACGGGGGCGTTCACGACGTCGACGCGCCATCGAACTCCACCTCCAATGCGGTCTGACCGAAGTTGTAGGCGACGGTGGGCGGAGAGTCCACGTAGTAGAGGCTGATGGCGAGGTCGTGCCGGCTGCCGGCGTCACCGGCCACCCACGCGCTCCCATCGGTGAGCGCGGGCGCTCCGCGGGGCGCGAGCCGGCCGATCACGCCCGATGCGCTCGCGACCGGGACGCCCTGGGTGGGGTCCGTCGCGCTTCTACCGACCAGGAGCTGCCCTGTCGTCGTGTCCACGACGGTGACGCGGAGGAACCCGGTGATGTTGGGACTGCTGCCCGCCTGGCCGTAGCCGGCCGGGTCCGACGGCTTGACGGCGACCGTCACGGCGGCGGCGAGGTCGGCGCTGTTGTTCGCCACCCCGAGGTTCACCGTGACCGTGCGGCCGGGGACGAAGCTGTCGTCGCCGGCGATCGGCACCGTCATGCCCTGGCCCGGGAGCGCTTCGGCGACCTGCTCGCCCGGGAGGACGGAGACGATGTCGAACTGCGCGGAGCCGATGCCCTCCGGGCCGACGTTGAGCATGGCTGCGTCCGTGAAGGCGCTCATGGTCTGTCCGGCCGTGACCAGGGTGGCGGTCACCACCAGCGTGCCGGCGGAGAGGGTGGCCAGCGCGATCCGTCTTCTCGTTGTCTTCCTGTGCTTCATCACGACCCCGGCGGAATCATGGTCGTCAGCCCCTGGACGGCGTTCGTCGGGGTGGTGTTCGCGCCCCAGCTGTTGATGATGGACGAGTACGTGTTGTTGTTCCCTCCCGCGGTCCCGCCGCCCCAGTTGACGTAAGAGCCATCGGCGTTCACCGCGGTGCCGGAGTAGCCGAACGAGCCGACGGCTGTGACGGTGCTGCCGAGTGGAACGATCTGCGCAGGAGTGACGATGTTCGTCGTCGAGGGCGTGCCGAGGGTAGGGTCGGGCCCCCGGCCGAACGAATAGCGGCCGTAGATGTAGACCTGACCGGATGCGCCGAGCACTTGGACGTAGTCCTCACTGGGTGCGACCGCTGCGACGGTGTCGTTGTTGGGCAGCGTCAGCGCTAGCGGCTGCGCGCTGACGGCGCCGGAGACGTACGGGCGACCAGTGCCTTGGTTGTTCGCGTCACCCCACGTCACCATGTGACCGCCGTCGAAGACGAGCTGGTTGCCGAAGTAATGGCCGGTGAGCGAAGTGATCGTGCAGGTGTCGCCGGCGGAGCCCATGACGACGCCGACGGTGTCGCACCCGGACTGCGCGAACGCCGACAGGATGGTCGACCGGAACGGGGCGTTCCGGTTCACGCCCAGGTTGTCCCCTGACGGGTCGGACGCGTACGACGATCCCGCGTTCGCCCAGCCCCACCAGAAGACGCCGGTTGTCGTGTCGTTGGGGTTGAAGTTGCCGCGGATCGCCCAGCCGTTCCACATCCCGGCGCCGATGCTGTGCACGCCGGACATGATCAGGGACGGCGTCGGCGAGGACGCGGTCGGGGTGCCCTGGCCGGTGATCCCGCGCGCCTGCGCGTACCCCCAGGTGTAGAGGTCCCCGGTGCTGGTGAGCGCCATGAAGACGCCGGACGACGAGCGCAGGTCCACGACGGTGCCGGGGATGGAGACCGGACCGGGCTGCGTGTACGGGATCGGCGAGCTGGGGCGTCCCATCACATTGTTCGTGCTGCTGCCTCCCCACGTGTAGACCTGGCCGTCGTCGGACAGCGCGGCCATCCCGGTGTAGTTGATGTCGGTGGGGTAGTAGTCGTCGAGGCTCGTCCCGGCGACGCGCACGATGTAGCGGTGATTCTGGCCGGTGTAGCCGGTGTTCGGGAGGATCACGGGTGTCGGCGGCGCGGTGGACGGGACGGTCAACGTCCCGTTCCCGGCGAGGCCGTTCCCGCGGAAGCCCCACACCCAGAGAGTGCCGTCGTCCTGGATCGCTGTCGCGGTGTTGGCGAGGTAGGTCTTCGTCGGGACCATCCGCGTCGTCTGGGTGAGCAGCGGCGACTGGTCCGCTGAGGTCTGGGCCTGGGCGGTGTCCATGTAGGCGGCGGTCGTGGGCGGCACCACAGCGAGCGCGGCGAACGCGACGGCGACGAGGCCGACGAGGCCGGCGACGCGAGGCGCGGTGCGTCTGCGGATCGGACGTCTGGGCCGTGTGGTTCGATCCATCGATGGGTGTTTCATACCTGTTCACCGGCCTTTCGACGGCGGAGTCGGAGCAGGACGCCCGCGACGATGAGGGCGAGCGGGACGCCGACGCCGATGACCGTGAGCCCGGTGTCGGCGAGCGGTGGGGCCGGGGCCGCCTCCAGCGAGCTGAGCCGGAGCGTGAACTGCGCGCTCAGCCCCTGGTACTCGTTTCCCGCGGCCGAGGAGAGGACGACGTCGCCGGAGACCGTCTTGACGCCTCCGCCCGCGACCGTTCCGAGCGGGACGGCGTCGCCCCCGATCAGCCGGCGCAGCGGGGTCTGCGGGATCACGGTCACGCCGTCGACCCGCACACTGACCTGCAACGCGTCGTCGATCGCGGAGGCGCCGCCCGTGACGTCCAGCACCGCGAGGGAGACCGTCGACGGGGAGGACGCGGGGTTCCGCACCGTGGTCGACCACTCGCTCTGGTGGCCCGGCCCCGGCATCTGCACGGTCACGAGTTGCGCGGTCCCTGGCTGACCCGAGGCCGGCACGGCGGCGGCCGGCAGGGCGCCGCCCAGGCTGAGCAGCGCGGCGGCGGCGACGATGACGGCGCGCCTCACGAGGTGCTCCCGTCGAAGCGGACGCCGAGCACGAGGGTCCGGTTGAAGACGTAGGCGTTCCCGACGGCGTGCGGCAGGGACACCTGCACCTCGATGGTCTTGGGCACGGACGGGCTCCAGCCTGTGACGACGGGCGGGGACGCGTTGATCGCGGCGGCGGTGGACGCGCTCGCGACCGCTGTCCCGTCGACCGAGACCGTGTAGAGCGCGTAGTCGTAGGGGTCGGCGCCCGGGCCTGTTGCGCCCGGATCGCTCGGCCTGCTGCCGGAGTACGCATTGTAGAGCGTGATGCGGACGGGGCCGGTGGCCGGGGTCGTCGTGACGACCTGCATGTCCACCGCCGCGGCCGACGCGAGCGTGATGGTTCCGCTTCCCGAGCTGTCGAGCGCGAACGGGGTGGGGTTGCCCTCCTGGACGGCCCCTCCCGCGTCGAGGAACGCGATGTTGTAGCCGCCGCCGATGGCGCCGTTCGTGCCGAGGCCTGGCACCGACTGATCGGTGAAGGCGGCGGAGGTGGTGCCGATCGCGGAGGCGCCGAGGACGACGCTGAGACCCAGGAGCCCGGTCGCGGCCAGCGCACCGCGCCGGGGTCGTGTGCCCCGGGAGCGGACCCGCCGCCCGCTCACAGGCTCTCTCCCGTGAACATGAGCTGGATGGGGGTCGTCGCCCCGATCACCGACGCGGGAGCGTCGGCCGGAAGGGTGACCTCGACGTCCAGCACCCGGTCGCCGCCGGGCGCGGTGGCCCCGGTGAGCGGGATGTCCGCCGCGCCGGTGGGCGGTACTGCAGCCGCGTACACGTGGCCTCCTTCGGAGATGGTGAACCGCAGCTCGGGGAACAGCGCGTTGGGGGACGCCGGGTCGACCAGGTGGACGCTGATCGCTCCGGCGAGTCGCGGGCTGTTGTTGCGGACGGCCACCCGGGCCTGGACGGACGAACCGGGTTCGAGCATCGTGGCCGGCAGCGCGACCACGACCGGGTCGGGACGGCCCTGCCGCCATTCGGCGGCGGTGGGCGCCCAGCCGGGCAGGTCGCTGCCCGCCACCTGCAGATCGAAGGTGTTGTCGGTTCCGTCCAGCGCGACGGTGACGTCGGTCCAGTTCACGGTGCTGGCGGCGGTGACGGCGATCGCCGAGGCGACGCAGACTCCCACCAGCGACAGTGCAGGACGACGCCACCGACGCGCCGGCATGGTGGATGAGGGCATCAGGTCAGGGAGTCGAGGTGCCGTTGAACTGAGCCTGGATGTAGGCCTTGGATCCGTTCAGGTCGTTGTCGGTGTACGTGGACCCCGACTCCGCCTGGGTGAGCAGACGCACCTCGATCGTGACGTCCGACTGCTCGCCGGCGGCGAGGCCGTTGAGCACGAGGGTGCTGAGCTGGGCGTACGTCTGGTCGGTCACGCTGATCGGCGTCGCCCCCAGGGAGGTCGCCGGCTGCGTGATCGTGAACCGCAGGCTGGCCAGGTAGTTCGGATCGGTGATGTCCGTGGCGGTGTCCGGGAGCTGCAGGAGCCCGAGCGACAGCGTCGAGTTCAGCGTCGCCGAGGCGTTCCTGACCGGGATGTCGACCGAGATCGGCGTGCTCCCGGGGAAGAGCGTGTTCGCTCCGACCAGCTCGATCGGCGCGCCGGCCGGAGTGTCGGCCTCCTGCCACGAGCCGGGGATCTGCGCACCGGTGACGGGGTCGGTGTCGACCACCTGGATGTTGTACTGATCGGCGCCGATCCCGTTCGCCCCGAGGTTCAGGTTCGCGAAATCGGTGAAGGCGGCGGCGGTGACCCCGGCCGCGATGGCGACGACGGCGCCGAGGCCGACCACCGCCTTGGTTCTCCTGGACATTCCGCGCTTCACGGGCGCGGCGGCTTGCTGCGTCATTGCTCTCCCTTGGTGTGTCTCGGACGGCCTCGCGGTCGTCAGGGACGTGACCGTAGCACCGCGTCATTCCGACGCTCCGGCGCGGGAATACGGGATTCTTCGGGGATGTGACGGGCCGCGATCACCAGCGGGAGGCGCGGGAATCGTCTTGGCTTTCACCCGTGATGCCGCGTGCCCTCGCACCGCCGGAAAGCGGCCATCGCTTAGGATTCACCCAATCCGTTCTTCGAACCGCACCGGGGGATCCGCATGACCGACCTGCCTCGCCGTCAGCAGCGTGCCCGCGGGCCCGCGCCGGTGCGGCACGGGAGGCTACCCAGGCGGAGGCTGGTCGCGTCCCTCCTCAAGCTGCTCGCGGGCGTCGTCGCGGTGGTCGTGGTCAGCAGCTTCTCGGTGGCCGCGTACGCGGTGTGGGATGTCGCACGGTCGGTCAAGCACGGCGTCACCCTCGTCACGCTGCCTGGGCACACGCCCATCCCGCAGGACATCCCGAACGTGGGGGCCATCCCGGGCGGCGTCAACCTGTTGCTGGCGGGCACCGACACCCGCAGCGGTCTCGGCGGCGTCTACAACTCCGCCGCGGAGCAGGACGCCAGCACGGGCGAGGGCAACAACGACGTCACGATGCTGCTGCACATCGCGCAGGACCACAAGAGCATGATGGTGGTCAGCTTCCCGCGCGACCTCATGGTGCGCATCCCGACCTGCCCGACACCGGACGGCAAGGACACTGTGAGCGGGTCGTCCTACGCGCAGTTCAACACGACGCTGTCGCGCGGCGGGCTGGCCTGCGTCGTGCTGACGGTCGAGAAGCTCACCGGCGTGACGATCCCGTTCGGAGCCGTCATCAACTTCGACGGCGTGAGCGCGATGTCCACGGCCGTCGGCGGCGTGACGGTGTGCCTGGCGTCGAAGGTGAAGGACGACTACACCAACCCGCCGCTCAACCTCCCGGCGGGGGAGAGCACGCTCGTGGGGGATCAGGCGCTCTCGTTCCTGCGCAGCCGGCACGGCGTCGGGGACGGCAGCGACCTCGGCCGCATCTCCAACCAGCAGGTCTTCCTCTCCGCGCTCGCGCGCAAGATCGTCAGCGGGGGAGTGCTCGCCAACCCGGTGCAGCTCTACGCGCTCGCCAAGGCCGCCGTGCAGAACGTCACGCCGTCCGAGACGCTCACCAACCCGACGACGCTGGTGGAGATCGCGCTCGCGCTGAAGGACACCGGGCTGCAGAACATGGTCTTCCTGCAGTATCCGGCCGTGTCCGATCCGCAGAACGTCAACCGCGTCATCCCGGACGAGGAGGCCTCCACCGCGCTCAACAACGCGCTGGTCAACGACCAGCCGGTGACCCTGACCGGCTCGACCGGGCGCGCCGCGGAGGACCCCAGCGCGACGGCGACTCCGACGCCCACCACGACCCAGCCCCCGGCCGCGCCGGCGACCCCGACCGGCACCGGGACGCCCGCTCCGACGAACTCGTCCGGCGCGGTCGATCTGCCCTCCAACATCACCGGCCAGACGGCCGCGCAGCAGACCTGCACGAAGGGCAACAACTAGTCAGACGGTCGGCGGCGTGACCAGGAAGTGCCAGCCGATCCACCACCAGAACAACAGGATGGCGACCCGCGCCGCGCGGTCGGCCATCACGCGGTCGAGGAGGCTGCCGACCGGCGCGATCCGGTCGGGGCGGCGCCGGGACTGGACGACGAGCGCCACCATCAGGAGGCCGCACAGCACGAAGCCGGCGATCGTCACCCACCTCATGCCGGCCCCCCGTTCATGCCGGCCTCCCGCGCCGCAGCAGCGCGTACCCGCCGAGCAGCCAGCACGCGACCAGCAGCACCCGCGCCGGCGGCCAGGCCAGCAGCGGGTCGATCAGGTCGGACAGCGCCGGGTAGGCGTTCTCGCTCCCGGTGAGGTCGCGGCCCAGGAAGTAGACGCCGATCTCCCACACGCAGCCGGCGACGAGGACGATCGACCACAGGACGGCCGCGCGGCGAACCGCGGATCCGGGCGGTCCGGAGTCCGCTCGGGTTCGGTCGGCCCAGGCCACGGGCAGCAGCAGCACGCCGAACCCGACGACGATCGCCGTGTCCGCCGGGCTGTAGAGCTGGGTGAAGCCGAGGGTCAAGGAGGCGACCGCGATCAGCGTCCCGGCGAGGACGCGGCGGGAGACGGTGTCGCGGGCGGCGGGCATCCGGAGCGGGACGCGCAGCCAGCCGAGCGCGTCGAGCGTGAGCACCACAGCCCCTGAAGCGTAGATCGCGGCGTCCACGGGCGCTCCGCGCACGGCGTGGAAGACGGCCGTGATCACGAGCACGCCGATCCAGCTCGCCTGCATGATCGCGGTCGGGGTCGGTCGGCGCCGGCCGGAGGATCGCTCGGAGTGCGACAGCTCTGACACGAGGCAAACCGTACGCCCGGGGCGCGTGCTTGCGCGATCAGCACGCCGGGACGTTGAATGAGCACATGGCCACCGAGAAGATGACGTCCCTGCAGCTGCGCGTGCTGCTGATCGCGATCCTGGCCAGCTTCGTGGCGTTCCTCGACGGCGCCGTCATCAACGTGGCGCTGCCCGCGATCGACCGGGAGCTCGGCGGCGGCCTCCCGCTGCAGCAGTGGGTGGTCGACGCCTACCTGGTGACGCTCGGCTCGCTGATCCTGATCGCCGGCTCGCTCTCCGACGTGTTCGGGCGCAAGCGCATCCTGTACGTCGGGCTGATCGGGTTCGGGATCACGTCGCTGCTGTGTGCGTTCGCGCCGACCGGGGTGTTCCTGGTGCTGTCGCGGGCACTCCAGGGCGTCGCGGGGGCGTTGCTCGTCCCCTCCTCGCTGGCCATCATCATCTCGCGGTTCGAGGGGCCGGCCCAGGCCAAGGCGATCGGGCGCTGGACGGCGTGGACGGGCATCGCCATGATCGCGGGCCCGGTGGTCGGCGGCTTCTTCGTGGACGCGCTGTCCTGGCGCTGGGTGTTCGTGATCAACGTGGTGCCGATCGCGGTGACGCTCGTGCTCATGTGGACGCTCGGCGACACCGACAAGGGGATGGGCGGCCGCGTCGACATCATCGGCGCCGTGCTCGGGTCGGTCGGTCTGGCCGGGACGGTTTTCGCGCTCATCGAGCAGGGCGCCTACGGGTGGGGGAGCCCGCGGGTCTGGATCCCGTTCGTGGTCGGCGTGCTGTCGCTCATCGCCTTCTTCATCGTGGAGACGCGCGTGAAGCAGCCGATGCTCCCGCTGGGCCTGTTCTCCGTGCACAACTTCTGGGTGGGCAACCTGGCCACGGCGTTCGTCTACGGCGCGCTGTCCTTCGGGCCGCTCATGGTGACGCTGTTCCTGCAACAGGTCGTCGGGTTCTCGGCGTTCGTCGCGGGCTTCGTGTTCATCCCGTCCACGCTCTGCATGCTGCTGCTGTCCAGCTACTTCGGCGGCCTGGCCGGGAAGTACGGGCCACGGTTCTTCATGGCGGCCGGGCCGATCGTCGCCTCGGCCGGCTTCCTCTGGCTGCTGATGCTCGGTACCGAGGTCAACTACTGGTTCGAGCTGCTGCCGGCGGTCCTGCTGTTCGGCGTCGGGCTCTCGATGACGGTCGCGCCGCTGACCAGCGCGATCCTGGGCTCCATCCACCCGGGCCAGGCGGGCATCGGCTCCGCGGTCAACAACGCGGTCGCCCGCATCGCCGGGCTTCTGACGGTCGCGATGGCCGGCTTCGTGATCGGCGAGAAGCTGGACGTGGACGGGATGCATCGGGCGATGCTCGCGACGGCGGGCCTGCTCATCGTCGGCGGCGTGGTGTCGGCCATCGGCATCCGGAACCACGAGCCGGCCGCCGCGCCGATCGCGATCGCGGTGGAGAAGCCTCCAGCTATCCCGAAGTGATTGACTGGCCCGCCAGGGCCAGCATCACCACGTCGACCAGCGCGCAGGTCATGATGAGCTGCATGAGCAGCCGGGTCGGGCTGCGTCGCAGCAGCAGCACGACGCCCGCGACGACCGCCGCCAGCCCGATCACGAGGCCGACGAGGAGCAACGGACGCACCGGGAGTCCCGGCCCGAACGTGATCAGCACGGTCGCGACGCCGAGGCAGCCGAACGCGAGCAGGCCGCTGGCCCGCGCGCCGAGGCGGTGCGGGAGGCCGCGGATGCCGGTGCGGGCGTCGTCGGCGAGGTCGGGCAGCACGTTGGTGACGTGCGCCGCGACGCCGAGCAGCGCCCCGGCCGCGAGGACCCACGGCGCGGGCCACGCCGGGTGCTCCTGGCCGAGCGTCGCGATCGCGGGGAGGAGCCCGAAGCTCACGGCGAACGGGACGAAGGATGCGGCGGTCGACTTGAGCCCGAGGTTGTACGCCCAGCCTCCCGCGATCGCGACCGCGTGCGCGATCAGCGCGCCGACGCCGAGGAACGCGGTGACGGCCAGGGAGAGGACGAGCGCGACGAACGCGGACGCGCGCACGAGGGCGAGCGGGACGTCGCCGCGGGCCGCGGGCTTGTCCGCCCGCGCGACCTCCCGGTCCCTGGCGGCGTCGAGCCAGTCGTTGGACCAGCCGATCGAGAGTTGGCCGAGCAGGATGGCGAGAGCGAGCACCACGAGCCGGCCGGGCGGGTAGCCGAGGCCGACGCCGAGGCCGATGGCGACCACGGTCACCACCGCGGTGGGTCCCGGGTGGCTGGCGAGCAGCAGCGAGATCGGCTTGGACGCCATCCCGTCATCGTAGGACGCGTCGCTGCCGGAGGGCGACGGCGCGGCGGGAGCGTCGGGAGCCGAGTTCTGCAAACAAGTTGCGTCGATCTGCAAGAGTTTGCGTACACTATCCGCATGTCGAAACGTCTCGCCGAAGTGGCGCGCAAGGTCGGAGTGAGCGAAGCGACCGTGAGCCGCGTGCTCAACGACAAGCCCGGGGTCTCCGACGCCACCCGGCAGGCGGTGCTGACCGCCCTGGACGTGCTCGGCTACGAGCGGCCGACCAAGCTGCGCGGCGAGCGGGCGCGCCTGGTCGGGCTCGTGCTGCCCGAGCTGCAGAACCCGATCTTCCCCGCCTTCGCCGAGATCATCGGCGGCGCGCTCGCGCAGAACGGCTACACCCCGGTGCTCTGCATGCAGACGGCCGGCGGCATCTCGGAGGCCGACTACGTCGAGCTGCTGCTGCAGCAGCAGGTGTCAGGAGTGATCTTCCTCGGCGGCGCTTACGCGCAGCAGGGCGCGTCGCACGAGCACTACGCGCGGCTCACCGAGCTGCACCTCCCGACGGTGCTGGTCAACGCCCCGGTCGACGCGCTGCATTTCGCCACGGTCTCCTGCGACGACTCGGTGGCGACCGCTCAGGCGCTCGGCCACCTGCGCTCGCTCGGCCACGAGCGGATCGGGCTGCTGCTCGGTCCCCGCGACCACGTCCCGTCGCAGCGCAAGCTCACCGCCGCCCGGCGCATCTTCGCCGAGACCGGGCACGAGCTCGACGAGGAGCTGGTGGTGCACTCGCTCTATTCGCTGGAGGCCGGCCAGGCGGCCGCCGCCCGGCTCCTGAAGGCCGGGGTGACGGCGATCGTCTGCGCGAGCGACCCGATGGCGCTCGGCGCGATCCGGGCGGTGCGGAGGGCCGGCCTGAGCGTGCCGCGCGACGTGTCGATCGTGGGCTACGACGACTCGGCGCTGATGAACAGCACGGAGCCTCCGCTGACCACCATCCGCCAGCCGATCGAGCCGATGGGGCGCACCGTGATCGAGCTGCTGCTGCGGCAGATCTCCAGCGACTCCGCGCTGCGCGACGAGCTGCTCTTCGAGCCGGAGCTGGTCGTGCGCGGGTCGACGGGACCGGCCGCGCACGCCGTTTCGTAGCGCAATTCAGCGCAAAAGTGCGCAAACGAATTACGTTCTGTTGAGTTCTTGCGTCATTCTGTCGCGATAGCTACATTCAGTGAGCAACGCGGCCCAGCTCGGCGCCGCCTTCCGAAGCGAAGGGCTCACAGTGGACCTCTCCGTGCTGGCCAGGACGGCTGCGCATCCCTCACCGCCGGCCGACGATCCGTCGTGGTGGCGCAGCGCGGTCATCTACCAGATCTACCCGCGGAGCTTCGCGGACGGGAACGGAGACGGCGTCGGCGATCTGGCCGGCGTTCGGCAGCACCTCGGCTACCTGCGGGACCTCGGCGTCGACGCGATCTGGTTCACGCCCTGGTACGACTCGCCGCTCGCGGACGGCGGCTACGACGTCGCGGACTACCGCAGGATCAATCCGGCGTTCGGCGACCTGGCCGAGGCGGAGGCGCTGATCCGGGAGGCGCTGGAGCTCGGCATCCGCACCATCATCGACATCGTCCCCAACCACGTCTCGGACCGGCACCCGTGGTTCCAGGCGGCGCTGGCGGCCGGTCCCGGCTCGCCGGAGCGCGAGCGGTTCTGGTTCCGGCCCGGCCGCGGCGAGCGCGGCGACGAGCTGCCCACCGGCTGGGTGTCCAACTTCTCCGGCGACACGTGGACGCGCACGACGGATCCGGACGGCGCGCCGGGCGAGTGGTACCTGCACCTGTTCAGCCAGCAGCAGCCCGACCTCAACTGGAACCACCCGGACGTCCGCCGCGAACACGAGGACATCCTGAAGTTCTGGTTCGATCGCGGCGTCGCGGGCGTCCGCATCGACTCGGCCGCGCTGCTGGTCAAGGATCCAGCCCTGCCGGAGGTGCCAGAGGCTCCCGGCCCCGGCGAGCACCCGAACCAGGACCGCGACGAGCTGCACGACATCTACCGGGGCTGGCGCGACCTCGCCGACTCCTACGAGGGCACGCGGGTGCTGGTGGGGGAGCTCTGGCTGCCCGACATCGACCGCTTCGCGAAGTACCTGCGGCCGGACGAGCTGCACACGGCCTTCAACTTCGACTTCCTCGCCCGGCCGTGGGACGCGGCCGAGCTGCGGGCGTCCATCGACCAGACCCTCGCGGCGCACGCTCCGGTCGGTGCGCCGAGCACCTGGGTGCTCTCCAACCACGACGTGACCCGGCCGGTGACGCGCTACGGGCGGGAGGACAGCTCGTTCGCCTTCGCCACGAAGCGCAGCGGGACACCGACCGACCTGGCTCTCGGCCGCCTCCGCTCCCGCGCCGCCGCCCTCCTCACCGCCGCGCTGCCCGGCTCGCTGTACCTCTACCAGGGCGACGAGCTCGGTCTCCCCGAAGTGGAGGACCTGCCGGCCGACCGCATCGAGGACCCGATGCACTTCCGCTCCGGCGGCGTCGATCCAGGCCGCGACGGCTGTCGCGTGCCGCTGCCCTGGCGCGGGACCGCCGCTCCGTTCGGCTTCAGCCCGGACGGCGCCGGCGCGGAGCCGTGGCTGCCGCAGCCGGCGGACTGGGCGGCGCTCACCGTCCAGGCGCAGCAGAGCGACCCGGCGTCGATGCTATGGCTCTACACGCAGGCGTTGCGGATCCGGCGATCCGAGCCGGGACTCGGCGACGGCCCGCTCGCCTGGGCCGAGGCTCCCGAGGGCGTGCTCGCGTTCGCCCGCGGCGACGCCTTCCTCAGCGTCACCAACCTGTCGGCGGCGCCGGTCGCACTGCCCGCGCATGTCGCCATCCTGCTCAGCAGCAGCCCGCTCGACGGCGGGATGCTGCCCCCCGACTCCACGGCGTGGCTTCGAACACAGCACTGAGCCGCCGGAGACACCTCACCACACCCACTGAAAGGACAGTTACGACAATGAAGTCACCAAGGACGATCGCGGCCGTCGCCGCGATCACCATCGCCGGGGTGGGGCTCCTGGCCGGATGCTCGTCATCCGGCTCGGACTCCAGCGACGGCAAGGTCCACATCACCGTCGCCAGCCTCATCCCCGGCAGCGACAAGGCCGCCTTCAAGGCGTTCGACGACCGCGTCAAGGAGTTCGAGAAGGCGAACCCGAACGTCGTGATCAAGTCCGAGGAGTACCAGTGGACCGGGCCGACGTTCGCGACGCAGCTCGCGGGCGGAACGCTGCCCGACGTGTTCAACGTCCCGTTCACCGACTCCCAGTCGCTGCTCCAGGCCGGCCAGCTCGCCGACATCACCGCCGAAGTGAACAAGCTGCCGTATGCGAGCAAGTTCAACGAGAACGTGCTCGCGGTCGCCAAGAGCGGGGACAAGATCTACGGGATCCCGTACGGCCCGTACGCCATGGGCCTCTCGTACAACCGCGACATCTTCCAGAAGGCCGGGCTCGACCCGAACAAGCCGCCGACGACGTGGGACGAGGTCCGCGCTGACGCCAAGATCATCTCCCAGAAGGTGCCGGGCGTCGCGGGCTACATGCAGATGACGCAGGGCAACACCGGCGGCTGGGAGCTCACCACCACGACGTACGCCCGTGGCGGCCGCATGGAGACGGTCGAGAACGGCAAGACCAAGGTCACCGCCGACAACCCGGTCACCAAGGACGCGCTGCAGTGGCTGCACGACCTGCGCTGGAGCGACAACTCGGTCGGCAGCAACTTCCTGCTCGACTGGAGCGGCATCAACCAGGCATTCGGCGCCGGCCAGATCGCGATGTACCCGTCGGGCTCCGACGTGCTCACCTCGCTGGTGCAGCAGAACCACGTCGACCCGAAGAGCTACGGCCTGACCATGCTGCCCGTCGACACGAGCGACAAGAACGCCGGCGTGCTGGTCGGCGGCAACGTCGCGGCGGTCAGCCCGAAGTCGTCGCAGGCGCAGAAGGACGCCGCCGTGAAGTGGATCGACTTCTACTACATGCAGAAGCTCCTCAACCAGGACCAGGCCGTCGCCGACGCGAAGGTCCTGGCCACGTCGGGCCAGCCGGTCGGCGTGCCGACGCTGCCGGTCTTCGACAAGGCCACCTACGACCAGAACATGTCGTGGATCAAGGGCGAGGTGAACATCCCGCTCGAGAACGTGGCGCCGTTCACCGACAAGATCTTCGACGCCAATCTGGTTCCGGAGCCGAACAAGCACACGCAGGAGCTGTACGGCGCGCTCGACTCGGTCGTGCAGGCCGTGCTGACGGACAAGAACGCGAACATCGACCAGCTCCTCAGCACGGTCGACAGCAACATCCAGAAGCTCGTCGACGCCGACAAGTAACCGGCGCCGGCGGGACACCTCACCACAACGCCGGCGGGATGCGCGCACCACGCATCCCGCCGGCACCTGCACAGAAAGCTCCCCATGACTGCGATCGACCGACCTGACTCCGTCCGCCGGAGGAGCCCCCTCACGTGGCTGCGCGGCGGCGGCCTCACCACCCTGCTCTTCCTGACCCCGATGCTCGTCATCTTCGGTGTCTTCTCCTGGTGGCCCATCGTCCGCAGCGTGGTGATGAGCTTCCAGCACACCAACCTCGTCTCGCCGCCCACCTGGGTGGGCTGGGACAACTTCGTCCAAGTGGTGAACGACCCGCTGTTCTGGACGGCGGTCGGCAACACCGCCTGGTTCGCCCTCCTCGCGCTCATCCTCGGCTACCCGGTCCCACTGATCGCGGCCGTGCTGATGAGCGAGGTCAAGCGCGCGAAAGGCCTGTACAGCGCGCTCGCCTACCTGCCGGTGGTGGTGCCGCCGGTGGTCGCCGTGCTGCTCTGGAAGTTCTTCTACGACGCCCGGCCGGACGGCGTCTTCAACACCATCCTCGGCTGGGTCGGCATCCCGCCGCAGCCGTGGATCCAGTCGGCCACGCAGGCCATGCCCTCCCTCGTCGTCGAGGCCACCTGGGCGGCGGCCGGCGGCACGATCATCATCTACCTGGCGGCGATCACGGGGGTGGCGCCAGAGCTGTACGACGCCGCGGAGGTCGACGGGGCCGGGATCTGGCAGAAGATCTGGCATGTCACACTTCCGCAACTGCGGGCCGTCCTGCTCATCACTCTCATCCTGCAGATCATCGGGACGGCGCAGGTCTTCCTCGAACCGTTCCTCTTCACGGGAGGAGGGCCGGTCGACTCGACGGTCACCATCCTGCTGCTGATCTACCGGTATGCGTTCCAGAACTCGCTGGGCGGCGACTATGGCGCCGCGACCGCGCTGAGCCTCATGCTCGCGGCGTTCCTGGCCGTGCTCTCCCTCGTGTACTTCCGTCTCACCAAGTCCTGGAGCCAGAATTGACCACCTCGACCCAGCTCCCTCCCGAGGTCCGGAAGGTCGTCACCGACGTCGTCGAGGAGGGCGCGCGTACCGAGCCGCCCCGCCGCCGCAGGCGCCGCCGCGCGCAGGAGGACTCCGCCGACCGCGGCATCCTCTCGATCTCCGACCGGCGCAAGCGGGGAGTGCGCTGGGGCAGCAGGACCGTCAACACCGTCCTGCTGGTCGTGCTGCTGATCGTCGGGCTCGGGCCACTGCTCTGGCTGGCGAAGTCGGCGATCACCCCGACCCAGGACACCCTGGCCACGCCGATGGCGCTCTGGCCGCACGGTGTCGACTGGGCGAACCTGTCGACGGCGTGGTCGACGGTGCACATCGACGTCCAGTTCATGAACACGATCTGGGTGGCGGCCGGCTCCTGGGCCATGCAGATCCTGGTGGCGACGACCGGAGGCTACGCGCTGAGCGTGCTGCGCCCGAAGTACGGCAACGTGCTCTACGGGCTCATCCTCTGCACGCTGTTCGTGCCGTCGGTGGTGCTGCTCGTGCCGCTCTACCTGACCATCCTCAACCCGCCGCTGCTCGGCCAGTCGCTGATCAACACGTTCTGGGCGGTGTGGCTGCCCGCGGGCGCCAGCGCGTTCAACCTCGTGCTCGTGAAGCGCTTCTTCGACAACCTGCCGCGCGAGGTGTTCGAGGCGGCGCGGACCGACGGCGCCGGGCCGTTCCGGCTGTTCTGGTCCATCGTGCTGCCGATGTCGAAGCCCATCCTCGGCGTGGTGTCGGTGTTCGCGATCATCGCGGCGTGGAAGGACTACCTCTGGCCGCTGCTCGTGCTGCGCGACCCGGGCATCCAACCGCTCTCGGTGCGGCTGCCCACGCTGCAGGCGGCGATCGAGCTCGACGTGTACCTGGCGGCGCTGGCGATCTCCACGCTCATCCCGATCGTGCTGTTCCTGGTGTTCCAGGGGCTGTTCCTGCGCTCGGCCGGGCTCGGAGGGGCCGTCAAGGGCTGAGGGTTACCATCGGGTGATGCGCCGCGCCCGAGGGACGACGGCCGCCGCCCTCCTGGTGCTCGCGACGACGCTCGCAACGACGCTGGGCGGGTGCGCGGCCAGCGGTTCGGCGCACCCTCGGGAGGCCGCTACTAGCGCGTCGGCCCGTCCGACTGCCCGTCCGTCGTCGCCGCCCGACCCGATTCAGGGCTACGCGGACGAGCGCCTGCGGAACCTGACCCTCCGCCAGAAGGTGGCGAGCCTGTTCATGCTGCACGCGCCGGGCACCGATCCGGCCGCGCTGCGCGAGTTCGTCGACCGGTACGGCCTGGGCGGCGTCATCCTGATGCCGGACAACATCCCCGCCACGCCTCAGGCGCTGGCGGCCGAGACCGCGGCGACCCGCGCCTCCGACCCCGGGCTGCCGCCGCTGGTCGGGATCGACGAGGAGGGCGGCGACGTCACCCGGCTGCCCTGGGACCGCCTGCCCGGCGCCGAGGCGCTGCGCGCGCTGCCGCCGGCGGCGACCCAGCAGGCGTTCGCGCAACGCGCCCTGCTGCTGAAGCAGGCCGGCGTAAACCTCAACTTCGGGACCATCGCCGACGTGACGGCCGACCCGCACTCGTTCATCGCCGACCGCATCCTGGGCACCGATCCGGCCTCCGCCGCCGCGCGGGTGGCGGCGTCGGTGACAGGGGAGCGCGGGGCGGTGCTCAGCACGCTCAAGCACTTCCCCGGCCACGGCGAGACGGAGGCCGACTCGCACCGCACCGTCCCGACCGCCGCCGTCGACCACGCCCGCTGGGCCGCGCAGGACGCGCCGACGTTCCGCGCGGGCGTCGCGGCGGGCGCGGAGGTGGTGATGTTCGGCCACCTCGTCTACAGCGGGGTGGACGCGGCCCCGGCCTCCCTGTCGCCGGCCTGGCACCGGATCCTCACCGACGAGCTCGGCTTCCACGGCGTGAGCATCACCGACGACCTCCGGATGCTGCAGGACACCGGCCTGCCGCAGTACCAGGACGCGGGCGCGAACGCGGTCGCCGCCGTCGCGGCGGGCAACACGATGGTGCTGATGATCCAGGGCGCCCAGGACCCGGACGCCCTGATCGACGCGGTCGTCGCGGCTGTGCAGGCGGGGCGCATCCCGCTCGCCCAGGTGGACGGCGACGCCCGCGCACTGCTCGTCCTGCGCCGGTCGCTCGCCGTGCATGGATGACGGCAAGGATGACGTGTCAACTTTTTTTCGGAATTCCGGAATAGGTGTACTGTGCATGCGGTTGCATGGACTTTGACAGCGTCCGACAGCGCAAGCATCGAGCAAGGAGAACCGAATGAGCATCGACATCCCCGGATACAAGGCCGGCACCTGGACCATCGACCCCACGCACAGCGAGGTGGGCTTCAGCATCCGTCACCTCATGATCAGCAAGGTCAAGGGCGTCTTCGAGAACTTCGACGCGACCTTCGTCACCGCCGAGAACCCGCTGGAGTCGACCGTCTCCGCGAAGGCGTCGGTGGCCTCGATCAACACCAAGAACTCCGACCGTGACGCGCACCTGCGCACCGGCGACTTCTTCCTCGCGGAGGAGTTCCCGACCATCGACTTCGTCTCCACCGGCGTGCGCCACGTGGATGGCGACTTCCTGGTCGACGGCGACCTCACGATCAAGGGCGTGACCAAGCCGGTCACGTTCGAGTTCGACTTCGGCGGCTTCGGCCAGGACCCGTACGGCAACTACAAGGCCGGCGCGACCGCGAAGACCAAGGTCAACCGTGAGGACTTCGGCCTCACCTACAACGCCGCGCTCGAGACCGGCGGCATGCTGCTCGGCGACGACGTCACCATCACCCTCGAGCTCCAGGCCGTCCTCGCCCAGGCCTGACCCCGCTCGGTCGCAAACCGCCGAGTACGCGAATAGTCCGCGTACTCGGCGGTTTTTGCATGACTTTTCACGTAGTTGTCGGTTGGGTCAGCCTCGGCGGTTGGGTCAGCGGAAGTCTCGGGAGGTGGTGCGGATGGCGGTGTCGAGGGGCTCGAGGCGGTCGGCGATCACGTTGACGACGCCCTCCTCGCTGCGCTCCAGGATGCCGCGCACGATCATCGCGGGCGCCTGCCGTGCGACCCGGCGGTAGCGGTTCCACACCCCGACCGGGCAGATCACGTTCACGAGGCCGGTCTCGTCCTCCAGGTTGAGGAAGGTCACGCCCGCCGCCGTCGCCGGCCGCTGCCGGTGCGTGACCACGCCGCCCACCTCAATGCGCCGCCCCGACTCGGCGGCCGCCAGGGTGTCGGCCGGCCGCACGCCGCGCGCCGCCAGCCCAGGGCGCAGGAAGCGGATCGGGTGATCGTCGGTGGAGATCCCGGTGGCCCACAGGTCGCTCGCGAGCTGCTCGGCGGGGGAGAGCATCGGCAGCAGCGGAGGCTGCACCGTGATCGCGGTGCCCGCCAGGAACTCCGGACGCTCCTGGGCGGCGTTGCCGGCCTCCCAGATCGCCTGCCGCGGGGACAGCCCGAACCCTTCGAAGGCGCCGGCCGCGGCGAGCGCCTCCAGCTGCGTCACCGTCAGCCCCACCCGGCGGGAGAGGTCGCTCAGGTCGCGGTACGGCCCTGAGGCCTCGCGCTCGGCCACGATCCGCCCGGCGAGCGTCTCGCCGATGGAGGTCACGCCCGCCAGGCCCAGCCGCACCGCGTGCCCGGCGTCGCGGCGGTGCGCGGCGAAGTCGAGCGGCACGGCGCGGTCGAAGCCGCCGACCGGGGGCTGGTCGTGCTCCAGGCACGGGTCCGCGCCGGTCGGTCCCTGCCGCGCCGGGTCGATGGCCTCCAGCAGCGGGAAAACCCCGGAGAGCTGGATGTCCGGCCGGCGCACCACCACGCCGTGCCGCCGGGCGTCGGCCGTGAGCGTGCGCGGCGAGTAGAACCCCATCGGCTGCGCACGCAGCAGCGCCGCGAGGAACGCCCCGGGGTAGTGCAGCTTCATCCACGAGCTGACGTACACCAGCAGCGCGAAGCTGATCGCGTGGCTCTCGGCGAAGCCGAAGTTGGCGAACGCCTCGATCTTCTCGTAGATCGCGTCGGCGTCGTCCCCGACGATGCCGTTGTGCGCCATGCCCTCGTAGAGTTTCGCCCGCAGCGCGCCGATCTTCTCGACGCCGCGCTTGGAGCCCATCGCCCGGCGCAGCAGGTCGGCGTCCTCCGCGGTGCAGTCGCCGATCGCGACCGCCATCTGCATGAGCTGCTCCTGGAACAGCGGCACGCCCAGCGTCCGCTTCAACACCGGTTCGAGGGCGGGGTGCAGGTAGGTGACCTCCTCCTTGCCGAGCTTGCGGCGGATGTACGGGTGCACAGCGCCGCCCTGGATCGGCCCGGGCCGGATCAGCGCGATCTCGATCACGAGGTCGTAGAAGCTGCGTGGCTGCAGGCGCGGCAACGTGCCGATCTGCGCGCGGCTCTCCACCTGGAACACCCCGATGGAGTCGGCGCGGCACAGCATGTCGTAGACGCCGGCCTCCTCCTTCGGGATGCTGTCCAGCGTCCACGCCTCGCCGAGCGACGCCTCGATGGTGCGCATGGAGTAGTCGAGCGCGGAGAGCATCCCGAGCCCGAGCAGGTCGAACTTGACCAGGCCCATCCAGGCGCAGTCGTCCTTGTCCCACTGCAGCACGGTGCGGTTCTCCATGCGGGCGTGCTCGATCGGGCAGACCTCGCCGACGGGCCGGTCGGTGAGCACCATCCCGCCGGAGTGGATGCCGAGGTGCCGCGGGAACTTGAGCACCTGCTGGGCGAGGTCGACCACGGCCTCGGGGATGTCGTGCTCATCGGTGGTCGTGACCTTGCTCCACGAGTCGATCTGCTTGCTCCAGGCGTCCTGCTGCCCCGTGGAGTGGCCGAGCGCCTTCGCCATGTCGCGCACCGCGTTCTTGGGCCGGTAGGTGATGACGTTGGCGACCTGGGCGGCGTTGTGCCTGCCGTACTTGGCGTAGACGTACTGGATGACCTCCTCGCGCCGGTCGGAGTCGAAGTCGACGTCGATGTCCGGCTCCTCCTCGCGCATGGAGGAGAGGAAGCGCTCGAACGGCAGGGCGTACTTGATCGAGTCCACCGCGGTGATCCCGAGCAGGTAGACCACCGCCGAGTTCGCGGCCGAGCCGCGGCCCTGGCAGAGGATGCCGCGCTCGCGGGCGAACCGCACGATGTCGTGGACGATGAGGAAGTAGCCGGGGAAGTCCTTCGCCTCGATCACGTCGAGCTCGCGCTCGATCCGCTCCCGCTTGGCCGGGTCGCGGTCGAGGTCGGGGTAGCGCTCGGCGGCGCCGCGCCAGGTGAGCTCGCGCAGCCAGCTCATCGGGGTGTGACCCGCCGGGACCTCCTGCTTCGGCAGCCGCGGCCGGGCGCTGCGCAGCCGGAACGCCAGATCGTCGGCGATCTCCGCCGTGCGCTCGACGGCGCCGGGGTAGCGGGCGAACCTGGCGGCCATCTCCCGGCCGCTGCGCAGATGGGCGGCGGCGGAGGCGGGCAGCCAGCCGTCCATCTCGTCCAGGCTGCGGCGGGCGCGCACCGCCGAGACCGCCGTCGCGAGCGGGTACTGGGCGGGCGTGGCGTAGTGGACGTTGTTGGTGGCGACGACCGGGAGGCCGAGCCGGCCGGCGATCCGGGCGAGCACGTCGTTGTCGGTGGTGTCGCGCGGGGCGCCCTGGTCGATCAGCTCGACCAGCACGTTGTCGTGGCCGAACAGCTCGGCCAGGCGGGCGACCTCCCGCTCGGCGGCCTGCTCGCCGTGCTCGGCCAGCGCGAGGCGCACGTCGCCCTTGCGGCAGCCGGTGAGCACCATCCACTCGCCGCCGGACTGCTCGGCGAGGCCCGGGAGGTCGTACACCGGCCGGCCCTTCTCCTCGCCGGCGAGCTGGCCGGCGGTGATGGCGGCGGCCAGCCGGTGGTAGCCGGGCTGCTGCCGGGCGAGGATTACGAGGTGGCTGCCCTCCGGGTCGGCCTCGCCGTTCTGCGGCCGGCTGAGCGAGAGCGACAGCTCGGCGCCGAACACGGTCTTCACGCGCTCGTACGCTTCGGCGGCCTCGGCGAGCCGGACGACGCCGTACAGGCCGTCGTGGTCGGTGAGGGCGAGGCCGTGCAGCCGGAGCCGGGTGGCCTCCTCCAGCAGCTCCTCCGGCGCGCTGGCGCCGTCGAGGAAGCTGAAGGTGCTGTGCGTGTGCAGCTCGGCGTAGGGGACGTGCCCGGCGTCGGGCTCGTCTGTGCCGTCGTTCTCGGGCATCGGCTGCGCGACGTACTTCTGCCGCTTGCGGGACGACGGCCGCTCCGGCTGCTCCTGCTCGCTCGTGCGTCGCCCGCTCAGCCGCCGCTCGAACTCGGCCCACGGGATCGGCGGGTTGTTCCACCCCATCAGTCGCGCCCCCTCTGCATCCAACTGACAGGACACGCCGTCTCGGCCGCCGCCCACGCGGCGTGTCCTGTCAGATAGGTGTCAGTCATAGCGGGCCTCGGCGAGCCAGGCGGTGCCGGTGAGGGAGAGCAGCCAGGCGGTGCCGTCGGCGTCGACGAGCTGGAAGCGGTGCATGGCGCGCGCGAGGCTGGCGTCCCACCAGCGCTCGCGCACCGGCCACGGGCCGGCCCAGGAGTCCACCGGCCGGGCGTCGCGGGCGGCGCCGGTGGGGGAGAAGCTGACGATCGGCGCAGTGACGTCGCCGCGGTCGGTGACCTCCACCGGCTCCCCGGACGCGTTCAGCACCGCCACCGGCCGCGGCACCTCGAACACGGTGGAGGGCGCGGGCGCCGGCAGCGACCCCGGCCAGGGCCGGTCGGAGCGGGCGACGCCCACCGGCCGGTCGCCCCACGGCACCAGCACCTGCCGGTCGGACAGCGCCCGGCCGCCGCCGATCGTCGCGGTGACGACGGCGTCGTGGCCGAGCATGCCCTGCACGCGGGTGAGCCCGTGGTGGATG
The DNA here is from genome assembly GCF_042791795.1 of Leifsonia sp. NPDC056665. NCBI lineage: Bacteria > Bacillati > Actinomycetota > Actinomycetes > Micrococcales > Microbacteriaceae > Leifsonia > Leifsonia sp. NPDC056665. The sequence continues at coordinate 329,727 of NZ_JBHTXK010000001.1, forward strand.
CGCTCGTCAGCGCCGCCGCCCCACAGCCCGTCCTCGTGGTGGCCGATGTCGTCCACGGCCTCCGGCGCGACGGCGACCTTGGCGATCGGCGAGGCGAGCCCGGAGTCGATGGAGCCGGACCCCTGCAGCTGCCAGCGCACCCGGTCGACCACGTCGGAGGCCGAGAACAGCCGGGGGTGCTGCCAGCTCCGCTCGCTCACGTGGCCGCGCTCGTCGGTGACCTCGATGCGCAGCGACGTGCACACCAGCCCGGCCTTGGTGAGCCCGGCCACGAACTGCTCGGCCGTGCCGCGGAACGCGAACGTCACCTGGTCGACCCGGTCGAGGGGAGGCTCGAACTCGATCGCGCGGTCCAGGACCTTCGGCGGGGTGCGCGGCACCACGGCGGCGCCGTCCATCCCGCTGGCGAGGTCGTGGGCGTGCTCGCCGCGCTCCCCGAACCGCTCCCGGACGTCCAGCCGGTCGAGCCGCGCCAGGTCGCCGAGGGTGCGGAGGCCGAGTCGGCGCAGCAGCGGGGTGAGCTCGGTGAGGCCGAGCTGGGCGACCGGCAGCGGGGCGAGGAAGGCGGGGGAGCCGCCGGGAGGGATGATGCGGACGCGGGGCGCGGTCTGCGCCAGCCCGGTCGAGCGGGCGGCCTGCTCGGCGGCGAACGGCCCGTCGGCGATCCCGATCCGCACATCGCCGAGCGCGAGGCCGAGCTCGTCCTCCAGCCCTTCGAGGCAGCGCAGCAGCTCGGCGGCTGCGGCCTCCTCGCCGCCGTAGTAGCGCGCGGGACCGCGCGCCCGCAGCACGCAGGTGCCCGGCCGCACCGCCTGCACGCCCGGCGTGATCTCCTCGATCGCGGTCAGCACCGGCTCGAAGGCGCGCGCGTCCAGCACCGGGTCGTAGAGGACGATCTCCAGCTGCGGGCAGCGCGACTGCGCCTCCCTGACCCGCAGCCCGCGGGTGACGCCGTCGGCGCGGGCGTGGGAGGAGCAGGCGAACACCATCCCCTTCTCGACCAGCGCCAGCGGCACGTCGGCGGGCAGCTCGAGGCGCTGCCGGGCGGCGATGACCGGCCAGTCGGGGCACCAGAGCACGATCGCGCGGGTGACCTGCCGCATCGTGGGTGACATGCCTAGCTCACCGCCTCCAGCCGGGTGGGCGCGGAGGCCCGGAACGTCTCGTCCACCGCGGGCAGCCAGAGCTCGGCCCTGCGCCGCGGTCCCGCCCCGCCGCGCGGTGCGGCCTCCACCGTCACCCGCCGGGCGGAGAGGTAGCCGGCGCCGGCGGCCAGGCCGTCCCAGCCGCTGCGGACGACGGAGAGCGCCGCCTCCGCCTGCGGCCAGTCGCCGGCGACGACGAGCGTGGCCTCCCGCTGCCGCAGCCGCGCGGTCAGCCGGGCGACGTCGCCGCTCTTCGGGCGCTCCGGGGGTGCGACGGCGATCACGCCGAGCACGTCGGCCATCGCGGCGGTGACGGTCAGCCACTGCGGCCCGGGATGCGGCACCAGCACGAGCCGCTCCAGGTCGATGCCGAACCGTCCGGCGGCCTCCGCCCCGAAGTCGGGCATCCCGACCACCCCGCACCAGGCGCCCGCGGCGCTCGGGCCGGCGAGCATCGCCATCAGGAGCGTCGTGGAGCCGTGCACCGTGTAGGCGGCGCCGGCCTTGAGCGCCCCGCCGGGCAGCAGCGCGGCGAGCGCGGGATGCGTCTCCAGCGTCCGCGCGTCGAGCTTCGTCGCCTGCATCTGCCGGATGCGCGACTGCAGCTCGTGCACCTGCGCCCGGTCGGCGACCGGGTCGGGGAAGGCGGGTGCGACGGCAAGGGACATACCTCTATTTTCGAACACATGTTCGAATACCGCAAATGTATTCTGGTGCGCTGAAGTGCGCGGCCGTGTTCGCCTCCTAGCGGGCGACCGGCTCCGTCACGAAGTCGATCAGCCGCTCCACCCGCCCGAGCAGCTCCGGCTCCAGGTCGGCGAACGTCCGCACGCGGCCGAGGATGAGCTTCCAGGCCCGCGCGATGTCCGCCTGCGTCTCGTGCGGCAGTCCGAGCGCAGCGCAGATGCCGTGCTTCCACTCGATGGAGCGGGGGATCGACGGCCAGGCCTCCAGCCCGACCCGCGCGGGTTTCACGGCCTGCCAGATGTCGATGTAGGGGTGGCCGACCACGAGCACGTGCGCGCCGAACGGGCCGCGGGCGACCTTCTCGGCGATCCGGCTCTCCTTGGACCCGGGGACCAGGTGGTCGACCAGCACCCCGACGCGGCGGCCGCGGTCCGGCGCGAACTCGCGCACGATCGCGTCCAGGTCGTCCACGCCCTCCAGGTACTCCACGACGACGCCTTCCACCCGGAGGTCGTCGCCCCAGACGCGCTCCACCAGCTCGGCGTCGTGCCGGCCCTCCACGAAGATGCGGCTGGCCCGTGCGACGCGCGCCTTCTGCTCGCCGACCGCGAAGGAGCCGGAGGCCGTGCGCCCGCGACCGGCCGGGGCGCGGCTCGGCGCGATGAGCCTCACGGGCTCCCCGTCGATGAGGAAGGATGCGCTGATGGGGAAGACGCGTTTCGCCCCGAAATAGTCCTCCAACTCGACGGTCTGCGCCTCCAGCCGGACGATCGCGCCGCAGAACCCGGTCCCGGCCTCCTCGACCACGAGGTCGCGCACGGCCTCCACGGCCGGGAGGGTCTTGCGGCCGGCGTTCTTCCAGTCGGAGGCCAGCACATCGGAGCCGTAGCGATCGTCGTCCATCACGTTGAGAGAGGGTAGGGGATCGGCGGGGTGGGGTGGGGGAGGCTCCCCGGGGGAGGGTGGGATGCGCAGGCCGCCCGCCTCAATCGAAGATCCGCACCAGCCGCCAGCTCCGGTCGTCCGCGTCGTGCCGCACGTCGAACACGTGCGCCACCCCGCCGTCGCTGGTCGCCTGGAACCGCCAGCCGCCGATCTCCCGCGGCAGCGCTCCGACGCCGTACCGGTGTTCGCCGAAGGGCCGCCACCACGCGCAGATCTCCGCCCAAACCGTTGGGGTGTCGCTCACCCGGTAGCGCGTGGAGCGCCAGACCAGGCGGGTCGGGATGCCGTCCTCGGTGGTCCACACGGCCACCGCCTCGTCGATGTCGGTCATGCGCGCGGGTTCCTCTCGATCGAACGTATGTTCGAATGCAAGTGTAAACCTGTCCGCACGATGTGTGTGAGACTGACCACCCGGAGTGACGGCGAGGAGACGACGTGGTCGTAGGCAGCGATGTGCAGGAAGCGGCGGATTCCGAGTGGCGGCTCGGAACGTTGCGCGTGAGCCGGATGGGTTTCGGTGCGATGCGGCTGGCCTCCGCTGCGGCTTTCGGGCAGGGACCGAGCCGGGACCGCGCCGAATCCATCGCGGTGCTGCGCCGCGCTCGCGAGCTGGGCGTCACGCACTTCGACACGGCCGCGTTCTACTTCTCCGCACTGCGATCGGCGAACGAGTTGATCAACGCGGCGTTCCCCGACCACGACGACGATCTCGTCGTCGCCACCAAGGTCGGTCCGTCGCGGAACGCGTCCGGCGAATGGGCCGATCCGGCCCGACCGGATCAGTTGCGCGGGCAGGTGGAGGAGAACCTGCGCCAGCTCGGCCGGGACCGGCTCGACCTCGTCTACTTGCGCGTGTTCGGCTCAGGCTCCGTCGGTGAGCACGTCGGCGCCCTCGCAGAGTTGCAGGCCGAAGGCCTGATCGGCAATGTGGGCCTCTCGAACGTCTCGACAGCGCAACTGACGGAGGCCTCCGATATCGCCGAGGTCGTCAGCGTCCAGAACCGCTTCGGGTTGGACCAACGCACACCGGAGGCCCTGGCAGTGCTCGAGGAGACGACGCGCCGGCAGATCGCCTTCGTGCCGTACTTCGCGATGGCCGGCACCGGCGGAGAGCGCGGACGCCCCGATGAGACCAACCCCGTCGTGACGGACATCGCGAACAGGCACGGCGCCAGCCCGTCGCAGATCAGGCTCGCGTGGACCCTCCACCAAGGCCCGAACGTCCTGGCCATTCCCGGCACCGGCGACATCGCGCACCTCGAACAGAACGTCGCCGCCGCACGCATCCACCTCAGCCGCGAGGAGCTCGACAGCCTGTAAACCAGCGTGCGCCCCCAGTGATCATCGCTGTCACCGCCTGCCATACTGACCGCATGACAGACTTCGGGGATCCGTCGAACGCGTCGTTGCGCCTCAGCCACGACGAACGGGAGCGCGCCGTCGCCGCGCTGCAGTCGCACGCCGCGCAGGGGAGGCTGAGCGAGGCCGAGCTGCAGTCGCGCGTCGCCGCCGCACGGTCGGCCGTCACGCGCGGCGACCTCCAGCCGTTGTTCTCCGACCTCCCGGGCGTGTTGCACCTGGATGGCGCGGGCGCCGCACCGAGCGCCCCGGCCGCCGCCGCGTGGCAGGCGTCGCAGCCAGGGCCGAGCCCGTGGGGCTACCCGCCGGCGCCCGGCGAGCACGGCCGGACGGTCAGCCGCTGGGGGCTGCTCGTCGTCTCGATCATGCCGTTCGTCGCGGTCATCCTGTTCTTCCTGACCGGGATGGCCTGGGGCTATGCGTACAGCTGGCTGTGGTTCCTGCTCATCCCGCTCGCCGGCGCGCTCATCTACGGCGTCGACGGCGGGGACCGCCGGAGGCGCTGACATTCGTCACGAATGTCGACTCTGACGGCGCCATTCGCCGCATTCGGCACGAATGTGCGAGGGGTCAGCCGACGGTGGCGCCGAAGAGGAGCCCCAGCAGGTACGTCGCACCCGCGGCGCCGTAGCCGATCGCGAGCTGACGCAGCGCGCGCTTCAGCGGCGACGCGCCGGACAGCAGTCCCACGATCGCGCCGGTCCCGAGCAGCACCAGGCCGACGAGGATGGCGGCGACCACGATCGCGGCGGTGCCGGTCAGCCCGAAGATGAACGGCAGGATCGGGATGAGCGCGCCGGAGGCGAAGAAGCAGAAGCTCGAGATGGCGGCGCTCCAGCCGTTGCCGATCGCCTCGTGGTCGTCCTCCGCTGCACCGGGAACGGCGACCGGCGACGTGTAGGCGCCGAGCGTCGTCAGCACCTCGTGGGCGTGCTCCTGCGCCTCCGCCTGGTCCATGCCGCGCGCGCGGTAGACGAGTGTCAGCTCGTTCGCGTCCACGTCGAGGTGGGACAGCGCTGAGCTGGTCGCCGGGTTCGGGCTGGAGGCCTCGAGGAGCTCGCGCTGCGAGCGCACGGACACGTACTCGCCCGCGCCCATCGACAGCGCGCCGGCGAGGAGGCCGGAGACGCCGGTGAGCAGCACGACGTGGCTCGGGACGCCGCTCGCGGCCACGCCGAGGACCAGCGCCAGGTTGCTGACCAGGCCGTCGTTGGCGCCGAACACGGCCGCGCGGAACGTCCCCGAGAGCCGCTGCCTGCCGCGAGCGGCGAGCGCCCGCACGACCTCCTCGTGCACCTGCTCGTCCGCCGCCATCTGCGGAGTGGCGTCGGCGTCGTCCGCGTACGGAGACCGCGCCTCCGCCCGCTGTGCGAGCGCGAGCACGAACACGGAGCCGAACCGGCGGGCCAGGAAGCCGAGCATCCTGGTGCGGATGTCGCCGCGCAGCGGGCGGCCGACCTGGTCGCCGAGGAGGTCGAGCCAGTGCTGCTCGTGGCGGCGCTCGGCCTCCGCGAGCGCGAGCAGGATCTCCCGCTCCTCGCCCTCCCGGCGGCCGGCGAGGTCGCGGTAGACGGCGGCCTCTGCGCGCTCGTCGGCCAGGTACTGGCGCCAGCGCTTGATGTCGGCGTGCGTCGGGGTGCGCGGAACGGGGGAGGGCTCGGGGGTGCTCATCGGGTGACGAGTCTACCGGCGGCCGCGAACCGGTCGCCCCAGACGGCGGCCAGCTCGCGGACTTCGGGAGGCCCGTCGATCGTGAACGGCGCGGCGACCGCTGCGAGGCCGAACAGCGCCCACTCGGGGGAGTCCGCGGTGATCCGCACGCGGGTGCGCGCCGTGCCGTCCGCCGCCGGGGCCTCCGGTTCGGCCTCCGCCCAGCGTCCGATTGCCCGCTCCACGTCGGCGAGCGAAGCGGCGACCACGGCGTCCACGACGAGGGACTCCACCGCCCCGGCGAGCGACTCCCGCACGTACTCGGCGGCGTCGGCCGCCGGCAGGGTCCGCGGCCGGAAGCGCGCGCCGGTCGGCCGCGGCTGGGTCATCCGGTCGAGCCGGAAGCTCCGCCAATCGAACCGGCCGAGGTCGTACGCGACGAGGTACCAGCGCCGCCCGACCGAGACCAGCCGGTGCGGCTCCACCGTGCGCTCCGACGCGTCCCCGTCGCGCCGCACGTACGAGAAGACCAGCCGCTCCTCGTCGCGGCAGGCCTGCGCGACGACGGTCAGCAGCTCGGCGTCCACCACCGGGCCCGGCCGCAGCTCGGAGGCGAGCGTGGCGACGCGGAGGGCGTCCACCCGGCGGCGCAGGCGCGGCGGCATCACCTGCACGATCTTGGCGAGTGCGCGCACAGACGCGTCCGCCACCCCGGCGACACCGCTCTGCGCCGCGGTGCGCAGGCCGACCGCGAGCGCCACGGCCTCTTCGTCGTCCACCACGAGCGGCGGCAGCGACGCCCCGGCGGCGAGCTGATAGCCGCCGGCGACGCCGCGCGTGGCGTCGACCGGATAGCCGAGGTCGCGCAGCCGTTCCACGTCGCGGCGGAGCGTGCGCGGCGACACCTCCAGCCGGTCGGCGAGCTCGTGGCCCGGCCAGTACCTGTGCGTCTGCAGGAGAGACAGGAGCTGGAGGGTGCGCGAACCGGTGCTGGCCATGCGTCCAGTCTGCCGCGGAAAGCGGTCGGGCCGTGACCGCTATTGGAGCAGCTCCGCTATCGGAGCGGCTAGCGAAGCTCCTGCGTGTCGGCCTCGCGCGGCACGAGCGACGGGGCGCCGCGCCGGGACAGCGTCAGCACGGCCTCCGCGACGTGCTCGTTGCGCTCCAGCGCTTCCGCGACCGCGTACAGGTCGTCGGCGACATCGGACTCCTTGTCGTCGCCCACCAAGTCCACTGCTGCGACGAGGAACACCCGCTCCGGCCCCACGTACTCCAGGTGCAGGTAGGTGACCCTGTCCACCTCGGGATGCTGGAGAAGCGTGGCCAGGGCCGCCTGTTGCACCCGGTCCGGGGCGGGCTCTCCGAGCAGGAAGCGCCGGTTGCGGTCGATCAGCACGAAAGCGACGACCGCGAGGAGGATCCCGACCAGGATCGAGCCGGCCGCGTCGTAGACCGCGTTCCCGGTGAGCTCGTGGAGCAGCACCCCGAGGAACGCGACGACCAGCCCGATCAGTGCGGCGGCGTCCTCCGCGAAGACCGCGCGCAGCGTCGGGTTCGAGGTGCTCAGGACGTGCTCCAGCGTCCCGGTGTCGCGTTCGGCCGCCTTCGACCTGGCCTGCCGGAACGACTGGAGGAACGAGACGCTCTCGAAGACGAAGGCGATGGCGAGCACGAGGTAGTTGATGAGGTAGTCGGAGTTCGGCTCGCCGGTGCCGAGCTGGGACAACCCGTGCAGGATCGACACGACGGCGCCCGCGGTGAACAGCCCGACGGCGGCGAAGAGCGACCAGACGTACGCCTCCCGCCCGTAGCCGCTGGGGTGGAGGTCGTCGCTCGGCCGCGCCGCGCGCCGCTCGGCCTGCAGCAGGAAGACCTCGTTGCCGGAGTCGGCCCAGGAGTGCGCGGCCTCCGCGACCATCGACGCGGACCCGGTGATCACGGCCGCGGCGGTCTTCGCGAGCGCGACCACGATGTTCGCGCCGAAAGCGACGAGGACCGTGAGCAGGCTCTGCTTCGACTGCTTCCCGGAGGCCATGCACGCCACCCTAGGCCCCTGCGGCAGGCCGGGGAACGACGAAGGCCCCGATCTCTCGATCGGGGCCTTCGCGATGTGGTGTCCGAGGGGGGACTTGAACCCCCACGCCCTATACGGGCACTAGCACCTCAAGCTAGCGCGTCTGCCATTTCCGCCACCCGGACGGGTGTTTTCCGGCCGCCGAAGCTTCCGGCTGCCGAAGAAAGACATTAGCACGAAACCGACTTCCGCTCTGACATCGTCACGCACCCCGGGCGTGGCGGGACGGGCCGCCCGGTAGCGTGGGGGGATGACCGACTCCACCGACACCGCCGCGACCGGGCTGGACGAGACCGCGATCATCGCGCGCGACCTGATCCGCTTCGACACCACCAACTACGGCGAGGGCCGGTCCAACGGCGAGACCGAGGCGGCCGAGTACGTGGAGGCGCGGCTGAGCGCGATGGGCCTGTGCCCGCAGCTCTTCGAGTCCGACCCCGGCCGCACCAGCGTTGTCGCCCGGGTGGCGGGCAAGAACTCCGCCAAGCCCGCCCTCGTGGTGCACGGTCACCTCGACGTCGTCCCCGCCGACCCGCGCAACTGGTCGGTGGACCCGTTCGGCGGCGTCGTCAAGGACGGCCTGCTGTGGGGCCGCGGCGCGGTCGACATGAAGAACATGGACGCGATGATCCTGACCTCGGTCGGCGACATCCTGGCCGCGGGGGAGCAGCCCGAGCGCGACCTGGTGCTCGCCTTCTTCGCAGATGAGGAGGACGGCGGCCGGCGCGGCTCGCACTTCCTGGTGGACACCCAGCCGCAGCTCTTCGCCGGGGCCACGGAGGCCATCAGCGAGGTCGGCGGCTACTCGATCGACCTTGCCGGTCAGCGCGCGTACCTGCTGCAGACCGGGGAGAAGTCCCTCGTCTGGATCAAGCTGATCGCCCGCGGCCGCGCCGCCCACGGCTCCCGGCTCATCAGCGAGAACGCGATCACCCGGCTCGCCGAGGCCGTCCTCGCCATCGGCAAGCGGGAGTGGCCGATCCAGCTCACCGACACCACGTCCCGGCTGATCGGCGAGCTCGGCCGGCTGCTCGACGTCGACCCGGAGCAGGTCGGTCCCGACGAGGTGGTGCTGCGCACCGGCACCGCGGCGGGCTTCATCCTCGCGACCCTGCGCGCCACCAGCAACCCGACGCTGCTGGACGCCGGCTACAAGCACAACGTCATCCCCGACACGGCGGAGGCGCTCATCGACATCCGCACGCTGCCCGGCGACGAGGACCGCGTGCTCGCCGAGGTGCGCGAGCTGGTCGGCGACGACGTGGAGATCCAGGTCATGCACCGCGACATCGGCCTGGAGGCGGAGTTCGGCGGCGAGCTGGTCGACGCCATCACCGGCACCCTGGAGCGGCACGATCCGGGCGCTCCGGTCCTGCCGTACCTGCTCTCCGGGGGCACGGACAACAAGGCGCTCAGCCTGCTCGGGATCACCGGCTACGGCTTCGCGCCGCTGCGGCTGCCGAGCGACCTCGACTTCCCCGGGATGTTCCACGGGGTCGACGAGCGGGTCCCGCTGGAGGCACTAGTGTTCGGCAGGTCCGTCCTGCGCGACCTCCTGCGCAGCTACTGAAAGAGCCTTCGTGGAATTCCTCAACGCCCTCGTCCTGGGTGTCGTCCAGGGACTCACCGAGTTCCTGCCGGTCTCCTCCAGCGCCCACATCCGCATCGTCGGGACGCTGCTCGGGACCGGCGCCGACCCCGGCGCCCGCTTCACCGCGATCATCCAGCTCGGCACCGAGGCCGCCGTGCTGCTGTACTTCTGGCGCGACATCGCCCGCATCGTCACCCGCTGGTTCCAGGCCCTCCTGGGCCGCATCCCGCGCAACGACCCCGACGCCAGGATGGGCTGGCTGGTCATCATCGGAAGCGTCCCGATCGTGGTGCTCGGCCTGCTCTTCCAGGACGCGATCGAGACCACCTTCCGGTCGCTCTGGATCGTGGCGACCACGCTCATCGTGTTCGGCATCCTGCTCGGGATCGCGGACTGGGTGGGAGCGAAGACCCGGCGCCTCCGCGAGCTCACCTGGGGCCACGGCATCATCTTCGGTTTCGCCCAGGCGCTCGCCCTCGTCCCCGGCGTCTCGCGCTCGGGCGGCACGATCACGGCCGGGCTGTTCATGGGCTACCAGCGCCGGGCGGCCGCGCGGTACTCGTTCCTGCTCGCCATCCCGGCGGTCTTCGGCAGCGGCCTGTACCAGCTCTACAAGGCGTTCAAGGAGCCGTGCACCGCGGCGCTCGAAGCCGCGGGCACCTGCACCCCTGAGGTCTTCGGTCCCGTCGAGACGGCGGCCGCGACGGTCGTCGCGTTCGCGGTCGGGCTCGTCGTGATCGCCTTCTTCATGGGCTACATCTCGCGGCGCAGCTTCCTGCCGTTCGTGATCTACCGCATCGCCCTCGGCGGGCTGCTGATGGTCCTGCTCGGGACGGGCGTGCTGGCCGCCTGACGGCCTTCCGACACGCCCGGGAAGCCCGCGCCGCCGGGTGAATTCACGCGGTAATCAGCCCCGGCGCGGGTCGTCGCCCGCCTTGCCGTCGCGCCCGTCCCGGCCATCGCGACCGTCCCGGCCGTCGCCGCGGCGACGGAGGTAGCGCTCGAACTCCTGCGCGATCGCCTCGCCGCTCGCCTCGGGGGAGTCGACGGTGTCGCGGGCCTGCTCGAGTTGCTGGATGTAGGCGGCCATCTCCTCGTCGTCGGAGGCGAGCGCGTCGATCCCGGCCTCCCAGGCGGCGGCCTCCTCCACCAGCGACCCGCGCGGGATGGTGACGTCCACCAGTTCCTCGAGCTTGTCGATGAGCGCCAGCACGGCCTTCGGGCTCGGCGCGTTGTGCACGTAGTGCGGCACGGAGGCCCAGATCGAGATGGTCGGGATGCCGACGTCCTCCGCGCCCTCGGAGAGCGCGCTGAGGATGCCGACCGGCCCTTCGTAGGTGGACCGTTCGATCCCCAGCTCGGCGCGCACGGCGGCCGACTCGCTGGTGGCGAAGACCGAGATCGGCCGGGTGTGCGGCACGTCCGCGAGCATCGCGCCCAGGAACACGATCACGCCGATGTCCTCGGCGAGCGCCGCATCCATGATCTCGGCCGTGAAGCTCTTCCAGCTCCGCGACGGCTCGGTGCCGAGCAGCAGGAAGATGTTGCCGGAGTTGTCGCCGGTCACGTCGAGCTCGGCGTCGTCGGCGAGCGTCTCGCCGACGCGGCCGGGCCGGGCCGGGCCCATCACGACCGCGGACGGCCAGACCAGGCGACGGCGGCCGTCGTCTTCGGTGACGACCGGGCGGTTGAACTGGAAGTCGAAGTAGAGCTCCGGGTCCACCTCGGCGATCGGGACGACGTCGAGCTGCTCCTTGAGCGTCTTCACGGCGCCGCTGGCTGCTTCGCCTGCGTCGTTCCATCCTTCGAAGGCCACCACCAGGATGCGCCCGCCGAGGATGTTCTTCGCGTCAGTCACGTGGCCTACTCGTCCTCTCGTCGGCGCGCCGGTCGGCCCGCCGTTCTCACCAGGATAGGCCCCGACCCCGTCGCGATAGACTTGCCGGTCGTGACCGATCTGACCACGAACCCCCTGCCGGCCGCTGTCTTCTGGGACATGGACGGCACCCTCGTCGACACCGAGCCGTACTGGATGGCCTCCGAGCAGGAGCTCGTCGGCTCGTTCGGCGGTGTCTGGACGCACGACGACGGATTGCTGCTGGTCGGCCTCGGGCTGTGGAACTCCGCCGAGATCCTGCGCTCGCGCGGTGTGGCGATGGACGCGGACGAGATCGTGCACTGGCTGACCGACCGGGTGCGGCAGCGCCTGGACGAGCAGGGCGTCCCGTGGCGACCCGGCGCGCGCGAGCTGCTCCGCGCGCTGCGCGACCAGGGCGTGCCGACAGCGCTGGTGACCATGTCGGTGCGCAGCATGGCGGAGCAGATCGTCGCGGCCATCCCGTTCGACGCGTTCGACATCATCGTCAGCGGCGACGAGGTCACCGACCCCAAGCCGCACCCGGCGCCGTACCTGCGCGCCGCCGAGCTGCTGGGCGTCGCGCCGGGCGACGCGGTCGCGATCGAGGACTCCCTGGTCGGGCTGTCCTCCGCCGTGGCCTCCGGCGCCGCGACGATCGGCGTGCCGCACATCGTTCCGCTGCCGGAGTCGGACGAGCACACGCTGTGGGACACGCTGGAGGGTCGCACGGCCGAGGACATCGCGGCCGTGGCCGCCGGGCGGCGCGCCGCAATCAATCAGGAGGACGCACGATGACTGAAGAGCGACGCAGTTCGGGCCCGTTCCGGGTGGGGGACCGTGTCCAGCTGACCGGTCCCAAGGGCCGCATGAACACGATCACGCTGGAGCCGGGCAAGCTCTTCCACAGCCACCGCGGCGTGCTCGCGCACGACGCCATCATCGGGCTGCCGGACGGCTCGGTGGTCGCCAACAACGCCGGCGTCGAGCACCTCGCGCTCCGCCCGCTGCTGAACGACTTCGTCATGTCCATGCCCCGCGGCGCGGCGATCGTCTACCCGAAGGACGCCGCGCAGATCCTCGCCCTGGCCGATGTCTTCCCCGGCGCGACGGTCGTGGAGGCCGGCGTCGGCTCCGGAGCCCTGTCGCTCTGGCTGCTGCGCGCGATCGGCCCGGAGGGACGCCTGCTGTCGTTCGAGCGCCGCGAGGAGTTCGCCGACGTGGCGCGCGCCAACGCCGCGACCTTCCTCGGCAGTGATCCGGAGAACTGGACCGTCACCGTCGGCGACCTCCAGGAGGAGCTGACCGCCGCCGTCGAGCCCGCGAGCGTCGACCGCGTCGTGCTCGACATGCTCGCGCCGTGGGAGACCCTCGACGCCGTGACCGCCGCGCTCAAGCCCGGGGGCGTGGTGCTCTGCTACGTCGCGACCGTCACACAGCTCTCGCGCGTGGCCGAGGCGATCCGGGCCACCGGGCACTACACCCACCCGCAATCGAGCGAGACGATGGTGCGCGGCTGGCACGTGGAGGGCCTCGCCGTGCGTCCCGACCACCGGATGATCGCGCACACCGGCTTCCTGATCACCGCGCGTCGCCTGGCGCCGGACACCGTCCTCCCCGAGCTCAAGCGCCGCCCGTCGAAGAGCGACTACGACGACGCCGACGTCGAGGCCTGGACGCCCGGCGCCCTGGGCGAGCGGCAGTCCAGCCCGAAGAGCCTGCGCAAGCGGATGCGGGAGGCCTCGGCCAGCGCGACGCTCGCGCGCGAGGGCGGCGCGGCGCCAGGTGACGAGCGCGACCCGCACGTCGACTAGCATGGTTGAGGTCGTGAGGCGTGTCGCCTGACGCGACAACCCCCACCGCTCGCATCGAAGAATGCTCGCATCGAAAGAGGACCCGTGCGCAGAGCTACCGCACTCGGAAGATCGTCCGTCGCCCTCCTCGTCGTCGGCATCGCCGCCGCCGCGCTGACCGGATGTTCGTCCAACCCCAACGCCGACTGCGGCTCCGCCCTGAAGAGCGGGCAGGCGTCGGATCTGGTGACGGCAACCGGTCCGATCGGCAAGCAGCCGAAGATCGGCTTCCCGACGCCGGTCGACACCACGACCTCCGAGCGCACGATCATCAGCACGGGCACCGGCCAGCCGGTGATCAACGGCCAGATGGTGGAGATCCAGTACACGCTGCTCGACGGCCAGACCGGGCAGGTCGGCGAGAAGGGCAGTTACGGCGGCGACAGCACGCCGATCACCATCGGCAACTCCAACGCCGCGATCAGCAAGGGCCTGCTCTGCGCGCCGGTCGGCTCGCGGGTCGCCGTCGCGATCTCGCCGAAGGACTCCGGCGGCGCGGGCTCCGGCAACACGACCATCCTGGTCGCCGACATCGTCCACGCCTACCTCCCGGCGGCCAATGGCGCCGTGCGCCCCTCCGTCTCCGGCTTCCCGACCGTCGTGCTCGCGCCGACCGGCCAGCCGGGCATCACGATCCCGTCCTCCGGCGGCGACCCCAAGACCGTCCGTACCGAGACGCTCAAGCAGGGCGACGGCGAGGAGGTCAAGGCCACCTCGCAGGTCGTCCTCCACTACACGGCGGTCGGCTGGGACCAGAAGAACGTCGTGATGAGCAGCTGGCAGAGCAAGTCGCCCGACATCGTGTCGATGAGCACCGGCCAGAGCGCGCTCAACCAGGCGCTGCCCCAGGAGATCCTGAAGCCGCTGATCGGCCAGAAGGTCGGCTCGCAGCTCGTCATCGAGGCTCCGGCGAACGGCAACGTCCCCGCCGCCGCCTGGGTGGTCGACATCCTCGGAGTCCGCTGAGTCCCGACTAGGATGGTCGGGTGCCTCGATCCTCGTCTTCGCCCGCGCGCGTCCCGGTCGAGGAGCGTCTCTTCAGCCTCGTGCTGGCGCTGCTCGCGACCGAGAACGGACTGACGAAGAACGAGATCCTCTCGACGGTCCAGGGCTACCGCCAGCGCTTCGAGGCGCACGGCGACAACAGCAGCCTGGAGCGCCAGTTCGAGCGCGACAAGGACGACATCCGCGAGCTCGGCGTCCCGCTGGAGACGGTCGAGTCGCCGGAGGCCGCAGGCAACAACCAGCTGCTGCGCTACCGCATCCCGAAGGGCGCATACGACCTCCCGTCCGACGTGGTGTTCTCGCCGATGGAGATCACCCTGCTCGGGCTCGCAGCCACGGTGTGGCGCGAGGGCTCGCTGTCGGGGGAGTCGCGCCGCGCGCTGATGAAGCTGCGCTCGCTCGGCGTGGAGGCCGACGAGCCGGTCGTCGGCTACGCACCGCGCCTGCGCGCCCGCGAGAGCGCGTTCGAGCCGTTGAGCCAGGCGCTGGAGCGCAACGCGATCGTCCAGTTCCCCTACCTCAAACCCGGTGAGAGCGCGTCCCGCGTGCGCACGATCGCGCCGCTCGCGCTCGTGCAGCACCAAGGCCGCTGGCACCTGCAGGGCATCGACCAGGAGGCCGGCGGCTCGCGCACCTTCCTGCTCTCGCGCATGGTCGGGCCGGTCAAGGTCACGAACCGCACGTTCACGCCGGAGGGCGACGACTTCGCCGAGCGCGCCCTGGAGGACCTGGAGCGGATCTGGGCGGCGAACGTCGCCGAGATCGAGGTGACGGCGGGCACCGACGCCGCGACCCGGCTGCGCAAGCGCTACGGCGACGCCGTCCCGGCCGAGCACGAGGGTGCGGCCTTCCGGCTCACGGTGAACTTCTCCGACATCAACATCCTCGCCGACCAGCTCGCGGCCTTCGGCCCCGAGGTGCTGGTGCTGGCTCCGGAGGAGCTGCGCGGCAAGGTGGTCGAGCGCTTGGTGGCGGTCGCCGAGGCGCACGAGAGCGCCGCCGACGCGGGGGAGGAGCACGACCGTGGCTGAGCGCAGGCGCCCGATGCAGGCGCAGGACAAGCTGGCGTTCCTGCTCGCGCTGGTCCCATACCTGATGGACCGCGACCGGGTCACCGTCGCCGAGGCGGCCGAGCACTTCGGCGTGGACGAGGAGAGCATGCGCGACGCCGTGCGGCTCATCGCCGTCTCCGGCATCCCCGGCGAGACGAACGCGTACCAGCCGGGCGACCTGTTCGACATCTCCTGGGACGACTTCGAGGAGAACGACCGCATCATCCTCACCCACCAGGTGGCGATCGACGACTCGCCGCGGTTCTCCGCGCGGGAGGCCGCCGCGCTGATCGCCGGCCTCCAGTACCTCACCGCACTGCCGGAGAACGCCGACCGCGACGTGATCGGCTCCCTGATGGCCAAGCTGGCCCGCGGCGCGTCCGCGGCGCCCAGCCAGGTCGCCGTCGCGCGCTCCGAGTCGGACGAAGCGCTCGCGACCATCCGCGAGGCCGTCATCGCCGGCACCCAGCTCGAGTTCGACTACCTCAACTCCCGCGGCGAGCGCGAGCGTCGCCGCGTCGACCCGCTGCGCGTGGAGTCCGCCGACCAGGACTGGTACCTGCGCGGCTGGGACCACCTGCGCACCGCGATCCGCACCTTCCGTCTCGACCGCATCGACGGCCTGATGACGACCACGGAGCCGATCACCTACCGGCCGGGCGACCTCAGGCTGCCGGAGACGCTCTTCGAGGGCACGCCGGAGGATCAGCTGGTCACCGTCGAGGTGTCCGCCTCCGCGATCCCGCTCATCGAGGACTACATCCCGGAGGGCGCGCCGCGCGAGGAGCGCGACGGCGTGATCCGCACGAGCGTGCGCGTCGCGCACTTCCACGGCCTCAAGCGACTGGTCGCGGGCCTCGCCGGCGTGCTCACGGTGCTGGACCCTCCCGAGGCCCGCCGCACCGTCGCCGAATGGGCGCGTGCGGGCGCCGACCGCTACCGTTAGGCTCCGAGCATGCCGTGGTGGTCGTGGGTCGTCATCTGGGTCGTGCTCGTGCTCGGCCTGCTCGGCATGCTCGCGTTCTTCGCCTGGTGGCTGTTCCGCAAGGTGATGGCCGCCGGACGCGAGGCGAGCGCGCTGATCGAGAAGGCGGACGTCCTCAGGCAACGCTCGGATGACATGCGGTACACTGAGTTTCACAGCGCCGTCTTCGCCGACGCGGACGTGCTCCGCGCGCAGCGCGAACAAGCCGTCGCCGACCGCCAGGTCGCACGGCAAGCTCGCAGAGACAGCCGGGTTCGGCGCGGTAAAATACTCGTGAGAGCGGATCCGTTCCGCTACTCGTACTTGAACAGAAGGACGTAAATCATGCTCGGCGGCCTCACCGGATGGCACTTGCTCATCATTCTCGCGGTCATCCTCCTTCTCTTCGGTGCGCCCAAGCTTCCCGCCCTCGCGAAGAGCATCGGTCAGTCCATGCGCATCTTCAAGGGCGAGGTCGACGAGATGAAGAAGGACGGCAAGGACGACAGCGCGAACACCGACGCGTCGACCGCCGCTCCCACCACCTCTGCGCCTGCTGCGCCGACCGCCGCTGCGCCGACCACCGCTGCGCCGACTAACGACGCGACCGAGTCCAAGCCGAAGCAGTAGCTGCGTGGCCTCCACCAAGCGAGGCAAGAACCGCGAAGGCCGGATGTCGCTGGCCGAGCATTTCGTCGAGCTTCGTAAACGCTTGTTCCGCGCTGCGCTCGGCCTCCTGGTCGGCGCGGTCGCGGGCTGGATCCTCGCCGGTCCCGTGATGGACGCGCTGCGGGAGCCGATCACGGCGATCGCGAAGCAGCAGGGCCGCGAGGCGCTGCTGAACTACGGCAGCATCACCGGTGCCTTCGACCTGAAGATGCAGATGGCGGTCACCATCGGCATCATCATCTCCAGCCCGGTCTGGCTGTGGCAGATCTGGGCGTTCTTCGTTCCGGCACTGACACGCAAAGAGCTCAAGTACGCGTTCGGCTTCTTCTTCACCGCGGTTCCGCTGTTCATCGCGGGCGGCGTGGCCGGCTGGCTGCTCGTGCCGCACATGGTCAGCCTCCTGACCAGCTTCGCGCCGGAGCAGGACGCGGCGATCATCGACGCCAAGACCTACATCGACTTCGTGACCAAGCTCGTCCTCGCCGTCGGCGTCGCCTTCGTGCTGCCGGTATTCCTGGTGCTGCTCAACTTCGTCGGTGTGCTGAGCGCCAAATCGATCATCGGCTCCTGGCGCTGGGCGATCATCATGATCGCGCTCTTCACCGCCATCGCGACGCCCGCGGCCGACGTGCTCTCGATGTTCCTCCTCGCCGTTCCGATGGTGCTGCTCTACTTCGGCGCTTACGGCGTCGCCTGGTTGCACGACCGCCGCGCGGCCAAGGTGGCGATGCGACTGGAGGCCGAGCTCGCGGCATAGGCTGGTCGCGTGACCGACCAGCAGCAGCTCTCCCCGGCCGAACGCTTCGCCGCCTCGCGGCAGCGGGCGCAGCAGCCCCAGCTGGAGACGTTCCGGGCGGGGCTGCGCTTCGATCTGGATCCGTTCCAGCGCGAGGCGTGCGCCAGCCTGGAGAACGGCCGCAGCGTGCTCGTGGCCGCGCCGACCGGTGCGGGCAAGACCATCGTGGCCGAGTTCGCGGTGTTCCTCGCCATGCGCGAGGCGAACGCGAAGGTGTTCTACACCACGCCGATGAAGGCGCTGAGCAACCAGAAGTTCCAGGAGTTCGTCGAGGCCTACGGGCCTGAGTCGGTCGGCCTGCTGACCGGCGACACCAACATCAATTCGCACGCGCGCATCGTGGTGATGACCACCGAGGTGCTGCGCAACATGCTGTATGCGGACTCCGACCTCCTCGGCGATCTGGCCTACGTGGTGATGGACGAGGTGCACTACCTCGCCGACCGGTTCCGCGGGGCTGTCTGGGAGGAGGTCATCATCCACCTGCCTCAGGCGGTGCGGATGGTCTCGCTCAGCGCCACGGTCTCCAACGCCGAGGAGTTCGGCGACTGGCTGCAGGCGGTGCGCGGCGACACCGACGTGGTGGTCTCCGAGGAGCGCCCGGTGCCGCTGGAGCAGCACATCCTGATGCGCACCAAGCTGATCGACCTGTTCGACTCGTCCGGCCTGGCGGCGACGAACCGGGTGAATCCGGAGCTCGTGCAGATGGCGCGCTACGGCGGCCGGGTGCTGTCCAGCCGGCAGACGCGCGACGTCGGCCGCTACCACTCGCGCGGCGGCCGCCCCGACACCTTCCGGATGAACCGCGCCGACTTCGTCCGGATGCTCAACGAGCACAACCTCCTGCCGGCGATCTTCTTCATCTTCAGCCGCAACGGCTGCGACGCCGCCGTCCGCCAGACCCTGCGCGAGGGCGTGCGGCTCACCGAGCAGCGCGAGCGCGACGAGATCCGCGCCATCGCCGAGGAGCGCTGCCGCACCCTGCTGGACGAGGACCTCGCGGTGCTGGGCTACTGGGAGTGGCTGGAGGGCCTGGAGCGCGGCGTCGCGGCTCACCACGCCGGCATGCTGCCCGCCTTCAAAGAGGTGGTGGAGGAGCTCTTCCGTCGCAAGCTGGTCAAGGTGGTCTTCGCGACGGAGACGCTCGCGCTGGGCATCAACATGCCCGCCCGCACCGTCGTGCTGGAGAAGCTGGAGAAGTTCAACGGCGAGGCGCGCGTGCCGATCACGCCGGGGGAGTACACCCAGCTCACCGGCCGTGCAGGGCGCCGCGGCATCGACGTCGAGGGTCACTCCGTCATCCAGTGGGAGGACGGCCTCGACCCGCAGTCGGTCGCCTCGCTGGCCTCCCGCCGCAGCTATCCGCTCAACTCGAGCTTCCGGCCTACGTACAACATGGCCGTCAACCTGATCGACCAGTTCGGACGGCTGCGCACCCGCGAGATCCTGGAGTCCTCGTTCGCGCAGTTCCAGGCCGACCGCGCGGTGGTCGACCTGGCCCGCAAGGTGCGCCAGCAGGAGGAGTCCCTCGCCGGCTACGAGAAGGCGATGGAGTGCCACCTCGGCGACTTCCGCGAGTACTCGCGCATCCGCCGCGAGCTCAGCGACCTGGAGAAGAAGGGCCAGCGCATCGAGAACGCGTCCAAGGCCGATCGCGAGCGGCGCCAGCGCCAGCTCGCCGCGCTGCGGAAGCGAATGCGGGATCACCCGTGCCACCGCTGCCCCGACCGCGAGCAGCACGCCCGCTGGTCGGAGCGCTGGTGGAAGCTCAAGCGCGACACCGACCGGCTGAGCGCCCAGATCCAGTCCCGCACGGGAGCGGTCGCGAAGGTCTTCGACCGGGTCTCCGACGTGCTCCTGGAGCTCGGCTACCTGACGACGGAGGACGGCGAGACGGCGCTGACCGTGCACGGCCGCACCCTCAAGCGCATCTACGGCGAGCGGGACCTGCTGGTCGCCGAGTGCCTGCGCCGCGGCTACTGGAAGGAGCTCGACGCCGCCGGCCTGGCCGCGATGGCGTGCGCGTTGGTCTTCGAGCCGCGACGCGACGACGGTCTCGCCCACGACCGCAACCTCCCGCGCGGCGCCTTCCGCCCGGCCCTGGAGCGCACGACCGACCTCTGGGCCCGGCTGGACGACCTGGAGCGGGAGAACCGCCTCCCGGGCAGCGAGCCCGTCTCCACGGCGCTGGCGCTGGCGATGTACCAGTGGGCGCGCGGGGCGGCGCTGGACGTCGTGCTGCGCGAGGCCGACATGGCCGCAGGCGATTTCGTCCGCTGGACGAAGCAGACGATCGACCTCCTCGACCAGCTCTCGCTCGTCGCGCAGGGCAACGTAGGACGCACGGCACGGCAGGCGCTGGAGTCGATCCGCCGCGGCATCGTCGCGTACTCCGCCGTTGCCTGAGGGAGAGCCGGTGCCTGAGAACGGAGGCCCCGTGGCTGTGCGGGACGCAGAGCGCGATGCTTTAGGCTCTCCCTTCGTGACCCGAACGCCGCGCGCCCGCCGATCGCGGCGTGCTGCGCTGCCGCCGGCTCCGTTGCCGCTCTGGCTCGCGATCCTCGTCGCGATCGGCGCCGGTCCCGTCCTCGCCGCCGGCTTCCCCGGCCAGAACCTGTGGCCGCTGACCTTCGTCGGCATCGGGATGGTGCTGCTCGCACAGCGCGGGCGCACGTCCGGGAAGGCGTTCCTGGTCGGCTGGCTCGCGGGCGAGGCGTTCTATCTGGTGCACGTCTCCTGGACGTCGCTGTATCTCGGCCCGGTGCCGTGGGTCGCGCTCTCGACGCTGGAGGCGCTGTTCTGGGGCGCGGGCGGCGTCCTCCTCACGCTGGCCTACCGCTGGGCGCCGAAGGCCTGGCCCGGCATCGCCGGCCGGCTCGGGATGACGCCCGTGATCGTCGCAGGGCTCTGGGTGCTGCGGGAGTACGTGACGGGCAACTGGCCGTACGGCGGCTTCTCCTGGGGCCGGGTGGCGGAGTCGCAGTCGCTCAGCCCGTACGCTCCGCTGGTCGCCTGGCTCGGCATCTCCGGCCTCAGCTTCGTCATGGTGTGGCTGGTGGCGCTCCTCCTCGAGCTGTTCTTCGCCGTCGACGTGCGAGCGCTCCTGCGCGGCGCCGTCGCGGTCGGCGCGATCGCCGTGGTGCTGGCCGTTCCGTCCTGGCCGGCGACGACGCACGGCACCACCCGGATCGCCGCCGTGCAGGGCAACGGTCCCGCCGGCTACTTCGACAACGCCCCGGAGGGCGCGGTGCTGGACACCCAGATCACCGAGACGCTGAAGATCCCGGCCTCGCAGTCGACCGGCGCCAAGAAGCTCGACATGGTGGTCTGGCCGGAGGGCGCCGCCCAGCCCGACCCGACGCGCGACCCCGGCTCCGCCTCCGTCCTCGACGCGCTGAGCCGGAAGTTCGGCGCGCCCTTCATCGTCGGGACGATCACCTCCCGCGACGGCAAGTACTTCAACACGTCGCTGCAGTGGGAGGCCGGCAAGGGCGCCGTCGACTACTACGACAAGAAGCACCCGGTGCCATTCGGCGAGTACGTGCCCGACCGGTCGTTCTGGCGGCCCTTCGCGCCGTCGCTCATCGACCTCATCGGCCGCGACTACACGCCGGGAACCCGCGACAACGTCTTCGACGTCGGGGGAGTGCGCGCCGGCGTCTCGATCTGCTTCGACATCGTGGACGATCAGCTCCTCA
The DNA here is from genome assembly GCF_042791795.1 of Leifsonia sp. NPDC056665. Taxonomy (NCBI): domain Bacteria; kingdom Bacillati; phylum Actinomycetota; class Actinomycetes; order Micrococcales; family Microbacteriaceae; genus Leifsonia; species Leifsonia sp. NPDC056665. The sequence goes on from NZ_JBHTXK010000001.1 coordinate 351,070, forward strand.
CCGACATGATGAACGACGACGCCCAGGTCATCCTGGCGCAAACGAACAACGCCGACTTCGGCAAGACCGACGAGAACGAGCAGCAGCTCGCCATCGCCCGGCTGCGCGCGATCGAGTCCGGACGGGCCCTGGTGAACATCTCGACCGTCGGCAGCAGCCAGATCATCGCGCCGGACGGGAGGACGATCACCATGATCCCGCCGTTCCAGCCCGGCCACATGGTCGCGGACGTGCCGCTCGGCACCACGACGACGCCGTCCACGCTGCTCAGCCGCGGCATCGAGTTCCTCGTCGCGGGCCTCGGGCTCTTCGGCCTGCTGGCGGCCGCGCTGTGCCGCAGACTACCGGCGCCTGAACTGAGAAAGCCGCTCCCACCGGAACGGTGAGAGCGGCTCTGGTCGGGGCGCCGAGCGTCAGGCTGAGTACTTGTGCTCGGCCGTCCCGCGGCGTGCGCGCAGGTACTGCAGCCGCTCCTCGAGGAGCTCTTCGAGCTCGGCCCTGGTGCGGCGCTCCAGGAGCATGTCCCAGTGGCTGCGCGGCGTCTTGACGTCCGAGTGGTCGATCTCGACGGGCTTGTCGTCGACCAGCAAGCGGGCCTCGTGGCCGCAGTGCTTGCACTCCCAGCCCTTGGGAGGTTCGGCCTCGGCGGAGAAGACCATATCGGTCTCCAGGCCGCAGTCGGGGCACAGGTAGGTATAACGGGAACGCGGAGAGTAGACGACGCCTTCTTCGCTTTGTAAGCTCTGGGCGCCAAGCCTCATTCCGCGCAAGCTGCGATCTGCCATCGTGTGGTCTCCTCTTCGCGCGAATCGTCACCATTTATAAACCAGCAAGCTGGGGATTCTCTTTCCGCGTGCTCCCTTCTCTCAGTGGGCTCACAGCGTCACTCAAGGGACCACGGCTCACTTCCGGGCGCTGACCAGGGCTTTCAAGAGATTGCAGCGATTGGTGACGATTCCGTCGACTCCCAGGTCGAGCAGCCGCGTCATGTCGGCGACGTCGTCGACCGTCCAGACGTGCACCTCGGCTCCCGCGGCCTGGATCGCGCGGACCGTGCGGGCGGTGACCAGGCGCACCGGGCCGCGGCGCTCCGGGATCTGCACGGCGGCGAACCCCCGCAGGGCGCGCCGGGTGAGCGGGCGCACCCCGAGTTTCGAGCCGATCAGCGCCGGCACGAACTCCGAGACGGAGGGCGACACCGCGACATCCGGGAGGGCGGAGGTGGCGGCCCTCCTGCGCGCTGCCGAGAAGCTCGTGAGGAGGACCCGGTCGGCTGCGCGCGTCTTCACGATCGCGGCGGCGGCCGGGGCCGCGGCGCGCTCGTCCTTGATGTCGATGTTGAAGCGCGCCTGCGGGAAGGCGTCCAGCGCCTCGGCGAGCGAGGAGAACGACTGGCCGTGGCCGAGCGGGATGCGCCGCAGCTCGGCCAGGGTGAGCTGCTCCACGCGCACGTCGCGGCCGGCCACCCGGGACAGGTCGGGGTCGTGGCTGACCACCGCCTCGCCGTCGGCCGACGCGTGCACGTCCGTCTCCAGGTGCGTCGCACCCGCGCTCAGCGCCTTCAGGAAGGCGAGCAGGGTGTTCTCCGGCGCGTCCGACGCCAGGCCGCGGTGCGCGATGATGCGCGGCCGCGGCCCGTCGAGGAACGTCACGCCGGGGGAGCGGGCGGGGGAGTCGGACCCGTGGCGCCGCCGGCGGCCGCCTCCACGGACGGCGCGGCCTGGGTGCCGGCCGGGGCCGCGTCGAACCCGGCAGCGGCCGTGCCCTTCGGCCCGAGCGCCGCACCGATGCCCTTCAGCGCCTCCGTGAGCTCGCTCGGGATGATCCAGAGCTTGTTCGCGGAGCCCTCGGCCAGCTTCGGCAGCGTCTGCAGGTACTGGTAGGCCAGCAGCAGGTTGTCGGGCTTCCCCTCGTGGATGGCGCTGAAGACGGTGGCGATCGCCTTCGCCTCGCCGTCCGCGCGCAGCACGGCCGCCTTCGCGTCGCCCTCCGCCTTGAGGATCGCCGCCTGGCGGGAGCCCTCCGCGTTGAGGATCTCGGACTGCTTCGTGCCCTCGGCCGTCAGGATCACCGCACGGCGATCGCGCTCGGCGCGCATCTGCTTCTCCATCGAGTCCTGGATGGACAGGGGCGGATCGATCGCCTTCAGCTCGACGCGGGATACTCGGATGCCCCACTTGCCGGTGGCTTCGTCGAGCACCAGGCGCAGCTGGCCGTTGATGTTGTCGCGGCTGGTCAGGGCGGCCTCGAGGTTCAGGCCGCCGACCACGTTACGCAACGTGGTCGTGGTGAGCTGCTCGACGGCGCCGAGGTAGTTGGCGATCTCGTAGGTCGCGGCGCGGGCGTCGGTGACCTGGAAGTAGACGACCGTGTCGATCGAGACGACCAGGTTGTCCTCGGTGATCACCGGCTGCGGCGGGAAGGAGACGACCTGCTCGCGGAGGTCGATGAGCGGGCGCACCTTGTCGATGAACGGGACGACGACGTTGAGGCCCGGAGTGAGCGTCTTGTGGTACCGGCCGAGCCGCTCCACCACCCCGGCCCGCGCCTGCGGGATGATCCGGATGGCGCGGAACAGCGTGACCAGCACGAAGATCGCGATCACCAGGATGATGATCGAGACGACGATGGTCACGACGAGCTGGGTGACTTGGGTCACGTCAGGCTCCTCTCGGTGAGGTCGCCGGCTCCCGCCGACACCGGTGACGGGGCGACGACGGCCGTCGCGCCCTCGATGCTCAGGACGATGACATGCTCGCCCGGCACCAGTTCGGCGGGGCCGGACTGGGCGGGCGAGAGCCGCGCGGTCCAGGTCTCCCCGACGGACAGCTTGACCAGCCCCGCGGTGCGCGAGACGGTCGAGACGACGACGCCGTTCATGCCGATCAGCGCGTCGACGTTGCTCTTGGTGGGGTCGCCGCCGCGCTTGAGCCTGTGCAGCAACGGCGTCCGGATGAAGAACACCAGGACCACCGAGATCGCGGCCGCGATGATGAGCTGCAGCCACCACGGGGCGCCGAAGAACCCGGCGATCAGCCCTCCGAAGCTGCCGATCGCGATCATGAGGAAGACGAAGTCGAGCGTCAGCATCTCGATGATCACGAACACGAGGATGAGGACGAGCCAGGCGATCCAGGCGAAGGACGTGATGTCCATGAGCGGCCCCCTCTCTACACATCACTATGTATCTACACATCACTATGTACTTGCTAGAACGCTAGCATTCCCGCGGCCCACTGGACGGAACGCACTTGGTAGTCTCAGAAAGCCGTGTCGTCCAACGCTCTAGGAGTACCCGTGTCCAACGCTTCCGCGTCCGCCAGCCCGCTCGAGCAGGGCAGCCTCACCGGCAAACGCGCCCTCGTCACCGGTTCGTCGCGCGGTATCGGCGCCGACACCGTGCAGTACCTCGCCGACGCCGGCGCCGCGGTCGCGATCAACTACCGCAACAAGGAGGCGCGCGCGGTCAAGCTGGCCGACGCGATCCGCGCGCAGGGCGGCGCCGCGATCACCGTCGGCGCCGACCTCACCGACCCGACGTCGGTCGGCGCGCTGTTCCGGGCGATCGACGCCGAATGGGGCGGCCTCGACATCCTGGTCCTGAACGCCTCAGGCGGCATGGAGTCCGGGATGGCCGAGGACTACGCCATGCAGCTCAACCGCGACGCGCAGGTGAACGTCCTGACCTCGGCGCTGCCGCTCATGGCCTCCGGCTCTCGCGTCGTGTTCGTCACCAGCCACCAGGCGCACTTCATCCGCTCGACGCCGACCATGCCCGAGTACGAGGCCGTCGCGCTGAGCAAGCGGGCGGGCGAGGACGCGCTGCGGGCGCTGCTCCCGGAGCTCGACGCGAAGGGCGTCGAGTTCGTCGTGGTCTCCGGCGACATGATCGAGGGCACTATCACCGCGACGCTGCTCAACCGGCTGAACCCCGGCGCGATCGACGCCCGCAAGGAGGCCGCCGGCCGCCTCTACAACGTCGGCGAGTTCGCCGCTGAGGTCGCGTCGGCGGTGGTCGACCCGGTCCCGGCCGACCACACCCGCCTCGTCGGCGACGTCTCCAGCTTCGAGCCGATCAGCGAATGAGGGGCGCCGACCTCGAGCTCCTGACCGGAGTCTCGCGCCCCACCGTCCACCCGGCAGGGGGCCGCGCGGTCGTCTCGGTCACGCATCCGTCGCTCGCCGCCGATGCGACGATCGGCCAGCTCTGGAACATCCCGCTGTCCGGGCACGCGGCGCCGCGGCGGCTCACGCGCGGCTTCCGCGACAGCGCCCCGGCGTTCTCGCCGGACGGCCGCCTGATCGCGTTCCTGCGCGGCGGCCCGAAGTCGCCCTCGCAGCTCATGGTGGTGGACGCCGCCGGCGGCGAGCCGGTGGTCGCCACCGATCGCAAGCTGGGCGTGACCGAGTTCGCCTGGGCTCCGGACGGCCGCTCGCTGGCTTTCGTCAGCCGCGATCCCGAGCAGGGGCGCTACGGCACGGTGGAGGGCATCGACCCGAACGGGGAGCGTGCTCGCCGGATCGACACGCTGAAATATCAGGCAAATGGACTCGGCTACATCACCGACCGGCGCTCGCACGTCTACGTCGTGTCCGTCCCCGACGTCTGGGCGGAGCCGCCGGTGGCGCCGATCGCGGAGCCCGACGGCTCGAGCCGGCCGGCGCCGGCGGTGGCGACGCCGCGTGCGCTGACCAGCGGGGACTGGGACGACTCGACGATCGCGTTCTCGCCGGACGGGTCCACGCTCGCGTTCGTCTCGTCCCGCCACGACGGCCGCGACGACGACCTCCGCTCGAACGTCTTCCTGGTGCCGGTCGACGGCGGCAGGGAGCCCTCCGACGAGACGGGGGAGCACGGCAGCTTCTCGGTCGTCGCCGTCGCCTACGGCCTCAACGGCGCGCTCTACTTCAGCGCGCAGGACGTCGGGCAGGGCGGCAGGGACTTCGTGGCGAAGAACACCGCGCTGTACGTGATCGACCACCCGGGGGCCGCTCCGCGCCTGCTGACCGATCCGGAGACGGTCGACCTCACCGAGTCGGAGATCGTCGCCTTCCGCGACGACAGCGTGCTGGTGTCCGACCGCCGCCGGGGCGCGCTCGTCCTGACCGAGGTGGAGGCCGACGGCGCCGCACGCCGGCTCACCGACGACCTCACCGTGGTGGGCGGCGCCGGCGCGGCGGGTGGGACGATCGTGGTGAGTGTGTCCGACGCCGCCACAGCGGGCGACGTCGCCGTGATCGACGACGACGGCCTCCGGAGGCTCACCGACTTCTCCCGCGCGCTTCGTGCTGCAGGCGTGATCGCCCCGCGCGAGCTCACGGTGACGGGCCGGGACGGCTATCCGATCCACGGCTGGGTCGTGGCGCCGGAGGGCGCAGGGCCGCATCCCGTGCTCCTGAACATCCACGGCGGGCCGTTCGCGGCCTACACCGCGGCGCTCTTCGACGAGGCGCAGGTCTACGCCGCCGCGGGCTACGCCGTGGTGATGTGCAACCCGCGTGGCTCCGCCGGCTACGGCCAGGAGCACGGCCGCGTCATCCGGCAGCGGATGGGCACCGTCGACCTGGCGGACGTCCTGGACTTCCTGGACGGCGCGATCGCCGCGACCCCCGGCCTCGACGCCGAGCGCGTCGGCGTGATGGGCGGCTCCTACGGCGGCTACCTGACCGCGTGGACGATCGCGCACGACCACCGGTTCGCCGGGGCGATCGTGGAGCGCGGCTACCTCGACCCCGCCGCCTTCATCGGCACCAGCGACATCGGCAGCTTCTTCAGCGACGAGTACACCGGCACCGATCCGTCCGGGATCGCGGCGCAGAGCCCGCAGGCCGTGGTCGACCGCGTGCGGACGCCCACCCTGGTGCTGCACTCGTCCAGCGACCTGCGCTGCCCGCTCGGCCAGGCCGAGCGGTACTACGCGGCGCTGAAGCGGGGCGGCGTCGAGGCAGAGCTCGTGATCTTCCCGGGGGAGGACCACGAGCTGAGCCGCAGCGGCCGCCCGCGGCACCGTCGCGAGAGGTTCGAGATCATCCTGGACTGGTGGGACCGGCACCTGCCGGTGAAGGCGCGGCGCTAGGCGGAGACGGGCGCTAGGCGGCGGCGGGCGCGGCGGGCGCCGCGCTCGTCTTCAGCACCTCGCGGCCGAAGGTGAACGCCCGGACGATCCCGATGATGCCGAGCACGATCAGCGCGATCGCGGCGAACAGGATCAGGAACACGGCCGACGACGCGGGCAGGAACAGCACCACGAGTCCCGCGATGATGCTGAGGACGCCGTAGGCGATCGCCCAACCGGCGGAGCGGGCGCGCCCGGCCTCCACCAGCGCCATGATGCCCTCGATGATCCAGCCGACGCCGATGAAGGCGAGGGCGAAGATCACCAGCACAGTCGCGGCGGTCGAGACGTTCTTCAGAGTCACGATGCCGACGAACACCAGCAGCACGCCGAGGATGATGTTCAGCGTGCGGATGCCGCCCCCGATGCCGCGGGCGAAGATCCCGACGCCCAGCCGCATGATGCCGGCGATGAGGAAGTAGATGCCGAGGAACACCGCCAGCACCGCGATGGTCTTGGCGGGCCAGAACAGCAGCACCACGCCGAGGATGACGGCGACAGCACCGCTGACTCCCATCACGGCCCGGATCGCGTTGATGGCCGAACGGGTCATCTCCGACGCGTCCAGCGAGAGGTCGTGGACGGCGGAGCCGAGAGGATCGGTGGAGGACATCGCACGCACCTTTCAGTCGTGCGGCCACGTTGTCGGATGGCCGCTTACGCGCAGAATACTGAAAATCTCCTGTGCATATCAGACCCATTCTCGCGACGCCGCGGTCGCGGGGGAGGAGAGCGGGTCGGAGGCGCCTGGTTAGATCGGAAGCGACACCGAACGGACGGAGTGCAGCGATGACCACGGCCACCAGCGCGACCACCAACGCGAGCACCGCCGCGGGCGGACAGGAGCGGGCGGACACGCACGACGTCATCCGGGTCCGCGGCGCGCGTGTGAACAACCTCAAGGACGTCAGCGTCGAGCTCCCGAAACGCCGGCTGACCGTGTTCACCGGGGTGTCCGGCTCCGGCAAGAGCTCGCTGGTGTTCGGGACCATCGCCGCCGAGTCGCAGCGGCTCATCAACGAGACCTACAGCGCGTTCGTGCAGGGCTTCATGCCGTCACTCGCGCGGCCGGACGTGGATGTGCTGGAAGGTCTCACCACGGCCATCCTCGTCGACCAGGAGCGGATGGGCGCCAACGCGCGGTCCACCGTCGGCACGGTCACCGACGCGAACGCCATGCTGCGCATCCTGTTCAGCCGGCTCGGGCAGCCCCACATCGGCTCGCCGCAGGCCTTCTCGTTCAATATCCCGACCGTGCGCGGCTCCGGCGCCATCTCGATCGAGGGCAAGGGGACGGTGAAGCGCAGCTTCGAGCAGACCGGCGGAATGTGCCCGCGCTGCGAGGGGATGGGCACCGCCTCCGACATCGACCTGACACAGCTTTACGACGAGTCGAAGTCGCTGTCCGGCGGCGCGATCACGGTGCCCGGCTACACCGCGGACGGCTGGTCGGTGCGGATGTTCAGCGAGTCCGGCTTCTTCGACGCGGCCAAGCCGATCCGGGAGTACTCGGAGACCGAGCTGCACGACTTCCTCTACAAGGAGCCGGTGAAGGTCAGGATCAACGGCATCAACCTCACCTACGAGGGCCTGGTGCCGCGCGTCCAGAAGTCGATGCTGTCGAAGGACGTCGAGGCCATGCAGCCGCACATCCGGGCGTTCGTGGAGCGCGCGGTCACCTTCGCGCCCTGCCCGGAGTGCGCAGGCACGCGGCTCAACGCGGGCGCGCGGTCGTCGCTGATCGGCGGCGTCAGCATCGCCGACGTGTGCGCGATGCAGCTCAGCGATCTCGCCGCGTGGGTGCGCGAGCTCGACGAGCCGTCGGTGGCGCCGCTGCTGGCCGGCCTCCAGGGCACGCTCGACTCGTTCGTGGACATCGGCCTCGGCTACCTGTCGCTCGACCGGCCGTCCGGCACGCTGTCGGGCGGGGAGGCGCAGCGCACCAAGATGATCCGCCACCTGGGGTCGTCGCTCACCGACATCACCTACGTCTTCGACGAGCCGTCGATCGGCCTCCACCCGCACGACATGCGCCGGATGAACGAGCTGCTCGTGCAGCTCCGCGACAAAGGCAACACGGTGCTGGTGGTGGAGCACAAGCCGGAGATGATCGTCATCGCCGACCACGTGGTCGACCTCGGGCCGCGCGCGGGCACGGCCGGGGGAGAGATCGTCTACGAGGGGACCATCGAGGGCCTGCGGGCGAGCGGCACGCTCACCGGGCGGCACCTGGACGACCGCGCGACGGTCAAGGACTCGGTGCGCACGCCGTCCGGGCGGCTGGAGGTGCGCGGCGCGACGTCGCACAACCTCCAGGACGTGGACGTCGACATCCCGCTCGGCGTGCTGGTCGTGGTCACGGGCGTCGCCGGCTCCGGCAAGAGTTCGCTCATCCACGGCTCGGTGTCGCCGCGCGAGGGCGTCGTCTCCGTCGACCAGGCCGGCATCCGCGGCTCGCGGCGCAGCAATCCGGCCACGTACACCGGCCTGCTGGAGCCGATCCGCAAGGCGTTCGCGAAGGCCAACGGCGTCAAGCCGGCGCTGTTCAGCGCGAACTCCGAGGGCGCCTGCCCGAACTGCAACGGCGCCGGCGTCATCTACACCGACCTCGGCGTGATGGCCGGCGTCTCGACGGTGTGCGAGGTCTGCGAGGGCAAGCGCTTCGATGCGTCGGTGCTGGAGTACCGGTTCGGCGGCCTGGACATCAGCGAGGTGCTCGCGCTGTCCGTGGAGCAGGCGGAGACGTTCTTCGCGAGCGGCGAGTCCCGCATCCCGGCCGCCCACGCCGTCCTGCAGCGCCTGGCGGACGTCGGCCTCGGCTACCTGACCATCGGCCAGCCGCTGACGACGCTGTCCGGCGGCGAACGCCAGCGCCTCAAGCTCGCGACGCACATGGCGGAGAAGGGCGGCGTGTACGTGCTGGACGAACCGACCACCGGCCTGCACCTGGCCGACGTCGAGCAGCTGCTCGGCCTCCTGGACCGGCTGGTCGACTCGGGCAAGTCGGTGATCGTCATCGAGCACCACCAGGCCGTGATGGCGCACGCCGACTGGATCGTGGACCTCGGCCCCGGAGCCGGCCACGACGGCGGCCGTGTCGTGTTCGAGGGGACGCCCGCCGACCTGGTCGCGGCGCGCTCGACCCTGACCGGGCAGCACCTGGCGGAGTACGTGGGCGCGTGACGTCTTAGTGGGCCGCCACGGCGGTCCCGGTGAGCTCGTGGCGTGAGTAGGTGTCGACGAAGCACTCGTAGGCGCGGTCTCCCGATGCCCACTGGGCCGCGCTGTTCGGGTAGCGCAGCTCCACCTGGACGTCCTCGTTCCACACCGCGACCCAGTTCCAGTCCAGGATGCCGGGGGCGGTGCAGAGGTCGCCGACCTGGGTGTTGAGCGCCTGCGCGCCCGGGAACGGCGCGCTTGCGGACTGGGGGAGGGTGCCCTGCGAGATCACCTGGGCGATGTGCGGCGACGCGCAGTCGATGACGGGGTACGCGTTCGCCCACGGCGAGGGGAAGACCTGGAGGCACGCGCCGGTGGCGATGCTGCCGACCGGTTGCTCTGGGACGGTCGCGACCGGGGGCGTGTGGGTGGGGCGCGGCGGCAGCCCGAGTGGCGTGGGAGCCGGATCCAGCGGGTGACTGGACGGGGATGCCGCAGTCTGGTCGGCCCGGGCGTGGCCGGCGGGGGAGCCGCCGGCGAAGGCGGCCACCGAGAGGAGGACGATCGCGGCGGCGGCGGTCGCGGCCACGAGGACGATCCAGCCGCGGCGCGACAGGCCGTCCGGGCTCGCGGGCGATCGGCGGTCTCTCACCGCCTCATCCTACGGTCGGCCGTTGAGATCGCGCGCAGTGCCGCAGAACGCGCACACCAGCGTGAACCGGGGGCTCCGGTCGACGGTGACGATGGACGGGTAGGCGGTGCGGCCGGCGCAGCGCGGGCAGCTGCTCGCGGTGTCGGGGAGGCGGGAGTCGAGGGTCGTCATACGTTGGAGACCCGTGCGGAGCGCGGCCGTGACGCGGGTGGATAGCCTGGAGCAGTGCACGAAGCCGAACCGATCACGTTGACCATCGGCGGAGCCACCCGCACGGACCTGCGCACCGCCCTGCGGTCGCACGGTGTCCTTGTGAACGCGCACGCCGAGACGCTGCTCGATCACGAGGCGTTCGACGTGCGGGAACCGGTGGAGCTGACCATTGTCGAGCGCTGTTTGGGCGAGCTGGGCCTCGGCGACGGCGGCTCCCTCCCGGAGGTCTTCGCAGCGGCGCGCGAGCAGGGACTGTCGCTGTGCCCTCCCGACACCGGCCCCTACCTCCGGCTCGCGATGCGGTCGCAGCCGAACGCGCCCGATTCGGTGCTGTCGGCAGGACGCTCGCCGGCGGGGTCGATCAAGGTCGCCGCTTCGCCGCTGAGTGACGATGTCGAGTTCCCGAAGGGCTTCTACCTGCGGGTGGTCGACGACGTGCAGTGGCTGCGCGGCTACCGCTGCGACGACGAGTACCGGTTCTCCGCCGGCGACCGGTTCGCGTTCACGCTCCCGTCGCTGCAGTGACATTGATGTGCGATATGCTTGTGATGAAGCCAACAATTGCGTGCGCACCAGTGAGGAAACATCGATGCGGAAATCAATCACCAAGGGGCTCATCGGAACGGCGGTGGTCGCTCCGATCGTGCTGAGCACCGGCGTCGCCGCCGTCGCCGCCCCCGAGAACGACCAGTGGACGCGGTCGAACATCGCCATGAACCTGGGCGCTGACGCGTCCGGGGCGTACGCCGACGCCGGGGGAGCTCGGTTCGATGGAACGGGCCAGATCGTGTTCGACATCGACGGCGCGTTCACCGGCGGCAATTCGCTCATGAAGGACGCCGACGGGAAGTCGAAGGTCGCCGCCGAGTACTGCTTCGGGCTCGCCTCTGACAGCACGGCTTGGCCGAGCCTGTGCGAGAAGTCCGACATGATCAACACCGGGTACCTGTACAAGGGCCCGTCGTACTTCAGCACCCTGCCCGGTAGCTCAGCCCCGTCGCTGCGATGCGTCGACTCCGCCAAGGATCCCTGCCACGAACTCCACGGCACGGCGACTGCGGGCGCCGTGGTGGGTCAGCGGGGCATCCGCTGGGAGCTCAACGCGGACGGCTCGTACACGCAGGTCTCCACGGCCGGGGCGGCGAGCGGCGCGAAGGTGGTTCAGATGAAGGTCGGCGGTGGCACGTCGTCCGGAGCCAACGACGCGTACGGCTGGTCGGGGGAGTCCGTCGTGAACGCCCTCAACTGGATCGACAACGCCGTGACGACGGAGCTCGCCTACCGCGGAAAGGTCGCCGCGGTGACCCTTTCGGTCGCCGGAGACGCGATCGGCGCCAATGGCGCATGCAGCACGATCGGACAGGCCATCGACGCGGCGGCCGGGCGGCTCACGACCAAGGGCATCGCGGTCATCATGGCTGCCGGCAACGAGGGCGTCGACTCGCTGGGCGCCTGGAACTGCGGAAAGAACGTGATCACCGTCGGCGCGACCAAGACGCTCCAGCCGCACGTGCGGGCCAGCTACTCCAACCACGCCGCGAGCACGCGCCTGTACGCTCCGGTCGGCGAAGGCGACTACCTGAAGCGGGACGGCGTCCTGCTGCCGTACAAGAGCGATGGCACCTTCTACGCGATGGGAACGTCGTTCGCCGCTCCTCAGGTCGCCGGTGCCTTCGCCGTTCTGCGGGAGAAGTTCGCCTACGACCCGACGGTCGACGAGCTGGTCGATCTGCTCGCCAAGACCGGAACGCCGGTCACCGGACCCGGTTCGCCCGCGTCCGCCCGCGACATCGACATCCAGGCGGCGCTCAACGCAACTCCGTGATGGGCGAGCCTCAGGAACGGTACTCGGGGTTCGGGAAGTCGAACCGGGTCCCCGCGTCCCACTCCTTGCGCTGGTTGCCGTAATCGGGGAAGCCGCCGGCGTCCTTCAGCAGCCGGGCCAGGTGCAGGAGGTTCCAGGTGAGGAAGGTCGTGTTCCGGTTCGTGAAGTCGTTGTCGAACCCGACACGCCTGCCGTCGCCCGCGTCATCCCCGTAGCTGGGGCCGGGGCCGGCCTCGCCGATCCAGCCGGCGTCGGCCTGCGGAGGGATCGAGTAGCCGATGTGCTGCAGGCTGTAGAGCACGTTGGACGCGCAGTGCTTGATGCCGTCCTCGTTGCCGGTGATGAGGCACCCGCCCGTGCGGCCGTAGAACAGCCACTGGCCTTTCTCGTTGAGCTCGCCCGAGTGCGCGTAGAGCCGCTCGATGATCTTCTTGGTCTCGCTGCTGTTGTCGCCGAGCCAGATCGGGCCCGCGATCACGAGGATGTCGGCGGCGAGCACCCGGGGGAAGAGGTCGGGCCAGGCGTCCACCTCCCAGCCGTACTCGCGCATGTCGGGGTACACGCCCGTGGCGATCGGGTGGTCGACGGCGCGGAACTGATCGACCTGCACCCCTTGGTCGGACATGATCGACGCGCTCACGTCGATCAGCGACTGGGTGTGGCTGCGGCCGGGGGAGCGGGTGAGGGTCGTGTTGATGAAGAGCGCGTTCAGATCGCTGTAGTCGATGTCCGCTGGGCTCATGGGTCTCACGGTAGAGAGCGGACGTCCACCTGTCCAGCGGATCCTTCTCGACGTCGTAAGCATTTTTCAGCAAACGCAGATGTGCATTCGTGTATTGTTGCACTGCCTGCAAAAAACACATCGCCAAAAGGAACCCGTCTTGTCTGCAACCACTGCGCCCGTGAGGGTGCAACCAGCGGCGCCTGCGCCGCACGAATCGAAGCCGATCATGTCGCACCGGCAGATTCTTCTCGTCATCTACGGCCTCATGGCCGGCATGTTCCTGTCGTCGCTCGACCAGACGATCGTCGGCACGGCGATCCGCACCATCGGTGACGACCTCCACGGGCTCAACGACCAGGCGTGGGTCACCACGGCCTACCTGATCACGTCCACGATCGCGGTCCCGATCTACGGCAAGCTGTCCGACATCTTCGGCCGCCGCCCGCTGTACATCTTCGGCATCGTCGTGTTCCTGCTCGGCTCCCTGCTCTCGGCGTTCTCGACGTCGATGATGATGCTGGCCGCGTTCCGCGCGTTCCAGGGGATCGGCGCCGGCGCGCTGATGTCCCTACCGCTGGCGATCATGGGCGACATCCTGGCTCCGCGTGAGCGCGCCAAGTACCAGGGCTACTTCCTGGCCGTCTTCGGCATCTCGTCGGTCATCGGCCCGCTCATCGGCGGCCTGTTCGCGGGAGCGAACCAGATCCTCTTCGTCACAGGGTGGCGCTGGGTCTTCCTCATCAACGTCCCGATCGGGATCGTCGCACTGCTCATGGTGCTGGCCTTCCTGCACCTGCCGAAGTTCCACAAGGCCGCGAAGCCGCGCATCGACTGGTGGGGCGCGACCGCGGTCATCGTGACGCTCGTCCCGGTGCTGCTGGTCGCAGAGCAGGGTCGTGACTGGGGCTGGACCTCCGTCGCCTCCATCAGCTGCTACGTGATCGCCGCAGTCGGCCTGCTCTCCTTCATCCTCATCGAGCGCTACATGAAGGACGACGCGATCATCCCGCTCCGCCTGTTCCGTTCGCGGGTGTTCTCGATGGCGACCGTGCTCGGCGTGCTCGTCGGCTTCGGAATGTTCGGCGCCATGCTGACCCTGCCGCTGTACCTGCAGATCGTCTTCGGGCTGAGCCCGACGGCCTCCGGCTTCGCCACGCTGCCGATGATGGCGGGCCTGATGATCGCCTCGATCGCTTCGGGTCAGATCATCGCTCGCACGGGCAAGTACCGGATCTTCCCCGTCACGGGAACGCTGTTCACGGCGGCCGGCTTCTTCGTGCTGACGTTCCTCACGATCGACAAGCCGCTCTGGTTCCTGATGATCGCGATGTTCCTCATCGGGCTCGGACTCGGCCAGATGATGCAGACGCTCACCCTGGCCAGCCAGAACGCAGTCGCGCCGAACCAGATGGGCGTCGCCACGGGTGCGTCCACCTTCTTCCGCCAGATCGGTGGAACCCTCGGTGTCGCCGTGCTGCTCTCGGTGCTCTTCGCCGCCCTGCCGGGCAACATCGTCACGGCGACGGCCGACCAGAAGACCCTGAGCTCCGCACTGGACGCCGCCCTGACACCGGAGGTCGCGACCGCGCCGCACAACAAGGCGATCATGAAGCAGCTCTGGACGCCGATCGTCACCCCGCTGGAGAAGGGCGTCCAGGACCAGCTCGACGCAGGCGTGACGAAGGCGAAGGCCGCCGCCGGCGCCGCCGTGACCGAGAAGGTCACCGCCGCCGTCGACGCGCAGGTCGCTGCCGGGAACATCCCGGCCGAGGCCGCTGCGCCGGTCATCGCCCAGCAGGTCGCGGCGGCGACGCCTCAGGCAGAGGCCGCAGCACTCGCCGCGGTGGCGAAGGCGGCCCACGCCACGGTCGTCAACGGGACCGTCGAAGTGAACTGGGCGAACGCGAGCCAGCGCGGCTTCTACGTCGACAAGCTGACCCCGACGCTCGCCGACAAGCTGAAGACGGGCGACTCGAAGGCGAACAACTCGAGCAGCAGCGCGACGAGCGACACGTCGTTCCTCGACGGCGCCGACCAGCGCCTGAGCAAGCCGTTCATGGTCGGCTTCAACGATTCCGTGGTCCTGGTCTACACGATCGGCCTCGGAGTGATCCTGCTCGCCTTCGTCCTCAGCCTGTTCTTCAAGGTGCCCCCGCTGCGGAAGACCTCCGCGCTGCAGCAGCAGGTCGATGAGGGCGGCGCGACCCTGACCGGAAGCATCCGGGCGGTGCCGCAGAGCTGATCGGGGGAGTGGGCGGCGTCCCCGTGACGCCGCCTGCTCCGCTCGGTCGGAAGACATCAGATCGTGACCACAATCGACATCCACCCCGAGGCCGTCGGCCTCCGGGAGCGCAAGAAGCTCCAGACCCGCACCGCGATCCACGAAGCGGCCTTCCGCCTCATCGACTCGCAGGGGCTGGACGCGACGACGGTCGAGCAGATCTGCCACCAGGCAGACGTCTCGGGCCGGACCTTCTTCAACTACTTCCCCTCCAAGGCCGCGGCGGCCCTCGAATTCCAGGGCCCCACCATCCACCCGGATGTGGAGCAGGCGTTCCTGTCTCACCCCGGCAGCCTGGTCATGGCCCTGTGCGAGGTGATCGGCAGCGGTTCCGAGCACGGCCCTGACCTGGTCAGTATCAAGCGGCTCCTGAGCCGGCGACCCGAGCTGCTGACGACGGCGACCCGGATCATGGTCGAGGTGCGGGAGATGTACGTCGACCTCGCCGCTCAGCGCGCACGCAGCAGATCCGAAGCGGAGCTCGCCGTCGTCCTCGTGATGGCTGCACTCAGCAAGACCCTGCACGACGACAATGCGCCCGATGAGCCGATCGGTGAGCAGCTGAAGGCGACGGTGCGGCAGCTCCTCGCCCTCGACTGCGACGAGACGTGACCATCACCGCCGAGGGGGAGTGGGCGAACTGAGTCCGTCTCACGTCCCTCCGGGCGGGTCCGCGTGCTCGGCCGCGTACAGCGGGGAGAGGACGACGATGAGCGCCGCGACCGCGAAGACCGCGGCGCCGACTCCGATGGTCAGGCGGTAGCCGAGCATCGACGCCAGGAGCCCCGCGAGGAGCGCGCCGACGAAGAACACGACGCGGTTGACGGTCCGGATGGTCGAGTTCATCCGCCCTTGGATGGCGTCGGGTGCGACGGACTGCCGGTAGCCGGTGTCGTTCGGGTCCTCGACGCCCATCGAGAGGCAGTAGACGAACTGGGCCGCCGCAACGAGCGCGATGCCGCCGCCGGCCGTGCCGACCGGCACGACGGCGAGGGCGAGCCAGGGCACGACGACCAGGGCTCTCGCGAGAAAGATCGCCCGGCCGGCGCCGAGCCGGGCGCCGGCCCGTGGCGCGATGAGCGCGCCCAGGAATCCGCCGACGCCGCCGAACGCCAGGGCGAGCCCGTACGCCCAGGGCTGGAGCTGGAGCTCGCGGAGGACGAAGACCGCGAACACGGTCATCACGATGCTGTTGCCGAGGAACCACGTGTGGATCGACAGGGCCAGCGGCCGCAGCGTCCGGTGGCGGTAGGTGTAGCGCATGCCTTCGGCGATGTCGTGACCGATGTGAAGGCCGGCGACGCGTGGGCCGGGTGCGGGCTCGTCGACCCGGATCCGCGACTGGAGCGCCGCCGAGACCGCCGTGAAGATCGCGTCGAACGCGAACAGGAGGGGCGCGCCGAGAACGTTCAGGAGCGCGCCGCCGAGCGCCGGCCCAGCGGTCCCGGCGACAGTCTCGCTCTGCCCGAGGCGCGCGTTGGCCATGACGAGGGATTCCCGGGGAACGATGCGGGGGAGCAGCGGCTGCGCAGCCGAGTCGGCGAACAGCACCAGGACGCCGAGCACCAGTGTCACCGCTGCGACCGACCAGAAACTGAGGGAGTTCGTCACGATCAGAACAGGGATGGCGGCCAGGGCGAGCGCGCGTCCGATGCTCGTGAGGACCAGGGTCCGCTGGCGCCGCCACCGATCCATGAGGGCGCCGATGATCAGGCCGAGGAACAGGTATGGGACGACGCTCAACGCGCTCAGAACGCTGATCTGCAGGGTCGTCGCATGCAGCACCGAGACGACCAGGACGTTGAACGCGACGCCGGAGACCGCGCCGCCGAGCGCCCGGATGCTGCTGGCGCTCCAGAACAGGGCGAACGCGGACCGGCGGAGGATTTCGGGCGGGGGAGAGACGACACGTGCTGGAGTGTCGGCGTCGTCGTCCACTCCGCCAGCCTAGCGAAGCGGCGATTTCGCAGTACGCTCACCCCATCGGCGGGAGGGACCCGCCGCGAGCCTGGAGCAGAGCGATGTCGCAGCCGTCTTCCCCTACCGGAACATCCACCTCCGCCACACCTGCTCCCGGGCGCCGGCGCCCGTTCCTCCGGCCCAGCCGACTGCTCGCCAACGCCCCGCACGAGAAGCTGCATCCCGCGGTGCTCGCCGAGGCCGAACGCCGCGCGTCGAGTGTTCAACTGCGAATCGCCGACGCGATCACCGCGTTCGCCGGGTCGATGATGTTCGTCTACCTGCACATCGTGCTCTTCGCCGTCTGGATGCTCGTGTTCGAGAAGAGCCCCTGGCCGACGCTGACCCTCATCGTCTCGCTCGAGGCGATCTTCCTCTCGACGTTCGTCATGATCGGCCAGAACCGCCAGGCCGCCTTCCAGCAGGCGAAAGCCGACCACGACTACATCGCCCAGCAGAAGCTGCTCGAGGAGAACACCGAGCTCACACGCACGATCCACAGGCTGACCCAGGAGATTCATTCGCGGATGCCCGAGAGCGGCACTCCGTCGGCCGGGGCCTGATTGATCCTGTCAGCGCCCGGATAGCAGTTCGCTGGTCATGACCCGCGCTGCGCGTCGAGCGGCGGCGATGACGGCATCGTCGGGCGTGTTCGTCGTGGCCGCCGCTTGCACCGCGGCGTTGATCGACAGCAGCGCCATGCGGAGTATGACGACAGTCTCCGGAGTGCGCTCGGGGAGAAGTTCACTCAGGTCCTCCGCGAGCTGTGACAACCCGACACTGACGCGGGGCTCCTCGTCGCCCCCGGTCAGGCCTGCCAGCAGAAGAGGATTCGCTGCGAGAAATCGTATGCCCTGCAGCTTCTCTACGGTGAACGAGTCGACCCAACGGAATACCGCGTCCGCCAGCAACTCCGGCGATACGGGCTGTTCGCTGACCCAGGCGACCAGTTCCTCTGCCTCGTTCCCGCGTTTGTCGAGGAGGGACTGCACGATCGCTTCTTTGCCGTCGAAGTAGTAATACAGCGACGCCTTATTGATACCCAGCTCGTCCGCGATCTGCCGGAGCGACGTCGCCTCGTAGCCCTGCTCGGTGAACAGCCTCAGAGCCACTTGCTGCGCCGCCTCACGGGTCCGCACCCCGCGACCGCTCGTACCGACTTCCTGTCTCTCGCTCATCAAACTCATCTTACCTACCATTCGGTAGACAATCTACCTACCGATAGGTAGGCTGGGTTTACTTGATGAAAGGCGAAGAGCATGGCCGAATACACCGTCGTCCGCGACTACCCGTACCCGATCGAGGAAGTCTGGGCTGTTCTCACCGAGCCCGAGCAGGTCGCTCAGTGGACCACGACCGGGCAGGGAGGAAGGCCGGAGGGCTTTGCTGCCGCTGCGGGCACGAAGTTCCGATTCGTGGGAAAGCCCACGATCGGCTGGGCAGGGGTCGTGTACTGCGAGGTGATCGCCGTCGATGCCCCTCACTCCATGCACTACACCTGGAAGGGTGACGAGGACACCGATGGCGTCACCGACGTCACTTACCTCCTCGAAGAAACCCCAGAGGGCACGCGGTTCACCTGGCGCCACACGGGGTTCACCGGCGTCGGAGGGTTGGCAATGTCGAAGCTGCTCGGCAGCGTGCGGAAGAAGATGCTCAGCGAGGGCGTGCCGCCGGTGATGGAGGCATACCATCGGGCGCGACAGCGACCGACGCGCTAACAGCGGCCGCCATCCTCGTTCCGCCACACAAGTTGAAGCGCTGATAATGCACATTATGTCAGTTCGTAACGGGTGTATCGGCAGAATCTGCAGGTATACCCTCCCCTGATAATCGGATGTTGTGGCTCCAGAATCCAGTTCCGATCGGGAGTTCCTTCTGGGCTCAGAGTCGCAGTTCCGGTTGTCGGCTAGCCAAAATCATGATGCGCCAGAACCTGCGCTGATCGGCCGTTTACCAATCTCGGTCTGCGGAATTCGCACGTTGTCTGCAAGATTTGCATTCGATGAGGTGTGACTGTGAGTGATGGCTTTGGGCGACTGAGTTGGCTCCCGACTCCGGAGGTGCAGTCAGATCCCGATGCGTTCCTGAGTGAGGTCTTGACCGGGTGGAAGCGGCAGCAGCTGGCTAACAACTTCGGGTTGGCGACAGTCCGACGACGCACGCGCGCGGTCTTGCGAATGGCGTCGTTCGTCGGCTCCTACCCGTGGGAGTGGTTGCCTGGCGACGCTGACGAGTTCTTCGCCCACTTGCGCGGCGTCCAGAATCTGGCTTACAACACGGTCCGGGCGTATCAAGGCGACGTGAAGCTGTTCCTCGACTATGCCGGAGACCCGGCATACGACTGGAACGAGAGCTGCGGCCGCCTGTTCGGGACCGTCTTCTCGCAGGTCGTAACAGACTTGAACAGGAGCCGTCATGTTCAAGAGACTGCGGAAGCCTCCGTTCGGCCATTCAGCGTTCGAGAGCTGCAGGAGTTCTTCGACCTTGCCGACCTCGAACCCGAGCGCGTCCTTCGAGCTGGTCGACGCGGGGCATTGACGGCTTGGCGGGATGCGATCGCGTTCAAGACCCTCTACGCCTGGGGGCTGAGGCTCAACGAGATGCGCCACCTGATCGTCGCGGACTACTCCCGTAATGTCCGCACACCGTCGTTCGGCGAGTGGGGCGTCCTTCGGGTGCGGATGGGTAAAGCGATGAAGGGCTCTCCCGCAAAACAGCGAACTGTTCTCACGGTCTTCGACTGGTCCGTCGACATGATGGACCACTGGGTCCGTGTTGGACTTCCTCGCTTCGGGCTCGAGCGGGCCACGCCGCTGTTTCCCACCGAGACCGGGCAGCGTCTGGATCCTCGAAATCTGCGTCGGAAGTTCCATCAACTCGTCAACGAACTCGGCTTCGCTCCAGGCTTGGATCTGCACTCGTTCCGTCGCAGTTACGCCACGAACCTGCAGCTCGAACTCGGCATGGACGTCTCCTTTGTCCAGCTGCAGCTCGGACACGAACATGCGTCCACTACGTCGATCTACACCGTCGCCTCTCCCGACTACCGTTCCCGGCAGCTCAACCGCATCCTCACCGGGACGCTCGAACGCAGCGGCGCCACACTCCCCCGCCCCGACCGGAAGGATCCACAATGAAGCGCCAAGTGGAATATCAGTGGCATGTGCGGGAACTGATGGCTCGAACCGGGATGCGCAACAGCCGCGACCTCGTGGGCCCGTTGCGCGATCGCGGCATCACGCTCTCGGAGTCGCAGATCTATCGCCTCGCGATGCAGGATCCAGAGCGCATCGCCTTCAAGGTCCTGGTCGCACTGGCCGACATCTTCCGCGTCGAAGTAAACGAACTCGTCACCTACACCGCCACCAGCATCCGTTCTGCGCGTCCAAAAGCCGTCGGCTCCGCCGCCGAAGTCCCGCTTCTCGAGGCCTACCGTCCAGTACGCGCGCGAGTTCTCCGTCCAGATGACGAATGAACTCCGTGGCCGCGGTCGACCCAGAAGTTCGGGAGCCCACGAGTGCGGCCGATGCGGGCAGATGGTCGCTAAGATCCGCGTGCGCTGGCCGGACGGCGGCATCTGCGGTGCCTGCTTCACCACCGCAGTCAATACCTACGGCACATGTGCTCAGTGCAGTACCGAGCGTCTCCTCCCCGGCCGCTCCCCCAGTAATGAAATCATCTGCCGGGACTGCGCGGGCATCACCACCACCCTGAGCTGCGATCGGTGTGACCGGGAAGGCGAACGCATCCGAAGCGGCCTCTGTGCAAGCTGCGTCGTCACCGAAGATCTCGCCGCGATCCTGCATCCCAACAATCCGCCGGACCTGCGCCTTCACCGGCTCATACGAGAAATGGCTTCCACCAACCGACCTCAGAGCATCCGGACGTGGATGCGAGGGAAGGGCGCGTCCGAGCTCCTCCGCCGTTTGGGCTCCCGGGACCTAGCCCTGAATCACGACGCCTTCGACCGAGAACCACCGTCGCGTGCAGTAGAACATCTACGCGAAATGCTCGTCCATCACCACATCCTGCCCTCCCGCGGCGACATCCGCCTCGCCCGCTTCGAGACCTGGCTCGACAACCGCTTGGACTCGTTTGCAGGCAACCCACACGTTCTGCAACCGCTTGAGCAGTTCGGCCGATGGCACCATCTGCGACGCCTCCGTCAAGAACCGCCGGCGCCGAACATGGACCATGCGACGCGCGCAGCCAAACAGGAGATCACCGAAGCGGGCAAGTTCCTCATCTGGCTCCAATCTCAGCACGGCGCGCACGTAGATGACCTGAGACAAGAGCACATCGATCTCTACTGGTCCGAGGGATCCTCCACCCGAAAACACATCCGCAACTTCCTCCAACAACGTGGACTTACCGGCCATCGACGCGGAATGATCGCTCCGGCACGCGAAGCTCAAACCAGTCCCAGCATCACTGGCCGTGAGCGACTCGATCACCTCCGCCGAGTCGTCGAAGCCGACAAGGTCACCCTTTCAACTCGCGTAGCAGCGATCATCTTGCTTCTCTACGGGACGCCTATCGGGACCATAGCCGGCCTCAGGGTCGACGACTTCGTTACCTCGCTGGACGGGATGACAATCTCTCTCGGCAGGCAGCCAGCGCCCATCCCCGACCCACTCATTCCGCTGTTCACCGACTATCTTGCCAACCGGTCACACAACGGCACGATGAACAAGAACTCGCCCTGGCTCTTTCCGTCCACGAACGCCGGCCAACACATCAGCGCAACGTCTCTGCTTCGCCGCTTCAAGATCTTCGGCATACAAGCTCTCGGCGCGCGCAATGCCACCCTGGCCGACCTCACGCTAGAACTCGACCCGACCAGCCTCGCCTCCCTCCTGGGATACTCGGCAAAGATCATGACGAAGCACGCCGCTCGCGCTGGAGTCACAATGGCCATCTACCCGGCTTTGCACCTTCCAGCGGACGGGCCACAGTAGGAGCCCGGGAAATCAGGATGCGCACGAACTAAAGGACCGATGACTACTCGTGCGGGCCGTTTTAGCTGACCAGCATCGACCGCGCCGCCACGAGAACATCGTCGGCCGCCCCCGGGACTGCATTCCTGATGTAGCGGGCCGGCGACTCATCACCGAGGAAAGGGTTCATCCCCTGAAACCAGGTGCTAATCGTGATCGGGTCGATCCCCTCTTCCAGAATTCCTAAGGCGTGAAGTGCTGTTCGCAACCGACAATCGTTGTCAGGATTTGGTGCGTCGTCGCCTTCAGCCCACGCGCGAACGATGCTCGTCTTGGTTACGTTTCCGATGTACGCCACAAGCCGGGCACCGAGTACGCCTCGAAGCCGTACAACCACCTGATCGATCGAAAGCCCTTGTGCATCTTCGCCGGCACGTAGCCCCGGCCGTGCTGTTCCACCGTTCATACGTTGATATTGCCCCTATAGTCAGCAGTCATGTGCTCGGGTTCACGTCGACGATCTCGATTGTGCCTGGAGTCGTAGGAGGGGACCCTTGACGCACGAAGGCTAATGCCTCCTTCGTCGATTTGATCAGTTCAGGAACATACTTGCCGATTTCAACTGGAGTTCCGTCTCGATTGAACCAGACGCTCATGGATTGCCTATCGACGACGAGAAGCCGGACATCTCGGATCTCTACCGGAATTGTCGTTACGGCGACGATCGTGCCGTCACTGACCTCATATGGCACGTTGAAGATCTTGTGCTCGACCATTTTGTTGTCGGGAAACTCCTCGGAAACCGCCACCTGGACGCTCTCGCCAAGAATGGCTGCCGGGTTGAGCCCCAAGTAGACCTGTCCGCGATGCTTATCAGCGATATCGATCGCGTGAAGGTGGTGCAAGAAGTTGTCGTTCTGGTCGGGCTGAGCGAATGGCTGGTAGCTTCGAACCCGCTCGAGCACTTCTGGCTCGAGGAACTTTAGGTCTTTGCCCCACCTGGCTTCCCACTTGCTCTCGTCGTGCTCTGCTGGGAAATAGATCCGCCGCTCGTCGCTCGCGGTTGGGCCAGGAGTTGCCAATAAGCAAATCCCGTAGATCAAGGCATCAAGTGCGCTTCGAAGATTGTGGACTATGTCCCCAAACAGGAGCGACCACTCCTCAACGGGCGCTCGGGCTGTTTCCCTGACTGTCCATTGGAGAGTGTTCGGACCGGTCTGGTGGATGTCCAAATAGACCGCCAACGACGTCGTCCAGACTTCGACTCGTCCCTCGAGCTGACGCCAGATTTCGGCAGCGTGCGCGACTTTCATATCTGACCAAGTCGACGTCTCGATTCCCGCTATGAAGCGGCGTTCAGCTGCGTTGGCTTCGCTCACGTCCGAAGGATCTCACGAGGGGTGCACGATCGGCAGTAGCGACGGTTATGCTCTCGCCATGTCGAGTCCAAGCGAGATTCCTGACTGGTCGCGGTTGAGGCACGGAGAGCGCTATCGCGCTGAGTTACCGGACGGTAGCGAGGTCAACGTCAGGTACTTCGGCGAGTGGGCACACGAACAGGGTCTCCACGACTTCCTGATGGAAGTCGTGACATATGACGACTCCGGAACGACGTTGGCTGAAAGACACACTCACGTACTTCGCTCAGATGGGTGGAGGATCTTTCCGGCTGACGATGCGCCTCACACGTAGGCTCGATGTTCCGTCAGTTGAAGACTGACACTCCTGCCATACTGGGCTGGTACCCCGCGGGAATGCCTCCTGGGAGAACACCCTTGTATTGAGCCGGGAGCACTGCAAAAGCTACGCGCTCGAAGGTGCACGAATCGATGCGTGAGTTCAGAAGGTCGATTTGCCCGAGATACGGGCGTCCAGGTTCCACGGTCCAGAACTGAGCAGGATCAAATTGCAAGCTATCCAGTTCGATGTCGTGAGCCATACCGAGAACGGCGGGACCGAGCAGATGGCATTTTTCGAACAAGTGCCCGTCGATTCGCCCATCATGCTTGCGCGCGAGTTCCACCAAATCGACGGTCTCGGATAGGTGCGAGAACTGGTATGTCGTGCTCATTACTTGACCCTTTCGTCGCAGCATGCTCAGGGACGTGACGCCGGCACAATAGCGACCTTCGCGAGCATTGGCTAGTCGCTGGCATCCCAGGCGGCGTCGGACTTCAGCTACGCGACCGCCCGAGCTCATGCTTTCCGACCAGATTCTGACGACTTGGTATGCAACGCGCGCGTTGCGGGTCGAGGCTCATGCGTCGAGAGGAAAGGCAGGTACGGCTCTCCATTTTGGCGGCTGGTCGCTTAGTGCGATTGCCGCTTGTGTAGACAGAATCTCGGCACCGTAACGCAGAATGCGAGCACAGTTGATCGCGCTGTGGAGGGATAGCGAGTGCTTCCCCGCGGCGTACGGGCGGAGAACGTAGCTTGCGTGGATGCCCGCCTTCATCGGCCCCGGCCATACCTCTGTCAAGTATCCGCGCGTCAAGCCATGGCTGAGCGAATGGCGAACTTGAACCCACGCGTCCGCTTGTCGTACAGCCTCATCCCATCCGACCGATTGCCGGCCCCACCAGTTCGTGCCCCCGACTGCGGGAGGTGAAAACAGCTCGAGCGCAAAGTCTCGCTTCCAATTCAAGTCCTCCCAACTCGAGAGTTGTTTGAGTAGATCGTCATGGAAATCCTTCAATGACGGACTATTGGTGTGCGCTATCCGCACGATCTGCGCAAAGCTCAGACCTCGAATGCCACCCACAACGGCATTGAACTCCTCGACAAACCCTTCAAAGGCTGCCACCGACGTCAGCACCATCGCGGGGGCAAGCGTCATTTGAGGCTGAGTCGGGCGATGCTTCTTACGTCCGTGCAGTTGCTGCAGCCCGTGTGGCACCGCGAGGCTCTTCGCATACCTGTCAACGGTGGATTGCAATGAAGGCGGCGTCGGCATTGGCACAGCGTAACTGCGTCTACGCACCAGGGCCTAGTACACCCGCGAGTGATAACCCCGTTATCCAGTCGCAACGGCTGTATTGGCAGAATCCGCAGGTACACCCTCCCCTGATTTTGGCCTGTCGAACGTGCGACTGGGCGCTCAATCTTTGAGACCGACGAGCTGCACGGACACGAGGTCGAGCGGCCTCGTCGAGCGTTGGGCTCGAGCGAGGACTACGGCGCCTTCCGCGGCGCAGACGAGGACGGTGGCCCGACTCGCAGCCGACTCGGGTACGAGGCCGAACGACTGAAAGCGGCTGGCCAGTGCGGAGACGGCGGTGTCGAACGCTTCCGCACCCAGGTCGAGCATGTGAGGCGTGTCACCGCCGGTTACAACGCCGACCGCGGCACAGCCGGCGCGGAACGCCGTTGACTCGAGCACTTTCCGCCAGATGCCCACATACCCCGAAATGAGTGCCTCCGGCGACTCGGCCGGAATCGCCATGATCTGGTCGCGCATCCAGGACTGCGAGCGTTTCAGCGCCAGCTCGATCAGCTGGGTGCGTCCCCCGGGAAAGTGGTGATAGACGGATCCGCGAGGAGCCCCCGTCCGGGCCAGCACCTCTCTGGTCGACATCCCCTCGAGCCCGCGTTCGGCGATCAGCATCCAGGCCGCATCGACCATCGCCTCGCGCGCACTCTTGGCTGGGCGTTGCTCAGCTTCCGGCATTCGTCACCTTCATTCTCCGAGACTACGACATCGACTACTATGCTATGTTACATAGCATAGTAGTCACGAAAATGAGGAGCTGAGATGAGCGAATCGCTGTCTGTCGAGGTTTACGTGGCACCGATGCGCCCGTTCGTTGGTGCCGCCGGAGAGGCCGGCGATCAACCGATGTGGTCGCCGATGAGCAGCACCCTGATCTACGGGGAACGCGACGCGATCCTCGTCGACGCGCTCGTCGCGAACGAGCAGGTGGATGCGCTGGCGGAGTGGGTCCGCGGCTTCGGGAAGCGCCTGGTCGGGGTGTACATCACGCACGGCCACGCTGATCACTGGCTTGGTCTCGCCCGACTGCAGGAGCACTTCCCCGAGGCGAAGGGACTCGCAACCGCAGAGGTCGCCGAGCGCGCCCGGTTCGAGCTGTCCTTCCCGCCACTTCGGGACTACTGGTTCGCGTCGTTCCCGGGCGAGCTCCCGGAGGCCCCGGTGCATCCCGAGGTAGTCGAGGGCGACTCGTTCGAGCTCGAGGGCAACGAAGTGAGGATCCTCTCTCTCGGGCAGGGCGACACGGAACACTCGACGGCGTTGCACGTGCCGTCGATCGGACTGGTCGTCGCCGGCGACATCGTCTACAACGGCGTGCACATGATGACCGGGGAGACTGACGCGGAGGCACGTGAGGCGTGGATGCGGAGTCTGGATGCGATCGAGGCTCTTGCACCGACGGTGCTGGTCTCCGGCCACAAGCGCGTCGGTGCATCGGACGGACCGGAGCAGATCGAAGCAAGTCGACAGTATCTTCGGGACTTCACCCGCATCGTCGACGAAGGCGGCCCGACTGAGCAGATCGTCACCGACATGCTCAAGCTGCACGGTGACCGGGACAACCCGCGCACCCTCTGGTACTCGGCCAGACAGGCCGTCGGCAAGCGAGCCTGATCGCGTCGTCGCGCGTCTTGTACAAGGCAAGCCCGCACGCTCTTGACCGAACTGAGACGATGGGAATGTTCCGATGACGTATGACTCCTCGACCACCGCCATCCTCCTGGTCGACCCGTATAACGACTTCCTCGCTGTCGGCGGGAAGCTATGGCCTCGCGTGCAGGAGGTCGCCGACGATGTGCGGCTACTCGACCACCTGCGGCAGGTCGTCGCGACCGCACGCTCGCAGGGGTACCGGATCGTCTTCGTGCCCCATCACCGTTGGGAGCCCGGCGACTATGTCGGGTTCGACAACGCGACCCCGTACCAGCTGAGCTCGGCACATGCGCACGTATTCGCAAAAGACACGTGGGGTGGAAGCTTTCACGACGAGTTCACGCCCGTTACCGGGGAGATCGTCGCGCACGAGCACTGGGGATCCAGCGGTTTCGCGAACACTGATCTCGACCTGCAACTGAGACAGCACGGCATTCGCCGCATCGTGCTCGTCGGAATGATCGCCAATACGTGCATAGAAACCACCGGCAAGTTCGGCATGGAACTCGGCTACCACGTCACGCTCGTCACGGACGCAACCTCCGCCTTCAGCCGCGAAGCGATGCATGCAGCCCACACCATCAACGGACCGACCTACGCCCACGCCAGCCTCACCACCGACGAATTGCTCGCACAGCTCGTCGCCTGAGGACCGACCGCAAGGCCAACACAGGTCGCGGGTCGCCTAGTAGCGGCACGAGGCGAAAGACCAGCGCCTGGTCAAATGCGTCCTCAATTGGCGCGCCTCAATCTGCAGAGTGTCCACGCCAATCCATGTACTGGACCGCGCAGAAACCCGACACTGACCACTGACAGATCCACAATGTAGCGGACGCTTCGCGCCGTGTACTCTTCTAGCATGGAGGCCACAGACGACTTCCCCGGCGACGCCGAACTGACGCACATCCTGGTCGTGAACGACGCCGACGTCTCCCGTGATTTCTACCGCGACGTCGTCGGCGCCGAGATCGTCCGCGAGTACGGCGGCACGAGCGTCGTCGCGCGGCTGGCCGGCACCTGGCTCTTGCTGGTGACCGGTGGCGGCCCGACTCCCGACAAGCCGGCCGTGACGTTCTCCGCGCCGTCCGACCCGGACCGGGTCAGCCACGCGATGACGTTCCGGGTGCCTGACTGCGCTGCAGCGTACGAGCTGCTCAGCGCGCGCGGCGCCACCTTCCTGACCCCGCCGATCGACAATGGCCCTGAGGTCCGCTGCTTCTTCCGCGATCCGGACGGGCACCTGATCGAGCTCTCCGAATACCGGGGCTGATTCGACACTCTCCAACCGCCTCGGCGAGCACACCCTTTGTCGTATACGGACCGCTCCTGACACGCGCGGGTCCGTCGAGACGAAGGAGCCTGACATGAAGAGAATCGCCGCGGCCGTCGGCCTGGCCGTCCTGTTCACCCTGACGGCCGCTGCGCCGGCCCTCGCAAACAACCCTCCCGGTCCTCCCGGGCCTCCCAGCCAGTCGTGCCAGTCCGTCGAGCCCTTCACCCCGGGGCATGCCGCGAGCAGCCCGGGCTCCCCCTTCAACGAACCCGGCATCAACAGCGCCAACGGCGGCACCGGAGGTCAGCACTACTCCCCTCGTTCGCAGTACGACGTCGCGTGCTACCAGCAGTCCGTCCACCAGAGGTGACACGAAGCCATCGGGGACTCCGCGCCGCGGGGTTCCCGCTGGCCCGCTAACGAACCACCTCGTACACGACCTTCTGCACCCCGTTTCCGTACGTCTCCCCCTCCACCACGGCCAGCTTCTCGATGCCGTGCTCGGAGCTGCTGAACAGCCGCTCCCCCTCGCCCAGGAGCACCGGGAAGACGAGCAGGTGGTAGCGGTCGACCAGTCCCGCGTCGGCCAGGGCGTGGCCGAGCGCCGTGCTGCCGTGGACGATGATCGGGCCGCCCTCGGTCGCCTTCAGCGCGGCCACGTCGTCCAGCGAGCGCAGGATGGTCGCGGGCCAGCGGTCGTCGTCCTTCTCCAGCGTCGTGGAGACGACGTAGCGCGGCATCGCGTTGTAGCCGGCGAACTCCTTCATCGACGGCCAGACCGGGGCGAAGAGCTCGTAGCTCTTCCGACCGAGGAGTACGGCGGTCGACTCCCCCTGCTCGCGGCCCTTCAGCTCGTAGGCGGCGGGGTCGAACTCGACGCTGTTGAACGTCCAGCCGGAGTTGCGATAGCTCGCGTCGCCTCCCGGGGCCTCGGCGACGCCGTCGGCGGAGACGAAGGCGGAGATGATCAGGTCGCGCATGGGGTATCAGTCCTCTCGGTGCGGATGGGCGGCAGACTGTCGTCCGTTGGATTCAACCTATCAGTTCTGAACCTGTTAGTTCAATACCGAGAAACGCGCGATCAGCCCTCCGCGACCTCTCCGAGGACGTCGAGGAAGGTCATCCAGCCGGCGATCGTCCCCTGCCGCTGCGCGTCCGAGAATCCGGGGGTCTGCTGGGTCATGCGCAAGCGCGTCCCCATCGCAGACGGCGTCAGCTCGACAGTCAGGACGGCCCGCTCGGCGGCGGCAGGACGATCGGTGAGCGTCATCACCAGGCGCGACGGCGGGTCGACCTCCAGGAACTCCCCCACCCAGTCGATGGTGGCGCCGTCCGGCAGGACCATCATCGCCGACCAGGCCCGGCCCGCTTCGGCGCGGTAGTCGAGCCCGTCGAGGGGAACCTGCACCTCGCGACCGCCGAACCAGCGGGCGAACGACTCGGGCGTCGTCCAGGCGGCGAACACGGCGGCCGGCGGCGCCGCGAACTCCCGGTCGATCTCGATCCCGTCCTCGGTGATCCCGGTCACTCGTCGTCCTCCCGTTCGGCCGCGTTCGTGGCGGCGAGGAGGTCGTCGAGCGCGTCGAAGCCGGCCTCCCAGAACCGCTGGTAGTCCTCGATCCACGCCGAGGCGGCGAGCAGCGGCCGGGCGTCGAGCATGGCCGGCCGGTACTGGGCCTCTCGGCCGCGGGTGACGAGGCCGGCGCCCTCCAGGACCCGCAGGTGCTTGGAGACCGCGGCGAAGCTCATCTCGAACGGCGCCGCGAGATCGCCGACGTTCGCCGAGCCCTCCGCGAGCCGCGCGAGGATCGCCCGCCGCGTCGGATCCGCCAGGGCCGCGAAGGTCCGGCTCAACGGATCATCGATCGCCGTGGTCATAGCCACCTCCCCCTCGACGTACTGAACCACATGGTTCCATACCACGCCAACGGTAGCACGCGGGGTGCTCCCCCGTCGGGAGGCGTCACGCGTTCAGGATGCGGGCCTTCTGCGCCTCGAACTCCGCCTCGGTGAGCACCCCCGCGGCGCGCAGCTCCCCGAGCTGGGCGAGCTGATCGAGCACTGACGGCGCAGCGTCCGAGGTCGGCGCCTCGGTGACAGGCGGGTTCGGCCCTGCCACTGCAGCATCCTGAGCCGCCCAGCGCTGCTGCTGGCGGCGGTGGGTGCTTCCGATGACGCGCGTTGCGACGGAGGCGCGCGCGGCGGTGCGGAGAAGGCTCATCGGTCCGTTCCTTTCACTTCGAGGGAGTCGGCGAGGTCGATGATGTCGACTCCCCCGGCGAACAGTTCCGCGCCGCCTGCAGCGATCCAGGCGTCCGCCGCGGAAGCAAGGGAGCGGTCCTCGTAGACGAGCGCGATGGCGAAGGCGCCGGGCTCCAGCGCGTCCACGACCCGCTGGACGTCCTCCGCATCGAGGATGCCGGAGTAGGCGCCCGCGAACCCGTCGGGGCCCGGGAGCTGGTCGAGAGGCTGCCGGACGGGCGCCCCGGTGTCGTCCACGCGGATCAGTTCGAGGTCGAGCACCTCGATGATCCCCTCATCGACCCGGCGCAGCACGGCGGCGAGGCCCGCGCTGACGGAGGCCTCGGCGGGGAAGGCGAACACGAGATAGTCCACGGGTCCGGCGAAAGCGTCGTTGGCCATGTCGGTCCTTTCGTTGAGAGGGCACGGCGAGCGTCACGCTAGCGGCCGGTCGCGTGTTCTCCCCCGCTGGACGCGCGATCGCCGGGTGACAGCGCCAGAAGATTCACCGGGCCGCCCATCCTCTGCCGTGAGTCGCACGCGACGCGCTCACCCGCGCGATTTTCGGTGACGTAAGATTAATATGTTTCTAGGTTAGCAGTGCGGGTTCTGCTACTGTCTGGCGGGTAAGCATGATCACGCGTCATACAAGGGAGTTTTCAGTGAACGCACATGCCCATCGTCCCTCCGATGTCCGCAACGACCGCGGCGCTACGCTCTTCCCCCGCTCCGGGGGGGGGGGGGGTAATCTCCCCTCCCGCCGCTCCCTAGCCAAGGCGGCCGCCTGGTCGGTGCCCGCGATCTCACTCGCCGTGGCATCGCCCGCGTACGCCACCAGCAGCGCCGCTGCGGCGCTCGCGTTCAACGGGGTCCCCGCCTCCGCGAGCGCGGGTACGTCCATCACCGGCGCCTCGATCTCCGCGTCCGACAACCCGGGAGCGGACGTGACCGTCACGGTCTCCCCCGGGCTCGCCTGGTCGGACGGAACGGTATCGCCGCTCCGCGTCATCGGCAGCGGCCCCGGGGTGTACCTCATCCCGGACGTCACGGTCGGCACGCCGTCGCCCGGCTACCCGACCGGCATCGGCGCCTCGAGTGCCGACGCCAGCGCCTGGGCGCCCATCACGGTGCTGGCCGGCGTCTACGAAATGACTGTGCTCGGTGCGATGGACATCATCGCGAGGGGGCCCGACGAGTACCGGGCCGACTACGCGGTCATCGTGCCGAGGGGCGTGCGCCCGGCGCAGCTGAAGTACCGCTTCGAACCCGACCTGCCCACCTCGGCGATCGGCACCATGCTGAAGCCGGTGACCGGCGACATCCGGAAGTACATCGATCAGAACTATGCCATCGTCCACGTGCAGGATCTCGGCAACGGGAACGAGCGACTGTTCCTGAGCTGCCGCGGCGACGCGCATGTGAAGCCCGCCACGCCGACCGCCACCTACTCGTGGCCGCTTCAGGCGACCTGGCCGAACGGTACCCAATCGGTCGTCACATTCCCGATTCTGGTCCAGCGCCGCGGCGCCGACGGGCGGCCGGTGGCGATCAACGCGTGGGACAAGACCACGGCGGGGCTCACCGGCTACGACAAGACCCTGTCGTCGCAGGCGGCGTGGGGCAACCTCGTGCGGGCGAACTCGTCCGGCACGCTCAACGGCAACCACTTCCACGTCGACGCGTTGGCGTCCGGACGCTCGGCGGTCGCAGGCAACGACCAGACCACCGAGGTCTACTACCAGTTCGTGCACGAGGACGGCACCCCTGCGTCCGTCACGCCCACGCCGAAGCGCGTCGTGATCCCGACTCACTCCGCAGACACCAGCGTGAAGGGCGTGCTGCTCGGGTCGCCCGACCAGCTCGGCACCGCCTTCGAGCTGGACAAGCCGGGCTACTGGCGCCTCCTGTGCTGGCCGCAGGCGAACAACTCGAAGCCGGGCGTCGGGGTCGCACCCGCCGGTGTCGCCTGGGACCCCCAGTCCGATCCGGGACATCAGATCGGGTCCGTCTTCTGGAAGCTGCCGGCTACCGGAGGGTAGTGGCAGAGGGTCGGTGGCCGGCGGCTCACGCCCTCCGGCCGCCGACCCCCGGCCGGGAGGCGATCTGCCGCATCCAGTCCGCGACTTGCCTCTCGTCCAGGTCCGCGAGCGTCGCCAGCTCCACCCCGCGGGTGGCCTTGCCCATCGCCACGGGCGTCACCGGCGGCACAGGATCGAGGGTCACTCCGTTCACGAACATGAGTTTCACGAGGTCGTCGAAGGCGCCGCAGCAGAAGCACCAGCCGTCGCCGACGCCGTAGTACGACATCCCCCACTTGATCGAGCGGGTGAGGCCGGGCAGTGTCCGTGCAGCCAGGTCGTCGACGGCCTGGGCGATCGCGCGCTGGGCGTCAGGGAGGCTCGCGATGTAGGCGAACACCGGCTTGTCGCCGACCGCCGCCTTGGCCGGGCTCGCGCGGCCGGTCATCAGCGCTCGTGAACGGTGTAGGTCAGGTGCGTCGCGCGCGGCGACGCCTCCGAGGCGGTCTGCTCCAGCTTGATCCGGGAGTCGTCCACGGACTCGAACAGGCGGATGCCCTTCCCGAACAGCACGGGTGAGAGGGCGATCGAGAACTCGTCCACCAGTCCGGCGTTCAGGTACTCCACGATGATCGCTCCACCCCCGGCGATCCGGACGTCGCGCTCCCCCGCGGCCTCCCGCGCCCGATCCAGCGCGACCCGGAGGTCGTCGACGAAGTGGAAGGTGGTCCCGCCGAGGCGCACCCAAGGGTCGCGGCTCTCGTGCGTCACCACGAACACCTCGCTGTGGAACGGCGGATCCTCCGGCCAGGAGTGCTCGCCGGCCTCGAACATGCGCTTCCCCATCACGCTGGCGCCGGTGCGCTCGAAGGTGCTGCGCGCCTTGTCGTTGTCCAGACCCTCCTCGCCGCCGGGGCCGAGCCCCAGATTCTGGCGGAAGAAGCGGGTCGGGAACACCCAGTGCTGCAGCTCCATCCACTGTTTGCCCATCAACTCCTCCGGGGAGTCCGGCGCCATGAACCCGTCCAGCGACATCGAGACGCTGAAGAACACCTTGCCAGCCATCAGTCCTCCTTCTGTTTCCTCATCGTGGCTCACTCCTGATCGTGGTCTCCACATAGCCGGCCAGCTTGGCCAGCGTCTGCCTGCCGCCCTCGGCGGCGTGCGAGCGCTCGAGCGCCTGGTCGCGCAGCTCCGCCGTCGGGAACACCGTGCGCAGCTCGATGCGCGTGGCGGCGCCCTCCGGCGTGAAGGTCAGCGCGGACTCGAACATGTCGGGGTCGTCTCGGCGCTCGCCGTGGAGCATCTCGATCCGCTCGGACGGGATGATGGCCGTCCAGGTGATCCACTCGGGATGGACCGTGCCGTCCGGCCCGCGCATCGTGAAGACCCACTCGCCGCCAACGCGGAAGTCGAAGGACCGCGTGGTCGTGCTGAAGCCCTCAGGGCCCCACCACCGCGACAGATGCCTGACCTCCGTGAACGCCTCGAACACGAGCTCGGGCGGGGCGTCGATCACGCGCGAGACCACGATCTCGCGATCGGCGGTCGACGACTCCACTGCTTCCGGTTCCCGCACTGGCTACTCCCCTACTCTCTGGGCTTTCAGCTCCTGCATGTAGGCGTCGAGCCGGTCGAAGCTCTCGTTCCAGAACCGCTCGAAACCGCCGGTCCACTCGTGGACCGTGCGCAGGCCGCCGGCGTCGAGCCCGTAGACGCGCTGCTTGCCGGCCCTGCGGTCCAGCACGAGCCCGACCTCCTTGAGCACCCGGAGGTGCTTGGACGCGCCGGGCTGCGGCATCCCGAGCGCCGCGGCCACCTCGTTCACCGGCCGATCGCCGGACCGCAGCAGCATCAGGATGTCCCGGCGGCGCGGCTCCGCGATCGCGTTGAAGACGTCCGAGGTCGTCGCTGCCCGTGCCATGTGTTCGATCATATACCCATATGGGTGCAGATCGACAGGGTGAAGATCGTCGTTAAACTTGCCTTCCACTGAACGGAAGGGTGCGCTCAGTCCTGCGGAAAGACGAGGTCCGGCTGCTCGATCCGCGGAGTGACGTCGGTAGCTTTCGACGGTCATTTCACCGCCGGGGAGGCATCGATGAAGTTCTTCACACGCAGGCGCTCGAAAGCGCTTGCCGCGCTCGTGAGCCTGCTGATGGCAGTGGCCGGCGTCATCGTCTTCTCGCAAGTCGCGTCGGCCGCGCCGACCGACCAGCAGTGCTCGTACGCGGACGCCGGCAGCGGGACGTACGCGCGCACGCTGTGCTGGCTCGACCAGAGCGGATACGACCAGGCGGCGGCCTCCAGCCCCGGCGGCCAGCAGATGAAGGTCGCGCTACCCGGCGGCTACACGCTCGAATACACGGCCTTCGCGAACGGCCGCGCGGTGGTCCCCGCCGCGTTCCCGACGTATGCGAGCGCCTACCTCGGCAGTACCAACGGCGGGTACCGAGGCGTGGCGGGCTTGCCCGCGCTGTACCAGGCGGGCGCCACGGGCGGGCACTCGTCCGTGCTGATGAATGGCATCACCGTCAAGGATGCCGACGGGAACCCCGTCAACGCGTTCTCGATCGTCATGGCGGACGCCGAGTCCACCGACCAGGACGAATCGCTGGGGTTCGCGGCCGATCAACCGCTGCGGCAGATCGCGCCGCTGGGCAACGCGTGCGACTCGGGGTTCACCGGGGTCGGCACGAACACGGTGATGTGCTCCAGCAGCCAGAGCACCACGAGGAGCGGCACGGCGATGCTGGCGGCCAACGCTCCGACCGGCGCCACGATCGACTTGAACTCGAACCGGCGACAGGGCGTCGCGTTCGGCATCCTGCTGTCGAAGGTCGTCCTGTCCAAGACCGTCGCCAGCCGGGTGAGCCCGTCCGACTCGTTCGGGCTGAGCGTCACCGCCCCGGGCGGCATCCAGCTCGCCGGCGCCAACACCGGGACGGCGACCACCGCCACCACCGGCGAGGTCGAGACCATCGGCGCCGCCACCACCTCCCCGTTCACGCTCGCGGAGACCGCGACCGGCACGACGCCGATCGGCGCGTACGCACAGTCCTGGTCGTGCACCAGGAACGGTTCGGCCGACCCCGGTCTGCCCTCGGGCGCCGCCGGCCCCTCTGCCACTGTCGCGCTCGCGATCGGCGACCTGGTCAACTGCACCATCACCAACACGGCGCTCGCCGGGAACCTCCTCCTGCAGAAGGAGGCCGGACCCGTCAACGACGTCAACGGGAACGGCGTCCGCGATGCGGGCGACACCATCCCGTACTCCTTCGCCGTGACGAACACCGGGCAGATGAGCGTCGAGAACCTCGTGGTCAACGACCCCGCCGTCGGCGCGGTGACCTGCCCGGCGACCACGCTCGCCCCCGGCGCCTCCACCCGCTGCACGGCGAACTCGGTGTACACCATCACGGCCGCGGACGTCGCCTCCGGCGCTTTCACGAACACCGCGACGGCGCAGGGCAACCCGCTCGGCGGCACGACCGTGATCCGCTCCAACAGCTCCGCGACCACGACGACGCTCGAGGCGGCGAACGCCGCGCTGACGCTCAGCAAGACGGTCACCCCGTCGACCGCGGCGACCGCCGGGACCGCAGTGACCTACGACTACAGCGTGACGAACACCGGCAACGTGGACGTGCACGCCCTCGCGATCGTGGAGAGCTCCTTCTCCGGCAGCGGGACCGGCCCGGCGCCGGTCTGCCCGGTGACGTCGCTCGCTCCAGGCACCTCGACGGTCTGCACCGCGACCTACACGCTGACCCAGGCGGACGTCGACAGCGGCTCGGTGACGAACACCGCGCACGCGACGGCGTCCGACCCGGAGAGCGGCACCGTCGACTCCCCCGACTCGTCGGCGACGGTGACCTCGGCCGGCGCGCCCGCGATCACGCTCGAGAAGTCGGCGTCGCCGGACGACGCCGCGTCGTTCGTCGTCGGGCAGGTGCTGACCTACTCCTTCGTCGCCACCAACACCGGCAACGTGACGCTGACGAACGTCGGCATCGCCGAGCAGGGCTTCACCGGCACCGGAGGCGCGGTGAACCCGGTCTGCCCGGCGAGCGCCCCGATCCCGCCGGGCGGCCAGGTGACCTGCACGGCGACCTACACGCTGACGCAGGCCGACATCGACCAGGGCGACGTGACGAACACCGCGACCTCGCACGGCACGCCGCCGACCGGCCCTGCCGTGATCTCGCCGCCGGCCACGATCAGCGCCCCGGGCAACCCGGCGCCGGCCATCACCGTCGAGAAGACCGCGACGCCCGCGATTGTCGCGGCGCAGGGTGACGTCGTGAGCTACCAGTTCGCTGTCACCAACAGCGGGAACGTGACCCTGAAGGGCGTCACGGTCGACGAGGCGGCGTTCTCGGGCAGCGGCGGGACCCCCGCCGTCATCTGCCCCGCGGAGGCCGCCACGATGGTCCCCGGCGCCCGGGTGGTCTGCACCGCCAGCTACACGCTGACCCAGACGGACGCCGACGGGTCCCAGCTCGTCAACACCGCCACGGCGACCGGCACCCCGCCGGCGTCGGCGGGCGGCCCGGTGACGAGCGCGCCGTCGACGGCGACCGTCGCGGTCGCCGAGAATCCGGCGCTCACCCTGGTGAAGACGGCGAGCCCCCTGCATGCGACAGCCGCGGGCGACACGATCACCTACTCGTTCGCGGTGACCAACACCGGCGACACGACGGTGAACGGCATCGGGATCGCCGAAGGTACGTTCTCCGGTTCCGGCACGGCGCCGTCGCCGAGCTGCCCGGCCGGCGCGGCCTCCCTCGCGCCCGGCGCGACCGTGACCTGCACGGCGACCTACACCGTCACGCAGGCGGACGCGAACGCCGGCGGCATCGACAACACCGCCACTGCGACGGGCACGACGGGAAGCGGCGCCGCCGTCACGTCGGGCGACTCGCAGACCGTGGTCCCGATCCTGGCAGACCCGGGAGTGACGCTGCAGAAGACCGCCACCGTGCGGAGCGTGACCGCCGCGGGCCAGACGATCACGTACGAGTTCGTGGTCACCAACACCGGGAACGTGACGCTGCAGAGCCCCCAGGTCGTGGAGGCCACGTTCAGCGGGTTCGCCGTGCTGAGCCCGGTGTGCCCGGCCGGGGTCACCTCCCTGGCGCCGGGCGAGTCCGTGACCTGCACGGCCGACTACGTCGCGACGCAGTCCGACATCGACAAGGGCGGGATCACCAACAGAGCCGTGGCGACGCTCCAGACGCCGGGCGGAGCCACCATCACCGCTCCCCCGTCGGAGGTCGACATCACCGCCGACCCGGCGCCGGCGCTGACGATGGAGAAGACGGTCGACCCCACCGCGATCACCGCGGCGGGACAGCCGGTCACGTACTCCTACCTGGTGACGAACACCGGGAACGTGACGGTCACCGGCGTCTCCGTGGCCGAGGGCGAGTTCACCGGCAGCGGTGCCACACCGGCGCCGAGCTGCCCGGCCGGCGCGGCCTCCCTCGCGCCGGGCGGGACCGTCACCTGCACGGCGGTGTACACGCCGACCCAGGGCGACGTCGACGCGGGCACCGTGACCAACACCGCGACCGCGAGCGCAACGCCGATCGGCGGGGGCGCGGCGGTGGACTCGCAGCCGTCGTCCACGACCTTCAGCGCCACCGCGTCGCCGGACATGACCATCACCAAGACGGCCGACCCGGCCACCATCACGAAAGCCGGTCAGACCGTCACCTACAGCTTCGTGGTGACGAACACCGGCAATGTGACCATGTCCTCGGTCGAGGTGATCGAAGGGACCTTCACCGGAACCGGCGTCGCGCCGGCCGTCCAGTGCCCGGCAGCGCCGATCGTCCTGGCCCCTGGTGACACGGTGACCTGCACGGCGACTTACATCGCGACCCAGGCGGACGTGGATGCGGGGACCGTCGACAACACGGCGACCGTACAGGGCACGATCCCGTCGGCTCCCGATGTGCCGATGACATTCGGGCCGGCGGGCAGCACCGTCGACGCACCGGCCCAGCCGGCGCTGACGATCGTCAAGTCGGGCACGCCGAGTGACGCCGCGTCCTTCAAGACCGGGGCGGTGATCACGTACAGCTTCGTGGTGACCAACACCGGCAACGTGACGCTGGACGACATCCAGGTGGCCGACTCGGGCTTCACGGGCAGCGGCCCCGCCCCGGTGCCGGACTGCTCGGGTCAGCCGACCTCCTTGGCGCCGGCCGCACAGCTCACCTGCACGGCGACCTACACCGTGACGCAGGCGGACGCCGACGCCGGAGGCATCACCAACACGGCGACCGCGAGCGGCATCCCGCCCGCGGGCGGCGAACCGGTGGAGAGCGCGCCGTCCACGGTCACGCTGCCGCACGACAGCGCGCCCGCGCTCGACCTGGTGAAGAGCGCCACGGTGAACGCCTCCACGATCGACTACCGCTTCACGGTGACCAACACCGGGAACGTGACGGTCACCGGCGTGTCCATCGCGGAGGGCGACTTCACCGGCACCGGCGGCTTCCCCGGCGTCGACTGCCCGGACGGGGCGGCCTCGCTCGCTCCCGCCGCGTCGATCGTCTGCACGGCGACGTACACGCTCACCGACGCCGATCGGCGGGCGGCAACCGTGACCAACACGGCGGTCGCGGACGGCGAGTCCGGCTCGGGCCGGGTCACGTCCCCTCCGTCGACGGCTCGGGCCGCCCTGGGTGGGCTCGCCTCGACGGGCCTGGACGTGGACACCCTCGTCTGGTTCGGCGCGATCCTCCTGGCCCTCGGCGGAGGCGCGATCGGATTCCGGTTCCTGCGGCGACGCCGGGCCTGACCGGGAGGCGATGAAGGCGGGGACGACTCAGGTCGTCCCCGCCTTTCGCTGTGGTCAGGGCCTTTCGTCGTCAGGCGTCGGCGCGCGCAATGAACGGCTCGTGGTGGTAGCCGTCGTCGGTGAGGATGGCCACCGTGGACTCCCCCACTTCCACGAACGTGCCGGGGATGTCGTTGAGCGGCTCGGACACCACGACCTTCGCCTTGTCCCCGAACATCTCCAGGCGGGCGGCATCCGGGTACATCTCGCGCAGCTCCGGGATCGCGACGGAGTGATACAGGCTGCGGCTGCGTCCCGACGTGGAGTAGCGGAACGCCCAGAGCGTTGCGCCGTCGGACAGTGCGATGGTCCCCTGCATCGGGAAGCGGATGCCCTTCGACTCCCCCACCTCCTCTACCCGCTGGATGGTCTTCGTCATCGCGCCGATCGGGTCGTCCTGGAGCCCGTTCGTCAGAGCCAGGTAGAACATCACCTCCGAGTCGGTGGTGCCGTGGATCAGCGGGTACAGCGACTCGTCGACGGAGAAGGTCAGGTCGCGCTTCATCTTCCCGAAGCCGTCGAGGAAGCCGTTGTGCATGAACATCCAGTTCTCGTAGCGGAACGGATGGCAGTTCGTCTGCTGGATGGGCGGCCCTCCCGCCGCGCGCACGTGCCCGAAGAAGAGAGGGCTCGCGATCGAGTTGGTGAGCTCGCGCAGGTTCTCGTCGTTCCAGGCGGGCTCGGTGGAATGGAACAGCGCGGGCGTGCTGCCCGCCTTCGAGCCCTCCGGGTACCACCCGAAGCCGAAGCCGTCGCCGTTCACCGTCTCGGCGCCGAGCGGCGAGTTCAGCGATTGCGCGACCAGCGAGTGTTGCGCGTCCAGGACCAGGACGGCGGGTTT
Organism: Leifsonia sp. NPDC056665; assembly: GCF_042791795.1. Lineage (NCBI taxonomy): Bacteria > Bacillati > Actinomycetota > Actinomycetes > Micrococcales > Microbacteriaceae > Leifsonia > Leifsonia sp. NPDC056665. Next base: position 390,804 of record NZ_JBHTXK010000001.1, read on the forward strand.
CAGCGCCTCCCCGGAGTACGCGAGCCAACGGCACATGACGTCTTCCCCTCCCGGATCGACCGGCTCGATCCGGGAGCACCATAACGCCGCGGACCCTCCCCCGGGAATGGGTGGTGGAGCGACTCCCCGGACCGCTCTCAGGCGGTCGGCGCGGCCCCCGCGATGTTCACCAGCCACTGCACGCCGAACCGGTCGACCAGCATCCCGAAGCTGTCGCCCCACGGCGCCTTGGAGAGCGGCTCGACGACGGTGCCGCCGTCGACCAGCTTGTCGTAGTAGCCGGAGAGCTGGGCCTCGTCGTCGCCGCTCAGCGACACCGAGATCTGCGAGCCCTCCTTGAGGTCCATGTGGGCCGGCACATCGGCCGCCATGATCGTGAAGCCCGCGTCGGTGGTGAGCTGCGAGTGCATGATCAGGTTCGCGTCGTCCGGGTCCTGGCTCATCCCGAACTCGGCGAAGGTGCTCTGCTGGAGGGTGCCGCCGAAGACGGACTGGTAGAAGTCCATCGCGTCGCGGGCCTGCGTGCGGAAGTTGAGGTACGGGTTCAAGATCGACGGCATCGTGGGATCTCCCTTCGTGCGCGCGCACGGTGCGCGGCTCAGGTTTCAGGCTAGTCAGTGGGCCGCCCGGGCGGGAAGGCCGAGGCGCGCGAGGCCTTTCAGGCAAGGTAGGCGGCGACGAACAGCTCGCCGCGGATCGCGCCCAGCGCCGCGAGAACACGCTCGACCACCGCGTCCGTCACCCCGGACGCGACGACGTCGTGGGGGCCGAGCGGTGCGAGCGGCGAGCAGCGCACCCGCACGACCTCCCAGCCGGCGGCGCGCAGGAGGCGGTCCTTGCGGCGGTCGGAGGCCTCCCGCGGGCCCACGTGCTCCAGCCCGTGCCGGCCGATGGTGTCGTACTCGATGGCGACGCGCAGCTCGGGGACGACGATGTCGGGCCAGACCTCGAGCTGGTTGTTGAACGGCCGGGCGACCCGGACCGCGTTGAGGCTCAGGTCGACCGCGAGCCGGGCGGCCAGACGGCGCTTCAGCTCGGGCTCGGCCGCCGACGCCGGGCGCGGGGCGAGCTCGCTGAGGAAGGCCTCTCCGACCGGCACCCGGTCCGCCCCGCGGCGCGCGTTCCGGCAGACCGGGCAGCGGCGGCCGCCGAGGATGCGCTCGACCGTGGCGGAGTAGCTGGGATGTCCGTTGGAGCACTGCCACGAGTAGCGGGTGGCGGTGCCGTTCTCGTGCGAGAGGGCGACGCGCGAGCCGGGCGCCGCCAGCGCGATCAACTCCTCCCGTGTCATCGACGTGCGGTCGAGCCTCCGGCAGAGGTAGCAGCGGTCGTCGTCCGGGTCGTTCTCGATGCGTCGCAGGTCGCGCGCGTGGCCGCAGACGTGCAGCCCCGCGTCGGGCTCCGGCGTCCGCACGCGGCGCGGGACCGCCTCCTCGCTGCACCACGGGCACCAGGCCGACCGCCGCCGGGTGCCGCCAGGACGGGAACGCTGCTCCTCCGGCGTGGCGATGAAGCGGTGGCCGGCGTCGCACTCCCACTGCACGTAGACGTCCGCGGCGGGCGGGATCTGGCTGAGCACGATCCCGGCGTTGAGCTCGGGATGGAACTGGCGCACCACGGTCGGATAGCGCTGCCAGTCGGCGCGGTAGGCGCCGACGGCGTAGGGCACCGGGAGGCCCTTCGACCACTGCCTGCGTGCCCACCACTGCGCGACGTTCTCGGTCACGTCACCCCGTCCTTCACACGCCAACGGTACGGCGGGCGTCCGACAGCGGGGGTGTCATAGGAGGAACGGCAGCAGCGCACGGCGGTCGGAGGGGTAATCGGGGAAGGTCTCCCGGTACCAGCGGTGGTTCGCCATCGCCCGCGGCGCGAGGTTGGCAACCGTGTAGAGCGCGAACGCGAGCCCCGCGACGGACCAGGTGGCGACGGCCCAGCCGGTCCACTCCACCATCTCGCCGAGGTAGTTCGGGCTGGACACGAACCGGAAGCCGCCGCCGTGCGGGATGCGGTACCCGGCCCCGGTTCGCCGCAGCCTCCGCAGGATGCGGTCGGAGCCGACGTTGAGCGCGTAGCCGGCCGCGAACAGGGCGACACCGATCCAGAACCGCGGATCGCCCAGCCACGACACCGGGTAGTCGCCGTACTCGGAGATCCAGCGCGCGTTCACCCACGCGTTGAGCAGGTTGAACAGGATGGCCAGCAGCATCACGAGCACCGGCATCCGCGAGCCGGAACGCATGAGCAGCGGGTAGACGAAGGCGCGCTGCACGTAGTGCGCCTGCCAGAGCAGCAGGAACAGCAGGGGCACGAGGTCGGCACGGTGCGCGCCGAGCAGGTAGAAGGCCAGGAAGGCGAGGCTCGCGGGGGCCTCCATCACGATCCAGCCGACGCGTGCGGGGACGGTCGGGCCCCAGCCGGGGCGGCCGTGGCGGCCGCCGTAGGGGGCGACGACGAAGAGGAGGGCGACGAAGGTCACGGCCGCGAGGATCAGCTCGGCGATGACGAACCAGCGGTAGGGGCCTGGCGGCATGTGCGGGAGTCTAGGGTCCGACGAACGCGTCGAGCCCCTCGCCGTGCCACAGCGCCGGATCATGCGTCACGCCGTGCTGCCAGAAGGCCTTCGAGATGATCCGGTTCCGCACGCGCGGGCCCCGGAGCCGCTGCTTCGCGAGCGCGCCGGTCAGCACGAGGTCGAACCGCAGCCGGATGTCCACCACGTCGGGGATGAGCGGGAGCGCCCGGCGGTGATGCCGGTGAATCGGTGCGCTCAACAGCACGAGCTGCGGGATGGGGCAGCCGTTGTTCACGGCGCGGGCGGCCACCTCGCCGCCGTAGCTGTGCGCGAACACGGTGCCGACACCGGCGCCGCCGGTAGCGGTGGTGAGCCACTCCTTGAGGCGTCGCGCTGCGATCGCACGATGCTGCCCACTGAGCTCGCCCGACCAGGAGAACGGCATCCCCGCGTCGTACAGCGCGGGACGGAGGCCGTTCAGGACATGGGTGTGAAAGTCGCCCCCGGGGTACCACCAGTCCGCCTGCCAGGCCCAGGTGCCGTGGATGAGCGTGCTGAGCCGTGCGGGCGCGGCCGGCGCCGTTCCAGGAGGGGCGCCATCGGGGACGTCTGCGGGCGGTACGCTGCCACCCGCCTCCTCGTCGTTCGCTCCTGTCTCGGCGTCGTCCCCCGCCTGTTCGACGCGGTCGTCCACGGCGATCGCGCGGAGCCACGCCACGGCCGCCAGTTCGCGCACGACGTCGTCGGGTGACCGCAGCGCCGCACGAATACGCTCGAACGCGAGCAGGAGAAGCCGGCGGAGCACGTCCCGAGTGTCGCCGTCCGCGGACGCGCTGAGCTGGTCAGCGGACTCCGCCGCCCACGCGTCGCTTCGCCAGGTGACGCGTTCGACGGCCGGCTCGGAAAGCGAGAGGGGCAACGGATAAAGGAGGTCGTCGGCGTCGATCCCGAGGAGGTCGATCACGAGCGACGCGGGGAGCGCGTTGAGCACGGCGACGGCGGCGACGACGCTCTCGCGTTCCAGCGAGCTGCACAAACCGGCCGCCAGCAGGGTGAGCCGGTGCCACACGCTGCCTTCGTTCAGCCGCCGCCAGGACTCGTGGCGGGCCTCGCGCGGCTGCCAACCGCCCCGCACCGTCCCCTGGAGAAACTCGCCCTCCCCAAAGAGGATGTTGTCGACGCCGCGCAGTCGGTCGACGGCGCCCTGCAGCTCGTCTCGGAAGCCGAACATCTCCAGCATGCCGGGCTCGACCACGTCGAGGGGCGCACCTCGCAGAGTCGTCGCCCCGAGGGCGCCCGCGATCGCGAACCGCGACGCGTTGGTCCCCTCGGTCTCCGGGTTCTCCTCGATCGAGTCGTCCTCCGGATAAATCCCGTACTCCTGCGGGCCGTCGCCCTCTGCGTCCATGAAACGATCCCCGTCCGAGTCGCGCGCGCGACTCCAGGGCACAGACTAGGTCCGCTGCGGGGTGGGAGGCGAGTGGGCCCTGCCGGGATCGAACCGACGACATCCACGGTGTAAACGTGGCGCTCTACCAGCTGAGCTAAAGGCCCTGGTCGCCTCCCAGCCTAGCGGGGAAGCCGCACGCTCACACGTGCGCCGGCAGCAGCTCCAGCGCGGCCTTGTAGGCCTCGATCGAGCGCGCCTCCCCCGGCGCGGTGATGAAGGAGGCGCGGATGATGCCGGTCTCGTCGATCAGGAAGGTCGCGCGGTTGGCGAAGCCCTTCTCCGGCAGGAAGACGCCGTACTCCTTGGCGATGTCGCCGTGCGGCCAGAAGTCGGCCAGCAGGCTGAAGTCGTAGCCCTCCTGCTCCACCCAGGCGCGCAGCGTGTACTTGGAGTCCACGGAGATCGCCAGCAGCTCCACCCGGTGATCCTGGAACATCGCCAGGTTGTCGCGCAGCGCGCACAGCTCACCCGTGCAGGTGCCCGAGAACGCCATCGGGAAGAAGACGAGCGCTACGGCCTTGGAGCCGCGGAAGTCGCTGAGCCGGACCGAGCGGCCGTGCTGGTCGAGCAGTTCGAAGTCGGGAGCCTGGGTGTCGTTCTCCAGAGCCATGAGACGTGTCCTTTCACGCGCTCCGGGGACGATTCCACCCGGCCGGCGCACGAGGACACAGCATAGACCCGGACGCGGGGAGCGCCAACCCGTGGCCTCCCTCCGAGCGGTCACCGGTGGTCCCGAGTTGCGGCTAGGCTGAACGATGGTGCCCGCAGATTTGTCGTGACCCGACAAGCGGATGCGCTCCTTCCACGATCCATCCGACACAAGAAAGAGGTCGAGGGTGACTGTAAACGACCAGGACCCGTACTCGATGAATAACATCGACTCGGACCCCGAGGAGACCGCCGAATGGCGCGAGTCCCTCGACGCACTGGTTGCGGCACACGGCCATGAGCGCGCTCGCGAGATCATGCTCAGCCTGCTGAAGCGCTCGAAGGAACTCCACCTCGGCGTGCCGATGGTGCCGACCACCGACTACATCAACACCATCTCCCCCGAGAACGAGCCGGACTTCCCCGGCGACGAGGAGATCGAGCGCCGCTATCGCGCCTGGATCCGCTGGAACGCGGCCATCCTGGTGCACCGCGCGCAGCGACCCGGCATCGCCGTCGGCGGCCACATCTCGACCTACGCGTCGAGCGCCGCGCTCTACGAGGTCGGCTTCAACCACTTCTTCCGCGGCCAGGACCACCCGGGCGGCGGCGACCAGATCTTCGTCCAGGGCCACGCCTCCCCCGGCACCTACGCCCGCGCCTTCCTCGAGGGCCGGCTGAGCGCCGACCAGCTCGACGGCTTCCGCCAGGAGAAGTCGCACGCGGGCGGCGGCCTGTCGTCGTACCCGCACCCGCGTCTCATGCCGGAGTTCTGGCAGTTCCCGACCGTGTCGATGGGCCTCGGCCCGATCAACGCGATCTACCAGGCGCAGCTCAACAAGTACCTCACCAACCGCGGCATCAAGGACGCCTCCGACCAGCACGTCTGGGCGTTCCTCGGCGACGGCGAGATGGACGAGGTGGAGTCGCGCGGCCAGCTCCAGGTGGCGGCGAACGAGAAGCTCGACAACCTGACCTTCGTCATCAACGCGAACCTGCAGCGCCTCGACGGCCCGGTGCGCGGCAACGGCAAGATCATCCAGGAGCTGGAGAGCTACTTCCGCGGCGCCGGCTGGAACGTCATCAAGGTGATCTGGGGCCGCGAGTGGGACGACCTGCTCGCCCGCGACACCGATGGCGCGCTGATCAACCTGATGAACCAGACGCCGGACGGCGACTACCAGACCTACAAGACCGAGAACGGCGCCTACGTGCGCGAGAACTTCTTCGGCCGCGACCCGCGCACCCTGGAGCTCGTCAAGGACTACACCGACGACGAGGTCTGGGGCCTCAAGCGCGGCGGCCACGACTACCGCAAGGTCTACGCAGCCTTCAAGGCGGCCGTCGAGCACAAGGGCCAGCCCACCGTCATCATCGCCAAGACCATCAAGGGCTACGGCCTGGGTCCGTCCTTCGAGGGCCGCAACGCGACCCACCAGATGAAGAAGATGACGCTGGACAACCTCAAGACGTTCCGCGACGCCATGCGCATCCCGGTCAGCGACGCGCAGCTCGAGGAGAACCCGTACCTGCCGCCGTACTACAACCCGGGGCCGGACGACGAGGCGATCCAGTACCTGCACGAGCGCCGCGCGGCCCTCGGCGGGTACGTGCCGGAGCGCCGCGTCAAGTACACGCAGCTCACCCTCCCGGACGACTCGGCCTACGCCATCTCCAAGAAGGGCTCAGGCACGCAGGAGATCGCCACCACGATGGCGTTCGTCCGCCTGCTCAAGGACCTGCTGCGCGCGAAGGACTTCGGCCACCGCATCGTCCCGATCATCCCGGACGAGGCGCGCACCTTCGGCATGGACGCGTTCTTCCCGAACGCGAAGATCTACAACCCGAACGGCCAGCACTACACCTCGGTCGACCGCGAGCTGCTCCTGGCATACAAGGAGAGCCCGCAGGGCCAGATCATCCACGTCGGCATCAACGAGGCAGGCGCCCTCGCGGCGTTCACCAATGTGGGCACGTCGTACTCGACGCAGGGCGAGCCGCTCATCCCGGTCTACGTCTTCTACTCGATGTTCGGCTTCCAGCGCACCGGCGACGCGATGTGGGCGGCTGGCGACCAGATGGCGCGCGGCTTCATGATCGGCGCCACCGCCGGCCGTACCACGCTGACCGGCGAGGGCCTGCAGCACGCGGACGGCCACTCGCTGCTGCTCGCCTCGACGAACCCGGCCGTCGTCTCCTACGACCCCGCCTACGGCTACGAGATCGGGCACATCGTCCGCGCCGGCCTCGAGCGGATGTACGGCGACTCGCACCCGAACCCGAACGTCATGTACTACCTGACGGTCTACAACGAGCCGATCGTGCAGCCGGCCGAGCCGGAGGGCGTGGACGTGGACGGCATCGTCCGCGGCATCCACAAGCTCCGCGACGGCGAGACCGGCGGCCCGAAGGCCCAGCTCCTCGCGTCCGGCGTCTCGGTGCCGTGGGCGCTGGAGGCCCAGCACCTGCTCGCGCAGGACTGGGGCGTGTCGGCCGACGTGTGGAGCGTCACCTCGTGGAGCGAGCTGCGCCGCGACGGCCTCACGGCGGAGGAGCACAACTTCCTCTACCCGCAGCAGGACAAGCAGGTGCCGTACGTCACCCGCAAGCTGCAGGGCGCCGAGGGCCCGTTCGTCGCCGTCACCGACTACATGCACGCGGTGCCGGACCAGATCCGTCAGTTCGTGCCGGGTGAGTACGCCACGCTCGGCGCCGACGACTTCGGCTTCTCCGACACCCGCGCCGCCGCGCGCCGGTTCTTCAAGATCGACGGCCCGTCGCTCGTGGTCCGCACCCTGGAGCTGCTCGCGGCCCAGGGCAAGGTGGACCCGAACGCCCCGGCCTGGGCGATCGAGAAGTACCTGCTGCACGACGTCAACGCCGGCACCACCGGCACAGCGGGCGGCGAGGCGTAACGACGCCCGTGGCGACCGCACACGAGAGGACGAAGGCCGAGACGCTTGCGTGGCTGCGCAAGATCTCGGGCGAACTCGCGACGACCACGCTGAAGCGGCTGGAGGACACGCTCCCCTGGTACCGGGACATGCCCCCCGGCCGCCGCAGCGCGGTCGGGCTGGTCGCCCAGGCAGGCATCTCCTCGTTCATCTCGTGGTTCGACGACCCGCGCTCGACGCCGTGGATCGCGGCCGACGTCTTCGGGGCGGCTCCTCGTGAGCTGCTCCGGAGCGTCAGCCTGCAGCAGACCCTCCAGCTCATCAAGATCACCGTGGAGGTGGTCGAGGAGCGCGTGAAGAGCGGCGGCAACGAGTCGCTGAAGGAGGCCATCCTCCTGTACTCGCGCGAGATCGCGTTCGCCGCGGCCGACGTGTACGCCCGCGCCGCCGAGGCCCGCGGCCTCTGGGACGCGCGCCTGGAGGCCCTGGTGGTCGACAGCATCCTCACCGGCGAGTACGACGACGAGCTGCCCAGCCGGATCGCCGCGCTCGGCTGGCACGGTCACGGCGAGGTCAGCGTCCTGGTGGGCACCGCCCCCAAGATGCTCGACGTCGACCAGCTGCGCCGCACGGCCAGGCACATGTCCGCCGACGTGCTGATCGGCGTGCAGGGCAGCCGGCTGGTGCTGGTCATCGGCCGGGCCCTCCCTGCCGACACCCCGAACGAGGACGCCATCGGCGCAGCTCCCGCGGTCAGCTTCCTGGAGATCGCGCAGCAGCTCGAGCCGGGCTTCGGGCCGGGCCACCTGGTGCTCGGCCACGAGGTCGCGAGCCTGGTGGACGCCTCCAAGAGCGCCAAGGCCGCCCTGGCCGGCTTCGCCGTCGCCAAGGCGTGGCGCAACTGCCCGCGGCCCGTGCACGCCGACGACCTGCTCCCCGAGCGGGCGCTCGCGGGCGACGGGCTCGCGCGGGCCACGCTGATCAGCCGCATCTACCGGCCGTTGCAGGCGTACTCCACGGAACTCCTCACGACGCTGTGGTGCTACCTGGACAACGGGAGGTCGCTGGAGGCCACCGCGCGCGAGCTGTTCGTGCATCCGAACACCGTGCGCTACCGGCTGAAGCGCGTCTCCGAGGTCATCGGCTGGGACGCCACCGGTGCCAGGGAGGCGCTCATCCTGCAGGCTGCGCTCATCGTGGGCTCGATCAACGAGCCGGACGCGCCGCGGAAGCACTGATATCCGCTCGTTGTAGACATCCACAAAGCTTCGGCGCATAGTTCATCCACATCCGACACATCCGCGCGGCGGAAGATTGGCAGACTTGAACCCGTGATCGTCATCGCGTGCCCGGGGCAGGGTTCCCAGACCCCCGGCTTCCTCGACCCGTGGCTCACCGAACCGTCGTTCCGTGACCAGCTCACCCGCATCTCCGACGCGGTCGGCATCGACCTCGTCGCGCACGGCACGGTGAGTGACGCGGACACCATCCGCGACACCGCGGTGGCCCAGCCGCTGATCGTGTCCGCCGGGCTGCTGACGCTCTCTGCGCTCCTCGCCGACGGCCGCCGCGAGAAGGTCGGCGGCATCGCCGGTCACTCGGTCGGCGAGCTCACGGCCGCTGCAGGCGCCGGTGTGCTGTCCGAGACCGACGCTGTCGCGTTCGTCCGGGAGCGCGGCGCCGCGATGGCCCGCGCCGCCGCAAAGGTGCGCACGGGCATGAGCGCCGTGATCGGCGCCGACGAGGACGAGCTGCTCGCGAAGCTCGACGCACTCGGCCTCTCCCCCGCCAACTACAACGGCGGCGGCCAGATCGTCGTCGCGGGCGACCTCGACGCGCTCGCGAAGCTCGCCGAGGAGCCGCCCGCCCGCGCCAGGGTCATCCCGCTGCAGGTCGCCGGCGCGTTCCACACGCGCTACATGGCCCCGGCCGTCCCGGCGCTGGAGGAGTTCGCCGCCGGCCTCGCCACGAACGACCCGACGCTGCGGCTCTGGACGAACAAGGACGGCTCAGAGGTCACCGACGGCGCCGAGTTCCTGCGCATGCTCGTCGGCCAGGTCTCCTCGCCGGTGCGCTGGGACCTCGACATGGCGGCCTTCCAGGAGGCCGGCGTCACCGGCATCATCGAGGTCGCGCCCGCCGGCGCCCTCGTCGGGCTCGCCAAGCGCGGGCTGAAGGGCGTCCCCGCCGTCGCGGTGAAGACCCCCGACGACCTGCCCGCCGCGTTCGACCTCATCGACCAGGCCGCCTAGGAGGACCGCAGATCATGACCCACCCCACCCTGCAGCAGTCCCACGGGCCGCAATACACCCGCATCCTCTCCATCGGCGCCGCCCGCGGCGACCTGGTGGTGCCCAATGACGACCTGATCGGGCCGATCGACTCGTCCGACGAGTGGATCCGGCAGCGCACCGGCATCATCACCCGCACCAGGGCCAGCCATGACGTCGGCGCCGTCGACCTCGCGACCGAGGCGTCGAAGGAGGCGATCGAGAAGTCCGGCGTCGACCCGAAGCTGATCGACGCGGTCATCGTCGCGACGATCTCCAACCCGCGGCAGACCCCGTCGCTTGCCGCCGTGCTCGCCGACAACGTCGGCGCCAACCCGGCCGCCGCCTACGACATGAACGCGGCCTGCGCCGGGTACGCGTACGCCGTCGCCCAGGCCGACGCGCTCATCCGCACCGGGCAGGCGCACTACGCGCTCGTCGTCGGCGCGGAGAAGCTCTCCGACGTGGTCGACCCGACCGACCGCACCATCTCGTTCCTGCTCGGCGACGGCGCGGGCGCCGTGGTCATCGGCCCGAGCGAGTACCCGGGCATCGCCAAGACGGTCTGGGGCTCCGACGGCTCCAAGGCCGGCGCCGTCGGGATGGACGGAACGCTCACCGAGTTCCGCGACGGCGAGGCCCCGTGGCCGACCCTCCGCCAGGACGGCCAGACCGTCTTCCGCTGGGCGGTCTGGGAGATGGCGAAGGTCGCCAAGCAGGCGCTCGACGCCGCCGGCGTCACCCCGGACCAGCTCGCGGCCTTCATCCCGCACCAGGCGAACATGCGCATCGTCGACGAGTTCGCCAAGCAGCTCAAGCTGCCGGAGACGGTCGCGATCGCGCGCGACATCGAGACGACGGGCAACACGTCCGCGGCCTCGATCCCGCTCGCCACGCACCGGCTCCTGCAGGAGCACCCCGAACTGTCCGGCGGCCTCGCGCTCCAGATCGGCTTCGGCGCCGGTCTGGTATTCGGCGCGCAGGTCGTCGTGCTCCCCTAGGGCCTGCCCTAGACTGATCAACGGTCAAAACGACACCCCCTCAAGGAGAAAACAATGGCATTGTCCACCGAAGAAGTTCTTGCCGGCCTGGCCGAGCTGATCAACGACGAGACCGGCATCGCGACCGACACGGTTGAGCTGGACAAGTCGTTCACCGACGACCTCGACATCGACTCGATCTCGATGATGACCATCGTGGTCAACGCCGAGGACAAGTTCGATGTGAAGATCCCGGACGAAGAGGTCAAGAACCTGAAGACCGTCGGTGACGCTGTCGAGTTCATCGTCAAGGCGCAGGACGCCTAAGCACCGCACGAAGAAACTTCCTACGCGCGGGCGGGCCTCCCCCGAGGTTGCGCCCGCGCGGGGAGCAGCGCGCTGCGCGTTGCACCGTTGTTCCTACTACACGGAGTTGCCGTTATGACCAAGAAGATCGTCGTCACTGGCGTGGGCGCATCCTCCCCGCTCGGTGGCACCGCCCCCGAGAGCTGGGCCGGCCTGCTGGCCGGGAAGTCCGGCGCCCGCAGCCTCACCCACGACTGGGTGGCCGAGCTGGAGCTGCCCGTCACCTTCGCCGCCGAGGCGCTCGTGCGGCCCGACACCATCCTCGACCGGCCGACCGCCAAGCGGCTCGACCCGTCCAGCCAGTTCGCGCTGGTCTCGGCGATGGAGGCCTGGGCCGACGCCGGCGCCCCCGAGGTCGCCCCCGAGCGCCTCGGCGTCGACTACGCCACCGGCATCGGCGGCGTGTGGACCCTCCTCGACGCCTGGGACACCCTGCGCGAGCGCGGCCCCCGCCGCGTCCTGCCGATGACCGTGCCGATGCTCATGCCCAACGCCGCGTCCGCCGCGGTCTCCATGCACTTCGAGGCCCGTGCGTTCGCCCGCACCGTCGCCTCCGCCTGCGCGTCGAGCACCGAGTCGCTCGTCAACGCGTACGAGCACCTCCAGGCCGGTCTCGCCGATGTCGTCATCGCCGGCGGCACCGAGTCCGCCATCCACCCGATCACGGTCGCGTCGTTCGCGTCGATGCAGGCGCTGTCGCGCCGCAACGACGACCCGGCGACGGCCTCCCGTCCGTACAGCGTCGACCGCGACGGCTTCGTCATGGGCGAGGGAGCGGCCAGCCTGGTGCTGGAGACCGAGGAGCACGCGCTCGCCCGCGGCGCCCACATCTACGCGGAGATCGTCGGCGGCGGCGTGACGGCCGACTCCTACCACATCACCGCGAACGACCCGGAGGGCCGCGGGGCCATCCGCGCGCTGCGGCTCGCCCTAGAGAAGGCGGGCGCCTCCCCCGACGAGGTGACCCACATCAACGCACACGCCACCAGCACTCCGGTCGGCGACCCTGCCGAGTATGTCGCTCTCCGCGAGGTGTTCGGCGAGCGGGTGCACGACATCCCGGTGTCGGCCACGAAGGCGTCGACCGGTCACCTGCTCGGCGGCACCGGCGCGCTGGAGGCCGTCTTCACGATCTTCGCGCTGCGCGACCGCGTCGCTCCCCCGACGATCAACATCACGGAGCAAGACCCGGCGATCCCGCTGAAGGTCTCCCGCGAGCCGCAGCCGCTCGGCGAGGGCCCGCAGCTCGCGATCAGCAACTCCTTCGGCTTCGGCGGCCACAACGCCGTCGTCGCGATCCGCTCCGTCTGAGCGCAGGCGTTGAAGAAGGCCCCGGTCGGATGACCGGGGCCTTCTTCTGTCACCGCGTGCGGACGGCGTAGCCTGGCCCGTCGCGGGAGTCTGCTAGCCGACCTTGTGCAGCCAGATCACCGAGGTGTCGTCGTGGGCGCGCCGGAACGGCTCCAGCTCGTCGTCCCACGCCTGGCCGAGCGCGAGCCGCAGCTCGCGGTGCAGTTCGAGCGGGTTGGAGCCGGCGACCTCCATCGCGTAGCGGACGCGGTCCTCCGGCACCACGGTGTTGCCCGCGGTGTCGGTCTGGGCGAAGAAGATGCCGAGATCGGGGGTGTGCATCCAGCGGCCGCCGTCGGTGCCGAGTCCGGCGTCCTCCGTCACCTCGTAACGGAGGTGCTCCCAGCCGCGCAGGGCGGTCGCCAGGCGCGCTCCGGTGCCCTGGGGGCCGTCCCAGAAGAACTCGGTGCGCTGGGCGCCCCTGAGCACCGGCTGCGTCTCCCAGGTGAAGTTGACGGCGCGACCGAGAGCGCGTCCCGCCGCCCACTCGATGTGAGGGCAGAGCGCGCCGGGAGAGGAGTGCACGTAGAGCACTCCTCGAGCTGCGTGAGCCGTCATGGTTTTCCTCCTTCGTCGGTACGTCTTCCCCTACGACCGCGAACGAGTGCCATGACTCCTATGAAGTTGACTACCGCGATTATGCCGGACAACGCGCCCGAGTTACAAGATTGTGATTCGGCGATTCCTGCGTGCCACACGGCAGAGAGCGGAATAGCATACCGGGTATGTCGGTTCAGTATGGTTTCCTCGCGGTGCTGACCCAGGGCCCCGCCTACGGTTCCCAGCTCCAGAACGAGTTCCTCCTGCGCGCGGCCAACCGCCGCACTCTCAACGCCGGGCAGGTGTACTCCACGCTCGACCGGATGACCGAGCAGGGGCTGGTCGAGCCGGCGGGTGAGACGGACGACGGCCTCCCGCTCTATCGGCTCACGGACGCGGGAGCCGATGAGGCCAGGACGTGGCTGACCGCCGGTCCGCGGGACGTGCGTCCGGACTGGGACGAGATGCAGGACCAGGTGCTCGTCGCCGCCTCGCTCGACGGCGCGGACGCGGCCGTGGTCGTCGCGGACTACCGCGCGGCCTTCGCCGAGCGCATCCGGGAGCTGACGCACGACGCGGACTCGCGGGCGGTGCTCGCCGCCAACCGCGCGGCCGAGCTCGGCGCGCGCGCCGCGATCGAGTGGCTGGACGAGGTCGCCAAGGCCCTCGCTGCGCACCCCGGCGCGCTGGTGCAGCCGCGCTGCCCCGAGCGCCCCCGCCGCGGCCGCAAGCCCGCCGCCGCCCTCGACTGACCCGACTCCTGACGCCGAAGGGCACGTAAACGCCCCTAAAACCGCGTTTTAGGGGCGTTTACGTGCCCTTCGACCAGCTGTCAGTGGAGGAGGGCGCCGTCCTTGTTCAGGACGTTCTTCTCGCCGGCCTCGATCGGCACCGCGAAGCGGTTCTGCGCGGGAGGCAGCGGGCAGTTGAAGTTGTAGCTGAACGCGCACGGCGGCAGCACGGCGAGGTTGAAGTCGAGCGTCACCGTGCCGTCCTCGTTCGGGACGACGAACAGGAAGCGGCCGACCGAGTAGGTGCTGTCGCCGTTCGTGGTGTCCGAGAAGACGAGCTGCAGCGCGCGGCCCGCCTTGAAGGCGGCGAGATTGTAGTCGACGCCGTCCTTGCTGAAGGTGATCTCGCCCGGGATGACCATGTCCCGGGTCGCGCCGTCGTCCTTGAGGTGCTCGAAGCCGACCGTCTTGCCGCCCTCGATCGGCGAGAACGTCGCGGTGATGATCCACTCGGGGCTGAACGGGAAGGCGTCGATCGTGCCGAAGTTCTGGATGTCCTCCGACTGGGCGTCCCACACCCGCAGCGCGTACTCGCCCTGCTCGTTCGCGATGACGAAGGCGGTGACGGTGTCGCTGAAGCGGACGGCGCCCGGGTGCGGGTCGTCCTTGCCGCGCACGATCGCGGAGCCGTCGACCAGCACCTCGTCCACGAAGACGTTGTCCGTGGCGATCGCGGTGACCTTCAGGCCGGACTGGCCCGCCGGAAGCGGCGACCAGAGTCCGGGAACGCCCCAGACCGGCTGCTCGGAGCTCGGCTCACCGGTGATCGACTGGGTGTTCACGAGCGCCAGGTTGCCCTGCGGGGCCGTGACGGCCTGCTCGCGGCGGGAGTGGTAGCGCGCGAGGACGGCGTCGGGGTCGGCGAGGGCTGCGGTGTCGGTCATGGTCTCCATCCTCTGTCAGGTCGGTGGGTGCAACCAAGCGCGACACTCCCCCATTCCCGCGCCTACTCGGCCTCCGCGCCTACTTGGCCTCGCCGTAGCTGTCGACCACGGCGGCGGTGACCGGGAAGTCGACGGGGAAGCCGCCGAAGAGCAGCCGCCCGGCGGCCTCGGCCGAGGCGCGGACCTCGGCGGCGACGGCCTCCGCCGACTCCGCGGGGGTGTGGACGATGACCTCGTCGTGCAGGAAGTACACCAGGTGCGGGCCGGCGGTGAAGTCCGCGCCCGCCGGGGTCAGCCGGGCGAGCCGGTTGCGCAGCTCAGCCATCCAGCACAGCGCCCACTCGGCGGCGCTGGCCTGCACGACGAAGTTGCGCGTGAAGCGGCCCCAGTCGCGCGCCTGGCTGCGCGCCCTGCGTTCCTCGGCCGGGGTGGACTCGGCTCCGGAGGCCGCCGACTGGGCGGCCTGCCAGCTCCCGCCGGGCCGCGGGGAGCTGCGGCCGAGCCGGGAGGTCACGATGTCGCCCCGCTCCCCCGTGCGCGCGGCGTCCTCCACGAGCCGCACGGCTCGCGGGTAAGCACGCGCCAGCCGCGGCATCAGCCGGCCGCTGTCGCCCGTCGTCGCGCCGTACATGGCGCCGAGCATGGCCACCTTGGCCTGGGCGCGCTCCTCCACCGCCCCGCTCGCCACGATGCCCGCGTAGAGGTCGCGGCCGCGTCCGGCCTCCGCCATCGCGGTGTCACCGGCGAGTCCGGTGAGGATGCGCGGCTCGAGCTGGGCGGCGTCGGCGACCACGAGCTTCCAGCCGGGGTCGGCGACGACCGCGCCGCGGACCTCCTTGGGGAGCTGGAGGGCGCCGCCGCCGCGCGTGGCCCAGCGACCGGTGACGACGCCGCCCGGGATGTAGTCCGGCCGGAAGCGCCCGTCGCGCACCCAGGCGTCGAGCCAGCTCCAGCCGTTCGCCGCGTGCAGCCTGGCGAGCTTCTTGAACTTCAGCACCGCCGGGATCGCGGGGTGGTCGAGCTCGCGCAGCTCCCACGACCGGGTCGAGGTCACCATCAGGCCAGCGCGCTGGAGCGCCTTGAGGAGCTCGGGCGGGCTGTCGGGATTGAGGTCGGGCGACTCCAGGGCCGTGCGGATCTCCGCCGCCACGGCCTCGAGCGCCTCCGGCCGCCCGTAGCGCGGGCGCGGGCCGAGGACGGCGCGCAGCAGCTCGTCGTGCCGCTCGACGCTGTACGGGAGGCCCGCGTGCTGCATCTCTGCCGCGATCAGCGCTCCGGCCGACTCGGCGGCGAGCAGGAGGCGGAGCCGGCCGGGCTCCGCGCTGCCCGCGACGGCCTCCTGCTGCGCGGCGAACTCGTGCTCGATGGAGGGCCGGGTCGTCTCGGCCGGGTGGTCGAGGTCGAAGAGAGTCGCGGCCGAAGGCTCGGGCGCGTCCTCCAGCACGCGGGCGGCGTCCCACGGCCCCGGCGCGGCCGTTGCGAGCGCGGAGCCCGCGGTGAGCGTCGAGGCCCGCAGGATCGCGTGGCTGAGCCGCAGGTCCACGCAGCGCTCGACACGGACGCCCGCCTGCAACAGCCGCGGGTACCAGGCGCGGGTGTCGTCCCAGACCCAGCGCGGCCGCGACGCCGCCTCCTCGCGCCGGATGAACTCCGGCAGGTCGGCCTCCGCGAGCTCGGTGCGCCCGGGGTCGTCACCGTCCGGACGGATCACCACGACTAGGCCAGGAGCGACGCGGTCGAGTAGGAGTTGCACTCCCTAATTCTGCATGCAGCGGACGACACTTCCCGCTATAGTGAGGAAACGTCACTTTAAGCGATGCCGACCCGAAAGGCGAGCGACGATGACAGAGTACCTGCACGACTCCCAGGGAGTGTGGATCGCGTACCGACCCGATCCGCAATCGCGCTGGCTGTTCAACTCCGAGGGCGACTGGATCGGCTGGTTCCCCTGGTCCGACGACATCGCGGTGACCCCGGGCGGCTCCTACCTCGGAACCGTGCACGGCGACCGCCTGTTCATGGACGACGAGCACCCGTACCGGGGGAATCCGGGCTACCCGGGCGCGCCGGGCTATCCGGGTCAGGCGCCGTATCCGGGCGCAGGGCCGTACGTCGGGCTGCCGGACGGCTGCGACGACGTCGCACCTGCGCTGCTCTGGCCGCGCATCGCGTCCTGAGGGCTCGGAGCTACGGCTCTCAGCCCGCCAGCGCCGCCAGCCGCGACCGCAGTTCCGGCCAGGCCGCGCCGAAGCCGGGATGCAACGGCAGGTCAGCGACCTCCGGAACCGACACCCAGCGCAGTTCGATGCTCTCCACGTCGGCCATGTGCGGCTCGAACGCGCGCACCGCCTGAGCGACCACGGTCGTGTACGACCAGAAGCCGAGGTCGAGCACGCTCTCGAACAGCACCTGCACCGCGTCCGCGGGCACGGCCGCCTCCTCCGCGGCCTCCCGCAGGGCGCCCTCCACGGCGGTCTCGCCCTCGTGCCTGGCGCCGCCCGGGAGGCCCCAGGTGCCGCCGAAGTGGCTCCAGTCGGCGCGGTGCTGGAGCAGCACGCCGCGCCGTAGGTCGTGGACGAGCAGACCAGCGGCGCCGAAGCGGCCCCAGAAGCGCTCGCCGTTCGGACCTTCCACCCATGCGTCGCCGGAGTTCACGTCTCCACGTTAGCCGCACGGCAGAAGCCGGTGACGCCGCGTGACGGTTCTCGCAGACGGTCCTACTGTGTGGACATGACACTCCAACGCTGGCGCCACCTCACCGAGTGGCCACTCACTGCCGCCGCCGCGGTGTTCCTCGCCGCCTACGCCTGGGAGGTCATCGGCGACCTCCACGGGGCACAGCTCGTCGTCGCTGAGACAGTGATCTGGATCACCTGGGTCGTCTTCCTGCTCGACTACTTCGTGTGCCTCGCCCTCGCCCCGCAGCGATGGCGCTGGTTCTACACGCACCTGTTCGATCTCGCCATCGTCGTGCTGCCGATGCTGCGGCCCCTGCGGCTGCTGCGGCTGGTGACGATCCTCGCCATCCTGCAGCGAAGCGCAGGCGCCGCGTTCCGTGGGCGCGTGATCGTCTATGTCGCGGGCGCGGTCGCCCTGCTGGTGTTCACGGCCGCCTTGGCGGCGCTGGACGCCGAGCGCGGGAGCCCGCACGCGCACATCGAGACCTTCCCGCAGGCCATCTGGTGGGCCTTCGAGACCATCTCGACGGTCGGCTACGGCGACTACGTCCCGGTCACCGAGGTGGGCAGGCTCGTCGCGGTCGGCCTGATGATCGGCGGCATCGCGACGCTCGGCATCGTGACGGCGACGCTGGCCTCCTGGATCGTCGAGCGGGTCGCGCAGACCGAGATCGACATGCGGGCGGCCACCCGCGGGCAGATCCGGGAGCTGTCCCGCCAGGTGGCGGAGCTGAAGACCCTGCTCGAGGAGAGGTCGGCCTGATGGCGGTTCGCAGTGCGGCGATCCTGCTGCACCGCCGCGGGACGGCCGCCCGTGAGGTGTGGATCGCGCACATGGGCGGCCCGTTCTGGGCGCGCAAGGACGAGGGCGCCTGGACGCTGCCGAAGGGACTGGTCGAGGAGGACGATGTCGACGACCTCGCCGCGGCCCGGCGCGAGTTCGCCGAGGAGATGGGTACGCCCTCTCCCGACGCCGTGTACGTCCCGCTCGGCGAGTTCCGCGCGTCGAGCAAGACCTTCGTGGTGTTCGCGGCGGAGGCCGACTTCGAGCTCGCGGAGCTGGTCAGCAACGAGTTCGAGCTGGAGTGGCCGCCGCACTCCGGCGTCGTCCGGACGTACCCCGAGGTGGACGACGCCGGCTGGCATCCGGTCGCTGTCGCGCACGAGAAGCTCGCCAAGGGGCAGCGGCCCATTCTGGACGCGCTCGTGCGGCTCCTCGGCGAATACGGATCCGACTAGCGCGCAGGGCACCCCCTCGGTCGTATGGTTGGCTGCACGTGCCGGACGGGACGAAGGAGGAGCAGGTGGCGAAGAAGAAGGCGGAGAAGGACGCCGAGAAGGCCCTGATCACCGCGAGGGCCGCTGTCGACGAGGCGCAGCGGCTGGTCAAGAAGCTCGACAAGAAGACCCGCAAGGAGGCCGAGGACCTCGCCGCTGCGCTGGAGCAAGCGGCGAAGGACGCGAAGAAGGCCTCGCAGCGGGCCCGCAAGTCGGCGGAGCAGGCGGCCAAGGACGCCAAGGCGAAGGCCCAGACGGCCCGCGAGCGGGCGCGCACGGCCGCGTCGGCCCCGGCGGCGAGCACGGGCATCCCCACATTCCGCGACCTGCGCGACCGGGCGAAGGCGCAGGGCATCCAAGGCTACTCGCGGATGAACAAGGCCCAGCTCCTGCACGCGCTCGGTGAGGGCTGACGTTCACCGGCCGGTAACCGGCTGCTTCTACGGTTGCCGCCGTGACTGACACCACCGCCGAGCCCGCGATCCTCTCGGCGCTGGACCGCGCGCCCGCGCCGCGGACGCTCATCGACATCCTGCGGGAGTCCGCCGCCGCCAACCCGCAGGGCTCGGCGATCGAGGACGCCCGCGGCGCGCTGAGCTACCGCGAGCTGCTCGCCCGCGTGCTCGCCACGGCGGCGCGGCTTCGCGAGGCAGGGGTGCGCCGCGGCGACCGCGTCGGCGTGCGGATGACCTCCGGCAGCCGAGACCTCTACCTGGCGATCCTCGGCGTGCTCGCGGCGGGCGCCGCCTACGTGCCGGTGGACGCCGACGACCCGCAGGAGCGCGCCGATGTCGTCTTCGGCGAGGCGGAGGTGCGCGGGGTCATCACGGACGACGGCTATCTCGCCACGGCCGCCGCTGACGGCACGGACGCCGTCGACGTGCCGGCCGGACCGCTCGCGGTGCAGGGCCAGGAGCCGCACCCGAGCACCTCCGCCCTCCCCGTCATCGACCCGCCGACACCCGAGGACGACGCCTGGATCATCTTCACCTCCGGCTCGACAGGGACTCCGAAGGGCGTTGCGGTGCGGCACCGCTCGGCCGCAGCGTTCGTGGACGCCGAGTCGCGGCTGTTCCTGCGGGAGGAGCCGATCGGCCCCGGCGACCGCGTGCTCGCGGGGCTCTCGGTGGCGTTCGACGCCTCCTGCGAGGAGATGTGGCTGGCCTGGGGGCACGGCGCGTGCCTGGTTCCCGCGCCGCGGTCGCTGGTGCGCACGGGCATGGACCTCGGTCCGTGGCTGGCGGCGCGCCGCATCACCGTCGTCTCGACCGTTCCGACGCTCGCGGCGCTCTGGCCGACCGACGCGCTCGACACCGTGCGACTGCTGATCTTCGGCGGCGAGGCCTGCCCTCCCGAGCTGGTCAACCGGCTCGCCGTGGAGGGCCGCGAGGTCTGGAACACCTACGGGCCGACCGAGGCGACGGTCGTCGCCTGCGCGAGCCTGCTCACCGCGGGCGAACCGGTGCGGATCGGCCTCCCCCTCGACGGCTGGGACCTCGCAGTCGTCGGCCCCGACGGCTCCCCGGTATCGGTCGGCGAGCCCGGCGAGCTGATCATCGGCGGCGTCGGCCTCGCCCGCTACCTCGACCCGGCGAAGGACGCCGAGAAGTACGCGCCACTCCCCTCGCTCGGCTGGCGGCGCGCCTACCGCAGCGGAGACCTGGTGCGCTTCGACCCGGCCGGCCTGTTCTACCTCGGCCGTGCCGACGACCAGGTCAAGGTCGGCGGCCGCCGCATCGAGCTCGGGGAGGTGGAGGCCGCCCTCCAACAGCTCCCCGGCGTGTCAGGGGCGGCCGCGGCGGTGCGCAGGAGCGCGGCGGGGAACGACGTGCTGGTCGGCTACCTCGCCGTCCCGGAGCGGGCGGCCTTCGACCGGCGTGCCGCGCTGGCGGAGCTGCGCGCCGAGCTCCCCGCCGCGCTGGTGCCGCTGCTGGCGGTGGTGGACGACCTCCCGGTGCGCACCTCCGGCAAGGTCGACCGTGCGGCGCTCCCCTGGCCACTGGAGGAGGCCGACGAGGACGCGCCGGTCCTCGACCCGGTCTCGGAGCTGCTCGCCGCCGACTGGCGCGGCGTGCTCGGCCTGGCGCTGGGCGGACTGGACGACAACTTCTTCGACCTCGGCGGCGGCTCGCTCGCGGCCGCGCAGCTCGTCTCGCTGGTGCGCAGGCGGCATCCGGACATCACGGTCGCCGACATCTACGCGCACCCGCGCTTCGGCTCGCTCGCCTCCGCGCTCGCGGAGAGCTCGCCGTCGGCCTCCGCCGCCTCCACGCACGTCGTCCCGCCGACGCCGCGGCGGATGCAGGTGCTGCAGACCGTGCTCGCCGTGCCGCTGTTCATCCTGAACGGCATCCGCTGGCTGCTCTACCTGCTGACGGCGGCGGGCATCCTGCGGCCGTTCGGCGGGTTCGGGTTCCTCCCCGACGTGAACCTGGTGTGGCTGATCGTCGGGCTGATCGTGTTCGTCACGCCGTGGGGCCGGATGGCCATCGCCGTGGCCGCCGCACGGCTGCTGCTGCTCGGGGTCGCTGCCGGCGACTACCCGCGCGGCGGCGGCGTGCACCTGCGGCTCTGGCTCGCCGAGCAGGTCGCCCACCAGATCGGCGCGGCCAGCCTCGCCGGCGCCCCGTGGATCAGCTACTACGCCAGGGCGCTGGGCGCGACGATCGACCGCGGCGTCGACCTCCACGCGCTGCCGCCGGTGACGGGCATGCTGCGGATCGGCGCCGGCGCGTCCATCGAGCCGGAGGTCGACCTCGCCGGGTACTGGATCGACGGCGACCTCGTGCGCATCGGCGAGATCCGCATCGGTGCAGGGAGCGCGGTCGGCGCCCGCAGCTCGCTGATGCCCGGCGCGAAGATCGGCCGCGACGCGACCGTGGCGCCGGGCTCTGCCGTGTTCGGCCGGGTGCCCGCCGGCCAGAACTGGGCGGGCTCCCCCGCCGTCCGGGTCGGCAAGGCACGCGAGTGGTGGCCGGGCGAGCGGCCGCTGCGCCGCACCAGGTGGGTCGCAGCGTACGCCGTGGCCTCCCTCGTCGTCTCACTCGTGCCGGTCGTCGCGCTCGGCGTCGGCGGGCTGATCGTGGCGGCGTTCACGCGCGGCGCGACCACGATCGTCGCTGCGATCCCCGGCGCTGCCGCCGCGCTCGTCCCTGCGACGCTGGCGGCGGGCCTCGTGCTCGCGGGCGTGGTCGTGGTCCTCGTGCGCCTCCTCGGCCTCCAACTGAGGGAGGGCGTCTACCCGGTGCGCAGCCGCGTGGGCTGGCAGGTGTGGTCGACGGAGCGGCTGCTCGACATGGCCAGGACGCTGCTCTTCCCGCTCTACTCCAGCCTGTTCACCCCGGTCTGGCTGCGGATGCTCGGCGCGCGCGTCGGGCGCGACGTGGAGGCCTCGACCGTGCTCCTGCTGCCGGCGATGACCAAGATCCGCGACGGCGCGTTCCTGGCCGATGACACGCTGGTGGCCTCCTACGAGCTCGGCGGCGGCTACGTGCGCGTCGCGGAGGCGGAGATCGGCGCCCGCGCCTTCCTCGGCAACTCGGGGATGGCCGGCGGCGGCAACCGGGTGCCGCGCGACGGGCTGGTCGCCGTGCTGTCCGTCGCCCCGCGCAAGGCCAAGGCGGGGTCGTCCTGGCTGGGCTCGCCGCCGGTGAAGCTCCGCCGGCGTGCGCAGGACGCCGACCTCTCCCGCACTTTCGAGCCGAAAGCCTCGCTGCGCGTCGCCCGCACCGCCTGGGAGCTGCTGCGCATCGTCCCGGTGTTCGTGACCTGCGCCATCGGACTCGCCGTGCTGCTGACCCTCGCGGCGCTCTCCGAGGCCTGGGGCGTCGGCTGGGCGATCGTCCTCAGCGGTCCGGTGCTCCTGGTCGCCGGCGCGGTCAGCGCGGCCGTCAGCACCGCGGCGAAGTGGGCGCTGCTCGGGCGGCTGAAGCCGGGCGAGCATCCGCTCTGGTCGTCGTTCATCTGGCGCAGCGAGGTCTCCGACACCTTCACCGAGATGGTCGCGGCGCCCTGGTTCGCCTGGGCCGCCGCCGGTACGCCCGCGCTGGTCTGGTGGCTGCGCAGCCTGGGCGCGCGCATCGGGCACGGCGTCTGGATCGACAGCTACTGGCTCCCGGAGGCCGACCTGGTCGAGCTGGGCGACGCATCCACCGTCAACCGGGGCTGCGTCGTGCAGACGCACCTGTTCCATGATCGAATCATGAGCATGGACCAGGTGATCATCGAGCGCGGCGGGACCCTCGGGCCGCACAGCGTCATCCTGCCCGCGGCCGCGATCGGCTCCAACGCCACGGTCGGACCGGCCTCCCTGGTGATGCGCGGCGAGACGGTGCCGGACCGCAGCAGGTGGAGCGGAAATCCGATCGGCCCGTGGCGGGATGTCGTGGTACGCGAGTACCGTGCGGTGCGATGACCGAGGCCACCTTCGACACTGACGCCGTCCCCGCCGCGTCCCACGTCTACCTCCCGCGCTCCGGCACCCACGACTTCTCCGTGCTCTCCTACGACCTGGAGCTGTCGTACAAGGTCGCCACGAACCGGCTCGACGGGACGGCCGTGATCCGGGGACGCACGAACGTCGTCCTCTCGGCGGTCTCGCTCGACCTCGTGCACCTGCGCGCCAAGCGGGTCAAGCTGGACGGCGACAAGCGCACCCGGTTCACGCAGTCCCCCACCCACCTGCGGGTGAAGCCGGCGAAGCCGATCCCGGCAGGGGCGGAGTTCACGGTCGAGGTCGCCTACGACGGCTCCCCTGTTCCGCGCCGGACCCGCTGGGGCACCCTCGGCTGGGAGGAGCTGACCGACGGCGTCATCGTCGCCTCGCAGCCCTCCGGGGCGCCGACCTGGTTCCCGTGCAACGACCGGCCGTCCGACAAGGCCGCGTACCGGATCACGATCACGACCGAGCAGCCGTACACCGTGCTCGCGACCGGCGAGCTCGCCGGCCACAGCGTCAGCGGAGGCCGCGGCACCTGGACGTACGAGCGTCCGGAGCCGACGGCGACCTACCTCGCCGCTGTGCAGATCGGCCGCTACGTGCTGGAGCCCCGGCGCACAGGCGGCGTGGAGTGGGTGATCGCCTATCCGCCCGCGCTCGCCGCCCGCGTGCTGGCCGACTTCGCGCCGGTCGGGCGGATGATCGAGTGCTTCCAGGAGCGCTTCGGCCCGTACCCGTTCCCGTCCTACACGGTCGTGGTGACCGAGGACCCGCTGGAGATCCCGCTCGAGTCGCAGGGCATGGCCACGTTCGGCTCGTCGCACGTCGACGGCCGCGGCGGCTCGGAGCGGCTGATCGCGCACGAGCTCGCCCACCAGTGGTTCGGCAACAGCGTCGGCCTGGCCCGCTGGTCGGACATCTGGCTGAACGAGGGCTTCGCCTGCTACGCCGAGTGGATCTGGTCGGAGTACTCCGGGAGCCACTCGGCGAACACGCTCGCGCGCACTCACCACGCCGTCCTGCGCGTGAAGCCGAAGGACCTGGTGCTCGCCGACCCGGGCGTCGACAGCATGTTCGACGACCGGGTCTACAAGCGCGGCGCGTGCCTCCTCCACGCGCTGCGCCGGAGGCTCGGCGACGACACGTTCTTCGACCTGGTGCGCGGCTGGTCGGCCGCGCACCGCTTCGGGACGGCGTCGACGGCGGACTTCGAGGCGTTCGCGGCCGGGTTCTCGGACGAGCCGCTTGACGCGTTCTTCGACGCATGGCTGCGCGAGACGCGGTTGCCGTCGCTCAGCGAGTGAGCGCGCAGCGCCTGCCCGCTAGGGCCGATCCTCCGGGCGGCGCTCCTCGCCGGTGATCCCGTCGATGCGCGGCGCGTCGTGCGCGGGCGCCGCGGTGGCGGGCGCCGGCTCGGCGGTCTCGGCGGCAGGACGGGGCGGCGGGACGTCGTCGCGGCGGGTGTCGTCCGCCGCGCCGTCGGCGACCACGCGGTTGCCGTGCCGGTCGGTCTCGACGTCCGGGTCGACGTCGTCGGCGCGGCTCAGCTTGTCCTGCTGCTCGTCGCGGGCGGCCGCCGCGGCGCGTTCGCGCTCGTCGGCCTCCCGGCGCAGCCGCTCCGCGTCGACCTCGGCCTGCTTGGCGTCAGCGGCGGCCCTGGCGGACTTCGCCTCGCGTTCGCGCGCGGCCAGCTCGTCGCGGGAGGCGGCCTCCCGCAGCTCGGCCGCCCGCTGCCGGTCGGCCTCCACTTTGCGCCGTCGTCCCATCATGGAGACGACGATCACGATCCCCACGACGATGACCACGATGACGACGATCAGCACGATCCATCCGATTGCGTTCATGCCGCGGCACGGTACGCGCGGCACGGGGCGCCGTCAGGGCCTTGCGCTCGGGGACCGAGGGTGCAGGGAGCGGCCGTCCGCGCCAAGAACTGGGGGCGACGGAACGGCGATCGCGGTGCCTAGGCTGGCCGGAGGGCTGCACCGGGGGGATGGATGCGAGAGGTCGATCACGACGCGTTCGTCGCCGCCTGGGCGACGTATTGGGGACGGCGGGAGCTCGGGATCGTCATCGACAATGCCGCGGCCGCCCGGATCGAAGCGGATTCGCGCCGACTCCGCGCCTTCTACGATCACTGGCTGGAGGCGTTGCGTGCCTACCCGGCGGACTCGTCGCTCCGGCTGATGGGCACGCCCGCGCTGGTCCCGGAGCTCGTCGACGCCGCCGAAGGGGATCGGGAGGTCGCCGGGCCACGCCCCGCGGCGTTCGGGCCGTACGCTGTCGGCACCTCGACGGGCCCCCGATCCGAACGGTCCGGTGACTACGCCATCCCGGTCGACCCGGACAGCGAGGGGGCGCGCGCGGGCCGGACGCTGCGCCGAGGGACCTGGGCGCTTCCGCTCACCATCGTGGCGCTGCTGACCTCCTGGTGGGTGCCGCTCCTCTCCCTGGCGGCAGCGGGCTGGGCGCTGGCGCTCGCCGTGCCCGTCAGCCGGCTGTTCTTCACCAAGCGCGTCCCGCTGCGCATGCACTGGCGCCCTCTCGTCGTCCAGCTGCTGGCGTGCCTCGCGATCGTGCTGGCGGTCGTTGCCGTCGTTCCTCAGTTCACCCATCCCCGCACCCCGTCGAAAGGCGCCGCCGCCATGTCAGAGTCCGTGGGTTCTCAGACCGTCGCCCGAGTGCTCGGGCGACTCCGGGCGCACTGGCCGGATGCGCAGGTCGACTTCGCACTGTCGCCGGACTCCCCCGACCAGCTGGAGAACGTGCGCGTGCGGGTCTCCGACCACGTGGTCCTCGAAGCGATGCACACCGGCCCGATGTGGGCGGTGCATCCGCTGACCGACGCGAGCGGCCGGCTCGTACCCGTGGAGCCCGATCGCCCGTACACGATCGGCGTCGACGTGTCTGCGCCCCCTGAGGAGTTCGCCGACCGGTTCTACGAGGAGGTCTACTTCTGGTGGGTGAAGCTCCACCCTGGGCAAGACCCGGCGCCGCCGCAGTTACCGGCCTAGCCCTCCGTCGCCTCCGCCGATCGTAGTCCGGCGAGCAGCAGGCCCACCATCCGCTCCGCGCGCCCGGAGGTCGCGCCGTCCGGGCGGACGCCGTGGCACAGATCGGCGACGGCGCCGAGAAACTCCCCCGCGTCGACGTCCTGGGCGATGTCGCCGGACTGCTGTGCCGCCGTGAGGAGGCCGGCGAGCGTCGGCGTGAGGTGGGTCGAGAAGTAGGCCGCCAGCGGCTCGTAGGCCGGGTCTCCGGAGTGCAGGGCACCCGCCAGCCCGCGCTTGGCGGCCACGAACCGGGTGTAGCGCATGATCCAGCGGTCGAGGGCCTCCCCCGGCGGGTGCGCCGCCGCGAGCGGGGCCGCAGCGGTGACGCAAGCATCCAGCTCGCGCCGGAACACGGCCGAGATCAGGTCGGACCGCAGCGGGAAGTGCCGGTAGAGCGTGCCGACACCGACACCGGCGCGCGCGGCGATCACCCGCGCGGGCACGTCGACCCCGGCCTCCGCGAACAGCGCCGTGGCGGCCTCCACGAGCGCATCGGCGTTCTGGCGGGCGTCGGCGCGACGGGGCCGGGTCGCAGGCTCCCCTGCGCTGAGGCTGCTCGGGTTCGCGGGCATGCGGCTGTCCCCGGTGTCCTTCCTCTGGTGATTCGCCGATGATCGGTGTAGCGTCGAAGGAGTAACCGGAACAGCGTTCCGTTTGGAATCCCACCGATCCGGAATCATGTTCCGATTGCTCGATCTTAGGCCTGCCGTCGTCCCGGCGCCAGACCACGAACCCCTCGACTCAGGAGAGAAAGTCATGCAGCACCGCACTCTCGGCCGCACCGGCATCAAGGTCACCCCGTACGCGCTCGGCGCGATGATGCTCGGCTCGCTGGGCAACCCCGACCGCGCGGAGGGCGTGCGCATCATCCACCGCGCGCTCGACGCGGGCATCAACTTCGTGGACACCGCCGACCGCTACGGCGACTCCGAGGAGGTCGTCGGCGAGGCGCTCAAGGGCCGCCGCGACGACGTCGTGCTCGCGACCAAGTTCTGGGGGCCGGTGGACGACGACCTCAGCCACCGCGGCGCCTCCCGCCGCTGGATCATGCAGGCGGTCGAGCGCTCCCTCCGCCGCCTGCAGACCGACCACATCGACCTGTACCAGCTGCACCGCCCCGACCCGGACACCGACATCGACGAGACGCTCTCGGCGCTCACCGACCTGGTCCGGCAGGGAAAGGTGCGCGCGATCGGCTCCTCCTCGATGCGCGGCTCCGAGATCGTGGAGGCGCAGTGGATGTCCGAGCGCCGCGGCTACGAGCGGCTCCGCACCGAGCAGCCCAACTACTCCCTCCTCGACCGGGAGATCGAACGCGAGATCCTGCCCGTCGCGCAGCGCTACGGCATGGGGACGCTCGTCTACAGCCCGCTCGCCGGCGGCACGCTCACCGGCCGGTACCGGGCGGGCGGCGAGAACGACAACTTCCGCTCCACCCGGACCGGGATGCGCCACTTCCGCGACGAGCGCCGGCTCGCGGCCGTGGAGGAGCTGATCGCGCTCTCCGAGGAGGTCGGCGTCCCGCTCACCCACCTGGCGATGGCCTTCGTGATCGCGCACCCCGGGGTCACCTCCGCGATCGCCGGCCCGCGCACGATGGAACAGCTCGAGGACACCCTCGCCGGCGTGGACGTGACGCTGTCCGACGAGGTCCTCGACCGCATCGACGCGATCGTCCCGCCCGGCGAGAGCATCGGGGCGATGGACATGGTGTACCGCGGGCCGGAGGTCGGCGACCCGGCGGCGCGACGGCGCCCGGCGGCGGAGCGGTCGGCGGCCTGAGACGGTGCCGCCCCGCCTGATCCTGATCAACGGCGTCCCCGCCAGCGGCAAGACCACCCTCGCCCGCGCCTGGTGCGCGCGGCACGCGTCCGGCCTCCCGCTCGCCCTCGACATCGACGTGCTGCGCGCGATGCTGGGCGGCTGGCACCAGGACCTCCACTCGGCGGGCCTCGCCGCCCGCGACCTCGCGATCGCGGCGATCTCGGCGCACCTCGGCAGCGGCCGCGACGTCGTGGTGCCTCAGTACCTGCGGCGGGAGGAGTTCATCGAGCGGTTGGAGGCGACGGCGGAGGAGTGCGGGGCGGTGTTCGTGGAGACGGCGTTGCGGATCGACGCCGGGGTCGCGGCTGAGCGGTTCGAGGGGCGCGCGGCGGAGTTGGGATCCGGGGATATCTACTCGACGTTGCCCAGTGAGATGGAGGTGGTGGTGCCGGAGTTCGAGAAGTTCCTGCAGTCGCGGCCGGAGGCCGTACGAATTCCGGCTGAGGACGGGGCGCTCGCGGCGCTGGAGGCCGCTGTCGCGGGGCGCTGATGACAGGACGAATCGCCCACATCTCCTGCGGATGCGCCTTCAGCAGCACTTTCGGCGCGTGCCGCAGCCGCGGCTCCTGCCGTAGCGCGCGACCCGGAACGGAGAGGGCGACGACTGGCTCCTTGGACTCCGCTCCTCGACCACAAGCTTCATCGCTGCAGCGGTGTCCGGTAGGCGGCCGTCACCAGTGGCCCCTGCTATCCCCCATGATCTGCTCGGAGCTCAGCGGCGAGACAGCTCGCGTGATCCTTGCCAGGGCGCCTGCCCCAGTGAGTGCGGCGCGAGCCGCCCCGCGCGCGACGAGGCTGTCGAGCGGATCACCGGGCGCGGGAATGATGATGGCGGCTAGGTGGCCGTTGTTGCTGACCCCCACCGACTCGCCCGCCTCGACACGGCGCAGGATCTCGCGACTGCGGTTGCGCATCTCGCTGTGCGTCACGGTTTCCATGCATGCGAGCGTAGCTCGCCGTCTCACGGATGCGCAGCGCCCATCACGTCGTCTCGGTAGGGCGGACGGGACTTGAACCCGTGACCGGCGGATTATGAGTCCGATGCTCTAACCAGCTGAGCTACCGCCCCGTGCGTCCCGCTCCGGCTACTCCGGGGTGGGCACGCTGGGGGCCGCCGCCGTCACCGGGTCGGCCACCGGCTCTCCACGATACAGGCTCTCGAAGGTGCTGATCGTGGTCTGGATGTCGTGCGTCGCCACGATCCGCAGCGACGCGTTCTTGAGGACGTCGAGCTCCTCCTGCGGGAGGGTGAGCACGTTCTCCAGCTTGTCCGCCAGGTCCTGCGCGTCGCCGGGCCGGAACAGGTAGCCGTTCTCGCCGTCGTGCACCAAGTGCGGGAGCGCCATCGCGTCGGCCGCCACGACCGGGAGCGCCGAGGCCATCGCCTCCATCGTCGCGATGGACTGCAGCTCGGCGATCGACGGCATCGCGAAGACCGTTGCGCGGGTGTACGCCTGGCGGAGCTCCTCGTCCGTGACGTAGCCGAGGAATTTCACCCGGCCGGCGATGCCCAGGCTCTCGGCCAGGGACTGGAGGTTCTTGAACTGGTCGCCGCCGCCCACGATCTCGAGCTGGGCGTCCAGCGACTCCGGCAGCAGCTTGATCGCGTTCAGCAGCACGTCGATCTGCTTCTCGCCGGTGATCCGGCCGACGAAGAGGATGCGGTTGCCGGTGCGCGGCGTGAAGTCGGGCGTGTAGTTGTGGGCGTCGATGCCGCAGGAGATGGCGTGGACGCCGCGGAGGCCGGTCGCCTTCTCCAGGAACTCGGCCGCGCGGCGGGTCGGGGTCGTGATCGCCTCTGCGCGGTCGAAGCTCTTGCGCGCGTCCCGCCAGGCCAGGGTCACGAAGGTGTGGTGCAGGAACTTCGGCAGCCGCGTGAACTCGATGATGTTCTCGGGCATCACGTGGTTCGTCGCGACGATCCGGATGCCGCGCTTCTGGGCCTCGTAGGCGAGCCCGCGCCCGACGACGATGTGCGATTGGAAGTGCACGACGTCGGGCTTGACCTCGTCGAGGACGCGCCGGGCGTTCGCCTTGCTCATCCACGGGAGGGCGAACCGCAGCCAGTCGTGCGGGTACCAGCGCCAGCTCCGCAGGCGGTGCGCGGTGAGCTTCTCGCCCTCGTGCTCCTCGATCCACGTCCCGTGGCGACGGCCGGCGGCGGGCGCGACGACGTGCATGTCGTGGCCGCGCGCGACCAGGCCGGCGGCGAGCCGCTCGGCGAAGCGGGCGGCGCCGTTGACATCCGGAGCGAAGGTGTCGCAGCCCATGAGGATGGTCATCGGCCTGTGCTCGGCCGGGGCGGGCGGGAGGTCGTGCGTTCCGCTCGTATCAGGCACGTGGTGAGTCCCTCACGGTCTTCGGCCGGGGCGGTTCGCCCGGCGACGGTCTGAGCGCGCCGGACGGGTCGGACCGGCGATTCATCGATTCAGTCTAGGCCGGATTCCCGCACGGGGTCCGCAAGCCTCTCGGTGAGTGGCGCGTCGAGGTTCGACTGCGGGTGGTGCTTGGCGAGCTGGAACACGCCGTAGATCGCCACGGCGCCGGTGATCGCGAAGCCGAGCATCGCCCACCACGGCGCCCCCGCCGCCTCGTTGAGGACCACGATGCCGATGGTCACGGCGACGAGCGGGTCGATCACGGTCAGGCCGGCGATGACCAGGTCCGGAGGCCCGGACGAGTACGCGTTCTGGACGAAGTACGCGCCGAGTATCGCCGCCGCGAGCAGCGCGAGGATGCACAGCACGAGCAGCCAGTCCCACTCCTGGTTGGAGATGCGGTCGATGACCACCTTGGCGAGCGTGGCGACGAAACCGTAGAGGACGCCCGCCCCGACGATGTACATGATCGCCTTGAACCTGTGCCGCAGGAACGCGAACAGCAGCCCGAACACGATGAGGACCACGGCGAGGATGATCAGGATGACGACGAGCGCCTGGGTGGTCACCGGTTGGTCGCGCGCGAAGATCGCGGCGATGATGACGAACGCGCCGACGCCCCCGACGCACAGCGAGATGGCGATGACGGACTTCCGGTTGAGCTTCACGCCGCTCACCCGCGCGTTCAGCACGCTCGTGATGACCAGGCCGACCACGCCGAGCGGCTGCACCAGGATGATCGGCGAGAGCTTCAGACTGACGAGCTGGAACACGATCGCGAGCCCGAGCAGCAGCGTGCCGATCACCCAGGAGGGCCGCGCGAGCAGCAGCCCGAGCTGGCGGACGCTGAGGCCGCCCTTCGCATCCTGGGTCTGCGCCTCCACCTTGGCGACTCCGTGGTGCTGCAGCTGGGCCCCGATGGACAGGAACACCGCGCCGACCAGCGCCACCGGGATGCCCAGGAGCTGACTGGGCTGATAAGCCAGCTCGAGCGCGTCCATCAGTTCCGTTGCCACGCCACGACCCTACCCAACATGATCCCGATAGTCTTGCCGAATGGCCGTCCTTCCCATCCGGATCACCGGAGACTCCGTCCTGCACACCCGCGCAGCGGAGGTGACGGAGTTCGACGACGACCTCCGCGCGCTCGTCGCGGACATGTTCGAGACGATGGACAAGGCGCCGGGTGTCGGCCTCGCCGGCCCGCAGGTCGGCGTGCCGCTGCGCCTGTTCGTCTACGGCTGGACGGACGACGAGGACGTGCTGCACCGCGGCGTCGCGATCAACCCGGTGCTGTGGCTCAGCCCGCTGGCGGTCGGCGAGCCGGACGAGGACACCGAGTCGGAGGGCTGCCTGTCGTTCCCTGGCGAGCGCTTCCCGCTGCGACGCGCCGAGTACGTCATCCTGAAGGCGGTCGACCTGGAGGGCGAGCCGTTCACGGTCCGCGCCGGCGGCTGGCTCGCGCGCATCTTCCAGCACGAGTACGACCACCTGGACGGTGTGCTCTACGTCGACCGGCTGGAGCACCCGTACGGGAAGGCCGCGCTGAAGGCGCAGCGGAAGAACTCGTGGGGCGTGCCGGGGCTGAGCTGGCTGCCGGGGCGGGACCACCTCGAGGACTGAAGCATCGGTTCGCGGCGGTTTGCCGTCACTCCAGGAGGTCGATTGCGAGTTCGTCGGCGTCGCCCGGAATGCACGGGCCCGACATGTAGAGCAACGACGCGAAGACGGTGGTCGACGCACGAAAGTACACTCGGTCGGCATCCTTGGGATACTTGATCTCGAAACCGGCCACATCCGGCAACGGTTCGATGGTCACCCCCTGGTAGCCCTCGGACTCCCACAACGCGGCTATTTCCTTCGCCATGGTCAGCGGCTCGAACGTCGGTTCCGTGGCCTCTTGCCGTATGTACTCTGCCCCCTCGCTCCCGTCGGGGAGGTAGCACAGCCCATAGTCCGATCCGTGGATTTCCCAGCTCGTTCCACCGATGACCTCCTTCGTCGCTTCGAACAGCGCGAGGAGGGTTGCCCTCGATTCACTCGCGGTCGGGTATACAGAGGTCATGGAGGAGGTCGCCTTTCCAGTAGAAGGTTCCGCTGTTGCACAGCCGGCGAGGGACAGCCCGGCGGAGACAAGGGTTGCGAGAACTGGTGCCCGCCTGGTCATTTCGCCACCGCGTTCGGATAGCCCATGGTGTGCGCAGCCAGGTTGTGGAGAGCGCTGGTCTCCGCGTCGTAGTACCCGTACGCGTCGGGGTTGCTCGCGTGGACCGTCGCTTCGTGCTCGGTGGTCCCGGCCGTGTCCATCCCCTCGGGGGTTCGGGCATTGTCTGTGCTGAACGGCACGGCGCCGAAGTCAGCGGGGTCCGCGCGACCGCTGGCAAGCCGGCCCACGGTAGCGACAGCGTCTCCGCTCGACTGCCCGGCCGAGATGCCGCCCCGGGGCACGTTCAACGGCGTCGGGCGTGGGATCAAGTCGGTTCGATCCCGTGGCACACCCGTAGATGGCGCACTCTCCAGGCGGATGCCTGCCGATCCGACGGACGCGAACGTGCCGGCGGACGCCAGCTTCAACGCTTCCGCGGCGACCGTCGAACCGTAGGAGAAGCCCACGACGGACAGGCGCTCGGACTTCGCCGGCCAACCGCGGGATGCAAGCGTGCCTTCCAAGGACGCCGCCAACGACTTTCCTCCTGCGCGAGCGGAATCACTCGCGCTCACCTGTGCGGCATTCTGCGGTGCGTCATACCCCAGCCATGCCACGACCGCGATCCGTTCCGATGCTCCGCGCTCGCGAGCAATCTGTTGCTGCTTGAAGTGGAGGTTCTGGCTCGCGCTGGTCCACGCGCTCATGTCTTTGGCGACCGTGGTCATCATCCCGGGAATGCTGTAGGTGACGTGATCGGCGGTGTCCAGGTCTCCGACCGACACTGCGGCCTTCGGATTCGCGCCGGTCAGGTCCAGCAGGAGCAGTTGCCGTGGTGGCTTCCGGTGCTCCGGGTGGGGGCCGAGGGTCTCCTGGATCGCCTCGACCGCCCGCAATTTCACCTGTGCGGCCGCGTAGCCGGGGTCATCCGTCGCGATGGTCTTCAGTTCTGCGGCGAAGCGGGCCAGCTCGGCCCGGTTCGCCGCCGAGCGGGAGGCCGCGTCCACTCCGTCCAGAGTCCCGATCACGCCGGGCAGCTCCGTCACGTACTTCTGTCGGGCGGCCGAGGTCAGCGACGACCACCACTCCTCGACCTGCGCCGGGGTCATCGAACGCAATCTCTTCGCCGGCACCATCGGCGCCGACACGCCTGCAGCGGACGGCCGGGCCACCCGGTCGCGCGCGGCGACGCGCACAGCCCGGATCGCGCGTTCGAACTCCTCCACGAATTCCTCGGCCGCCCGGTTGAACGCGCTCACCTGCCAGCGCGCGTCCTCCTCGAGCTCCACCGCCGCCGGGACCTCGTGGATCTCCGGATAGTGCGTCGCACCGTGCACCATCATCCATGCCTCGATCACCGTGGGGATGTCGCGCGCGTACATCTCGTCCACCGAGACCAGCAGCGTGTCCCGCCGCCTGGCCAACTCGCCATGCGCCTGCCACGCGGCCTCGACCGCGCGGCAGAGCTCCTGCGCCGTCGTGTGCGCATTCTCCAGGGCCTCCCGGCCCGGCTTCACGTACCGGGCGACGACGTCCGGCATCCTCCTCGACCGGAAGCTCTCCGCGAACGCGGTCTGCGCCGACTCCGCCTCCCGCGCGAACCCGACCATCTGCGCCGCCGTGTCGCGAAAGGCGACGGCGGCCCCGGCCACGCGGATCGGGTCCGACTCCGCCAGATCGCGCACGTCGCTCTCCCCGATCACGGCGCCTCCACCGGGAGCGGAACAGCACCCAGCAGCTTCGCGCCCCACTGGTCTGCCTCAACCGCCCGGTCCACCGCGCTCTCCCCGATCTGCGCCAGCTTCCGGAAGGCCTCGCTCGTCTCAGCCGGGACGCCCACGATGTCTTCAACGACCTCGCTCAACGCCGACCGCACCGACGCACACCGCATCGCGTAGACGACCTCTGCACCCGCAGCCCGGAAGACGGCTCCCGTGCTCGCGATGCCTTCCGCTGCCGCCGTGACCCGCGCCGTCGCTGCCCGCGCCTCGTCGGGTCGAACCTCGATGTCTGCCATAGCGTCACATACTAGTGGTGCACATTCTACTGGCTCGGCCGCACGGACACTCGGAGCTATCTCAACGGCACCCCGTGCACGCCATTGTGGTGCCGCAGCGCAGGGAACACCACGGACAGCGAGAACCCGACCCCGGGGACCGGCTTCGCGTCCAGCACTCCCCCGAACAGCGCGGCGCGCTCGCGCAGTTCGTTGAGGTCGGCGCCCTCCACGAACTCGGTCACCGCGCGCAGGTCGTCGTCGGCGCTGTAGGCGGTCGCCTGGTCGACGCCCGCGCGGTCGAGGCCGCGGCGGCGTGCGGCGGCGCGGATGCCGTCGTCGTCGACCGTGACCTGGAGGCCGTCCGGCGTCCACGCCATCGCCACGACGGCCGCCGTGCCGGGCCCGCCGTGGTCCAGGGCGTTACCGAGGCTGGTCTGCAGGATGCGGAAGACGACGAGCTCCGCGCCCTGGCGCAGGTCGTAGCGCTCGCCGGTCTCGCTGAACGTCACCTCCAGTCCCGCCTCGCGCATCACCCGGAACAGGTCGCGCGCCGAGTGCAGGTCCGGCGCCGGAAGCACCTCGCGGCTCCCGTCGGCGACGGCGTTCTGCAGGCGGCGGAGGTCGGCCAGCGCGTCGCGGGCCGAAGTCTCGATCGCGGCGGCCGAGCGGGAGGCCGCCTGCGGGTCGGCGCCGGTCGCGTAGCGCATCCCCTCGGCCTGGTTCACGAGCCGGGAGACGGCGGCGACCGCGACATCGCCGAGCTCGCCGATGATCCGGAACCGGCCGGACTGCTCCGCCAGCTCCAGCTCGCGGTCGATGCGGTCCCACTCGCGCTCCTCGCGCGCATTCTGCACGCGGCGCCGGCGGGCCCGCTCGAGGAGCCAGAGCACCGCGAACACGACGGCGGCCGCGAGGAGCGCGGCCGCGAGGGTGGTGGCGAGCGGGGTCATGCTGGTCCTTCCGGGCCGGTGGAGACGACCGGTGCGCGGCCCGGACGATCATATCCGGGCCGCGCACCAGGGAGGACCGCAGCGGTCAGGCACCGTCGCCGCGGTTGGCGCGCAGCACCTCCAGGCGGGCGCGGTACTCCTTCTCGTCGATGTCGCCGTTGGCGTAGCGCTCGGCGAGGGTCTGCTCGGCGGCGCGGGTGGCGCCGTGCGGGCCGTTCGGGCCCCAGCCGTAGCCTCCGCGCGCGGCGGCCGCGCGACGCCAGCGGCGGCCGAAGACGCCGAAGATGAGGAAGAAGATCCCGATCCAGAAGAGCGGGATCAGGAACCACCACCAGCCGAACCAGGGGCCGCCACCCCAGGCGACGACGGCGCAGGGGGCGGCGGCTGCGAGCGAACTGAACATGGTGCATCCAATCGGTGAGCGGTCCGCGGCTTTCGCGGAACCACACTCAGCCTCGCCGTGCGGGCCGCGGGGCGAATCCGCCACCGGGAGACACTTCCGCTACTCCCCTGGGAGCACTTCCCCTGGCAGCAGGGCGCTCACCTTTGGCCCGGCTGCACCAGCCCCGTCTCGTAGGCGACCACGACGAGATGCACGCGGTCGCGCGCGGCCAGCTTGGTCATGATCCGCGAGACGTGCGTCTTCGCGGTCAGCGGGCTGAGGAACAGCCGCTCCCCGATCTCCGTGTTGGTCAGCCCGTGGCCCACCAGCGCCAGCACCTCCCGCTCGCGCTCGGTCAGCTCGCGCAGCGCCTCCGGGTCCGGCGCCGGCCGGAGCCCGCCCGCCACGCGCTCGAGAAGCCGCCGCGTCGCGCCGGGCGACAGCAGGGCGTCGCCCGCGGCCACCACGCGCACGGCGCGCAGCAGCTCCACGGGCTCGGTGTCCTTGACCAGGAAGCCGCTCGCGCCGGCGAGGATGGCCTGCGCGACGTAGTCGTCCAGCTCGAACGTGGTCACCATCACGATCCGCGTGCCCGCGAGCGCCGGGTCGGCGGTCAGCTCACCTGTCGCCCACAGACCGTCGCCGTCCGGCATCCGGATGTCCATCAGGACGACGTCGGGATGCGTCCGCCGCGCGAGGTCGACGGCGTCCCGCCCGGTCGCGGCCTCGCCGACCACGTCCAGGTCGTCCTCGGCCTCCAGCAGCGCGCGGAAACCCGCGCGGACGAGGTGCTGGTCGTCCGCCAGCAGCACGCTGATCCTGCCGGCCTCGGTCATGCGTCCTCCGCCTTCCGCAGCGGGAGGCGGGCCTCCACCGTCAGGCCGCCGCCCTCCGTCGCGCGCGTCTCGAACCGGCCGCCGAGCAGTTCGGCGCGCTCGCGCATCCCGATCATCCCCTTGCCGTCGGTCTCGCCTTCGGGGAGCCCGCGGCCGTCGTCGGCGACCGTGAGCACGTACTCGCCGCCGTCCTCGCCGAGCCGGATGACGACCGTGCGCGCCTGCGCGTGCCGGCCGATGTTGGTCAGGGACTCCTGCACGATCCGGTAGAGCGCGAGCTGGGATGCGGCGGACGGCGCCGAGGTCAGCGCGTCGTCGTACCGCACGTCGAGCCCGGCGCGCCGATACGTCTCGACCAGCACGGGGACGCGCGCCAGGTCCGGCTCCGGCGCCCGTGCCGCCGGATACCCTTCTGCGCGCAGGAAGCCGAGCACGCCGCGCACCTCCTCCAGCGCCTGACTGCTCACGGACTTGATCGCCTCCAGGCTCTCCCGCGCCTTGTCGGGCCGGCTCTCGAAGAGGTGGAGGCCGACGCCCGCCTGCACGCTGATCTGGGACAGCGAGTGCGCGAGCACGTCGTGCAGCTCGCGCGCGATCCGCAGCCGCTCGGCCTCCGCAGCGGACTCCCGGCGTGCGGCGACCTGGCGGGAGACCTCCCGGTAGCGCTCGCGCCGCCCGCGGATCGCCTCACCGACGCCCACCAGGAGGGTGAGCACCAGTGCGATGACGAGCGGCCGGATGACGGCCTCCGGCCTCCCCACCAGCAGGTACGCGCCGAGCGGCCCGACGACGGCGACGCCGGCCACCGTCCACCAGGCCCACACCCGCGCCGAGCGCACCACCGCGCCGACGACGGCGAACGCCAGCGGGACGGCCGCGAGCGGCGGCCCCATCGTGAGGGCGATGGCCGGGGTGCAGAGCACCGCGATCGCGACCAGCACCGGGCCGGGGTACGCGCGGGCGAGCAGCAGCAGGAACGACGCAGCGAACGCGACGAGGACCGCCGCCAGCGTCAGCGGATCGGCAGCCGCCGTGTGCGCGGCGATGAGGACGCCGGGGAGCTGCAGGAGGACGGACAGGACCACCGGGAACCAGATCGTCCCGCGCGGCCGCCGCCCGGACCAGCCCCGGCCGTCGGCCCAGCCCGGCCCGCTCTGACGGGAGTCGGCGGACGGGTTCCAGGGCATCTCCTCATGCTAACGAGCGCACAGGGGCGTGGCTTGGCCCGAGGGGAGTCTTCCGGCTACTCCCCCGGGAGTACGCAGCGAACGATCACGGATTGTGCTCGGCGTCGAAGACCTCTCCGTCGTCGTCGCCTTTCGGGAACAGCGGCCCGAAGGCCGGCCCGCCGAAGCTGGTCAGTCCGGCCTCGCGCTCCAGCGACGCGCGCCGTTCGTCGGCGTCGTTCTCGTACTCCTCGACCGCGTCGTCCGGCTGCTCGGAGTCGCGCTCGTCCCGCTCCCTGTGTTTCATGGCCGCATAGTAGCGATTCGCGGGTGGGTTGGGGTGTATTCCGTTCGCGGCATGCGATCATTCGACCGGAGACGCTTGCGGTGGAGTAGAACGAGTAGTTCACTATGAATGTGAGTGATGCTCAGTTAAGCACCGTGGTCCCGGAATCCTCCCGCACCGCCGAATCCCGCTACGCCTCCCTCGACGGCCTCCGCGGGGTGGCCGCCCTCATCGTCGTCGGCTACCACGCGCTCCTCGTTGTGCCTGCGGTGTCCGCGATCTACGTCGACAAGGTCGCGCCCGACGCCTTCACGCCCGAGTGGTGGCTGTACGCCACGCCTCTGCGGCTGCTGTTCGCCGGGCACGAGGCCGTCCTGGTGTTCTTCGTGCTCTCCGGCTTCGTGCTGACGCTGCCGCTCCTGGTACGGCCGCCGACGGCGCGGTCCACGGTCGCGTACTACGGGCGGCGCGTGGTGCGGCTCTACCTCCCGGTCTGGGGCGCGCTGCTCTTCGCCCTGGCGCTCGCTCTCGCCGTGCCGCGCGATCCGTCGGTGGGAGGCTGGCTCGGCTCGCACCTTCCGCCCACCCCACACGACCTGCGGCAGGACGCGGTGCTGCTGTTCGGGACGTCGAACCTCGACAGCCCGCTGTGGTCGCTCACCTGGGAGGTCTGGTTCTCGCTGCTGATGCCGCTGATGTTCGTGCTGATCCGCGTGACACGGGCGCAGCGCTGGTGGTGGGGGGCCATCCCGGTGCTGATCGGTCTCTCGACGCTCGCCCGCTTCGACGCGGTGCGTGCGAGCCTGCCGCTGTCCTGGCTGACCGCGGACATGCTGGAGTACCTGCCGGTCTTCGGCATCGGGATGCTGCTGGCCTTCCAGAAGGACCGGATCCGGGCGGCCGCCTCCCGTGTCCGGGTCTGGTGGCCGATCGTGGTCGGCGCCCTCGCGCTCACGGTCTCCCCCACGCTCATCGCTCCGCCGGGGTGGGGCGGGCGTCAGGCCGTCGGCTACGTGCTGAGCCTCGTGGGCGTCGCGCTCATCGTCGCGCTCGCCTTCGCCGGCCCGCTCCGGAGGCCCTTGGAGGCCCGGCCGGTGCAGTGGGCCGGTCGGCGCTCGTTCAGCATCTACCTCGTGCACGAGCCGATCATCGTCGCGACCGCGCTCGTCGTCGGCGTCTCGGGATGGCGGCCGTGGCTCGGCATCGCCGTCCTGCTCGTCCCGGTCGTGCTCCTGATCGCGCACGGCTTCTACGACGCGGTCGAGCGGCCGTCGATCGCCCTGTCCCGCCGCGTCGGTCGCCTCATCGCCGCGGCGCTCCCGGAGCGGCGCGGCGACGCCGAGCCGGGTGAACAGCACGTGAACGCCCCCGGAAACGACGAAGGCCCGGAGGTCTTCACCTCCGGGCCTTCGCCTGTGTTTCCGCTCCCCGACTTGGACTCGAACCAAGAACCTGCCGGTTAACAGCCGGCTGCTCTGCCAATTGAGCTATCGAGGAATGCTTGATCAGCGAAGCTACTCTAGCAAGACTTCGAGCGCCGAGTGAAATCCGCTCCGCATCCCGCGCGCGTCGCCGTCAGTACCCGGCATCCGGGTCCACGCGGCCCACGAAATCGCCGTCGCCGAGGAACGCGCGGACATTCGCACGGACCCGCTCGGCGAGCAGCGGAGCGACCATCTCGGACGTG
Organism: Leifsonia sp. NPDC056665; assembly: GCF_042791795.1. Lineage (NCBI taxonomy): Bacteria > Bacillati > Actinomycetota > Actinomycetes > Micrococcales > Microbacteriaceae > Leifsonia > Leifsonia sp. NPDC056665. The sequence continues at coordinate 430,593 of NZ_JBHTXK010000001.1, forward strand.
TCGGCCTGGTGCGGCGTGATCAGGCAGGCGTCCTCCGACCACAGCGGGTGGCCGTCCGGGAGCGGCTCAGGGTCGGTGACGTCGATGCCCGCCCCGGCGATCTCCCCGGTGCGGAGGGCGCGCAGCAGCGCCTCGCTGTCGACCAGGCCGCCGCGGGCGATGTTCACCAGGTACGCGGTGCTCTTCATGGCGGCGAACTCCGCGTCGCCGAGCAGATGGCGGGTCCCGCCGGTGAGGGCGGCGGCGACGATCACCACGTCGGCGTCCGGGAGGACCTCCCGCAGCCGGTCGGAGCCGACGGTGCGCTCGGCGCCGGGCACGGCCTCCGGCGAGCGGCGCACGATGGTCACGCGGGCGTCGAACGGCGCGAGCAGCACCATCAGCTCCAGTGCGATCCCGCCGGCGCCGATGATCACGACGTTCCTGCCGTAGAGCGAACGGCCCTCCTCGACGGTCGACCAGGAGGTCGCCCGCACGCGCTTCGGGAGGACGCGCAGCAGCGCGAGGGTGAGCGCCAGCGCGTGCTCGGCCACGGGCTGCGCGTACGCGCCCTTCGCGCTGGTCCAGATCAGGCCGGGGCGGGCCTCCGACTGGATGATGCCGGAGAAGGCGTCGACGCCCGCGAACGGGAGCTGCACCCAGCCGATGCCGGGATGCGCCTCCAGGACCGGCGGGAAGGCTGCGGCGTCTTTGTTGGACAGCCAGACGACGCCGCGGGTGCGGTCCGAGAGCGGCTCGACGGTGCCGCCCGCGGCCTCCACAGCGGCGACGAACGACGGCTCGGCGGTCGGGAGCACTGCGATGGGACCCGGCTCCGGGCGCTCACCCGGCGCGAGCGGGACTCCGCCCGGAGCGAGGACGGCGCGGTGCTGCGGGGTGGATTCGGTCACGATTCCTCCTGTCGGGGACGGTCTGCTACTTCGCCGCGATCTGCGGCCGGCGCTCCCGCCGGCGCGGCGGCGGCTTCAGCGCGTCCGCCAGCCCGCGCACGAACGGATGCGACGGGTCGGCCAGCACATCCTCGATCGGCCCGTAGGCGATAGGACGGCCGCCCTGGAGCACCAGCGAGTTGTCCGTCGCGCGGCGCAGCACGGACAGGTCGTGGCTGACGATCACGGCGGTGAAGCCGTCGTGCGTCCTGAGCTGGGCCAGCAGGTCGATCACCGCGTCCCGGACCGTCGCGTCGATGCCGGCAGTCGGCTCGTCCACGACCAGCACCTGCGGGCCCAGCACCAGCGCCTTGGCGAGAGCGACGCGCTGCCGCTGTCCGGCGCTGAGCTGGTAGGGGTACTTGTTGAGCACGCTGAGCGGCAGGTGGACGGTGTCCAGCATGAGCGCTGCCCGCTCCCCCGCCGCCCGGCGGTCGTAGTGCTCGTCGCGCTCGAAGATCGGCAGCGAGACGTTGTCCTGCACGGACAGCGACGGCTCCAGCGTGGCCGCGGCCTCCTGCGGCAGGTAGCCGACGTGGAAGGTCACCTCGGCCAGGTCCCGCTTGCGCGCGTGCCGCAGCGAGTGCCCGAGCACGGTCGCGTCGCCGCCGCTGATCCGCGGGCCGGGCTCGCCGGAGCGGAGGGGAAGCCCCCGCCCGGCGAGCACCGCGGCCAGCGTGCTCTTGCCCGAACCCGTCTCGCCCAGGACCCCCAGCGACTGTCCGGCCTCCAGACGGAAGCTCACCCCGCGGAGGGCGACGCACGAAGGGCTGACGCCCCTGGCGGGATATTCGACGGACAGGTCGCTGACGAGGATGGCAGGTTCGGAACTCACATGTTCGACCCTAGGCGCTGTCGGCTTGGAGAGCGCGCAGCGCCTCCCGCCGGTCGGCCTGTTCCACCGGGTCCGGCACCGGCAGGGAGGCCAGCAGCCGCTGCGTGTACGCCTCGCGCGGGTTGCCGAGCACCTCGGCGCCCGTGCCCTCCTCCACCAGCTTGCCGCGGTGCAGCACCGCGATCCGGTCGGCGAGGAGGTCGACGACGGCGAGGTCGTGGCTGATGAACAGCGCTGCGAAGCCGAACTCGCGCTGGAGGTCGGCGAACAGCTCCAGCACCCGCGCCTGCACCGAGACGTCGAGCGCCGAGGTCGGCTCGTCCGCGATCAGCAGGGTGGGCTCCAGGGCGAGGGCGCGCGCGAGGCTCGCCCGCTGTCTCTGGCCGCCGGAGAGCTCGTGCGGGAACCGGTCGCCGTAGCTGCGCGGAAGCTGCACGGCCTCCAGCAGCTCGTCCACCCTGCCGCGCGCGGCAGCGGGCGAGGACGCCCTGCCGTGCACGACGAGCGGCTCCGCCACGCAGTCCGCGATCGTGAGCAGCGGGTTGAAGCTCGACGCCGGGTCCTGGAACACGAAGCCGATGTCGCTGCGCACCTTGCGGAACTGCCGCTCCTTGACGCCGTTCATCTCGATCCCGAGCACCTCGAGCGAGCCGTCGGTGACCTTGCCGAGCCCCGCGATGGCGCGCCCGATGGTGGTCTTGCCCGAGCCGGACTCCCCCACCAGTCCGAGGACCTCGCCTGGACGGATGTCGAAGCTCACGCCGTCGACCGCCACGAAGCCCGGTTGCCCGAGCCGCCCGGGGTACTGGATGCGCAGGTCGCGCGCCTTGACCACCGGAGCCACGTCCGGACGCTCGGCGCGGGCGATGGCCCGGTCCTGCGTCGCGACGGCGCCCTGGCCGATGCGCGGCACGGAGGACAGGAGCTTCCGCGTGTACTCGTCCTTGGGCGAGGCGAACAGCGTGCGCGCGTCGGCCTCCTCCACGACCTTGCCCTGGTACATGACCGCGACCCGGTCCGCCAGGTCCGCGACCACGCCCATGTTGTGCGTGATCAGCACGATGGCCGCGCCGAACTCGTCGCGGCAGCGCCGCAGCAGGTCGAGGATCTCGGCCTGCACGGTCACGTCGAGCGCGGTGGTCGGCTCGTCGGCGACGATCAGCCCCGGGTTCAGCACCAGCGCCATCGCTATGACGATGCGCTGCTTCTGGCCGCCGGAGAACTGGTGCGGATAGTACTTGACCCGCTTCTCCGGCTCCGGGATGCCGACCCGGCGGAGGATGTCGACCGCCTGCTTCTGGGCGTCCTTCTTGGACAGCTTGCTGTGGGCGCGCAGGCCCTCCGCGATCTGCCAGCCCACCTGGTAGACGGGGTTCAGCGCGGTGGACGGCTCCTGGAAGACCATCGCCACGTCGGTGCCGCGCACCTCCCTGAGCTCCTTCTTGTTCAGCGAGATGACGTCCGCCTCGCTGGCGCCGTCCTTGCTGCGCAGCACCACGGCGCCCGAAGCGGTCGCGGTCTCCGGCAGCAGGCCCAGGATGGTCTTGGCGGTGACGGTCTTGCCCGAACCGGACTCGCCGACGATCGCCAGCACCTCGCCGGGCGAGACCCGCAGGCTCACATCGTCGACCGCTTTCACGGCTCCGGCGTCGGTGGAGAACGTCACCGACAGGTTGTCGATGGTGACGACGTCGCTCATGGCTTGACCTCGATTCCGTGCTCGTCGAACGACTCTCCGCCTTCGAGGCCGTCGATGCCGCCGGGGCCCGCCTCCAGCGGACCGCCGGGGACGACCGACGTCTCTGCGACCAGTCCCGACGCCTCTGCGGCGCGGCGCCGGCCGCGCAGGCGCGGGTCGGCGAGGTCGTTGAGGCTCTCGCCGACGAGCGTGATGCCGAGCACGACGAGCACGATCGCCAGACCCGGGTAGATGGATGTCCACCAGATGCCGCTGGTGACGTCGGACAGCGCCTTGTTGAGGTCGTAGCCCCACTCCGCCGCCGACGTCGGCTCGATGCCGAAGCCGAGGAAGCCGAGCGCCGCGAGCGTCAGGATGGCCTCCGAGGAGTTCAGGGTGAAGATCAGCGGCAGCGTGCGCGTGGAGTTGCGCAGCACGTGGCGGAACATGATCCGGCTGTTGCTGGCGCCGACGACCTTCGCCGACTCGACGTAGGCCTCCGCCTTGATCCGGACGACCTCCGAGCGGATCACCCGGAAGTACTGCGGGATGTAGACCACCGTGATCGAGATCGCCGCCGCGAGGATGCCGCCGAGCAGGCTGGACTGGCCGCCCGAGATGACGATCGCCATCACGATCGCGAGCAGCAGCGACGGGAACGCGTAGACCGCGTCCGCGATCACCACGACGACCCGGTCGACCCAGCCACCGAAGTAGCCGGAGACGAGGCCGAGCACGACGCCGGCGAAGATCGACAGGATGACCGCGACGACGATCACCAGGATCGCGGTCTGCGCTCCCCAGATCACGCGCGAGAAAACGTCGTAGCCGCCGACGGTGGTGCCCCAGATGTGCGCCGGGCTCGGCGGTTGCTGGGACCCGAACTGGCCGTGCGCGTCCTTGAGCTGCGCGAAGCCGTACGGGGCGATGACCGGTGCGAAGATCGCGGTCAGGATGAAGATGCCGGTGAGCACGAGGCCCACGACGAGCATCCCGCGCTGCAGCCCGACGGACTGGCGGAGCTGGTGCACGACGGGGAGCCGACTCCAGATGGTTCGTTTGCCCGAGGCCATGTCAGTACCTCACTCTCGGGTCGATGAGCGCCGCGATGACGTCGACGATGAAGTTGGTGACGGCGACGATCACGGCAAGCAGGACGACCATGCCCTGGACCGCCACGAAGTCGCGCGCCTGCAGATAGTGCTCGAGCTGGAAGCCGAGGCCCTTCCACTCGAAGGTCGTCTCGGTCAGGATCGCGCCGCCGAGCAGCAGGGCGATCTGGAGGCCGATGACCGTGATGATCGGGATGAGCGCGGGGCGGTAGGCGTGCTTGCGCACCAGCCGGCTCTCGCTCACGCCGCGCGAGCGGGCGGCGTCCACATAGTCGGTCGAGAGCGTGCCGATCACGTTCGTGCGCACCAGCCGCAGGAAGATTCCTGCGGTCAGGAGGCCGAGCGTCACGGCCGGCAGCACAGCGTGCAGCAGCACGTCGCCGACCACGGCCGGATCGCCCGTCATGAACGCGTCGATCAGGTAGATGCCCGTCTTGTTCGGGAGGGTCTGCATCTCGATCTCGGAGCTGGTCGAGGCGCGGCCCGCGACGGGGAGCACGTTCAGCCAGATCGAGAACACGAGCTTGAGCACCATTCCGACGAAGAACACCGGCGTGGCGTAGCAGAGGATCGCGAAGATGCGCAGGGACGCGTCGCCTGCGCGGTCGCGGAAGTAGGCGGCGACCAGGCCGAGCGGGATTCCGACGATGAACGCCACGATCAGCGCGTAGAACGCGAGCTCGAGCGTGGCGGCGCCGTAGTGGATCAGCACCTGCGTCACGGGCTGGTTGTCGGTGAAGGTCGTGCCGAAGTCGCCACGCAGCAACTGCCCGAGGTATTCGATGTACTGCACGATGAGCGGCCGGTCGTAACCGGCCTGGTGGATGCGCTCCTGAAGCTGCGCGGGAGGGAGCTTGCCGCCGAGTGCCGCCGTGATGGGGTCACCGGTGGACCGCATCAGGAAGAAGACGACCGTGACGAGGATGAAGATCGTCGGGATGATGAGGAGGGCGCGGATGATGAGGTAGCGGGTGAGACCGCCCCCCGTCCGTCGACGCGCCTTGGTGCGTTCTGGCCCGGCAGTGGGGGCTGCCGGGGTACTGACCGTCGCTGTCATGAAAGCCAATCGTGGGTGGTTCGTGGGTGAGGGCGGCTCGCGTCAGACGCGAGCCGCCCCCCTTTCGGCCCTAGGTGCGGCCTAGCCCTTCGAGAGAGCTGCGTAGCGGAACTTGAACGACGGGTCGAGCGTCTTGTCGGCGCCGTTCACATTCTTGCCCACCACGGCGACCTGCGATCCCTGGAGCAGGGGCAGGGTGGACAGGTCGGCGCCCACCTTCGCCTGGATCTCCTCGATCAGCTTGGTGCGCGCGGCCTTGTCGGTGGTGCCGAGCTGCTGGGTGATCAGCGACTGCACCTCGGGGTTGTCGTAGTGGTTCGCGAGGAAGTTGTCCTTGCTGAAGAACGGCGACAGGTAGTTGTCCGCGTCGGAGTAGTCCGGGAACCAGCCGAGCTGGTAGGCCGGGTACAGGTCCTTCACGCGGTCCTTGGAGTACTGGACCCACTCGGTCGACTGCAGGTTGACCTTGAACAGGCCGCCGTTCTCGAGCTGCTCCTTGACGAGCGCGTACTCGTCGCCGGAGGACGGGCCGTAGTGGTCCGCGTTGTACTGCAGGTTGAGGGCGACCGGAGTGGTCACGCCCGCGGCCTGCAGGGCAGCCTTCGCCTTGTCGAGGCTCGGGCCTCCGTTGCCGTCGCCGTAGAGGTCCTTCAGCACCGTGGTGGCGCCGGTCAGGCCCTGCGGGACGTAGGAGTACGCCGGGGTGTAGGTGTCCTTGTAGACCTGCTTGGCGATGGTGGCGCGGTCGACGAGGTCGGCAGCGGCCTGGCGCACGGCGAGGGCCTTCTTGGCGTCGGCCTGCGGCGTGGTGGCGCCGTACGGCTGCGTGTTGAAGTTCCAGACGATGTAGCGGAGCTCACCACCCGGTCCCTTGACGACCTTGACGTTCTTGTCCGTGCCGAGGCTCTCGACGTCGGTCGCCGACAGGCTGCGGAACGCGACGTCGATCGCGCCCTTCTGGATGTCGAGCTTCAGGTTCGACGACTCCGCGTAGTACTTGACGTTGATCTTGTCCGTGGCCGGCTTGCCGAGCAGGCCCTGGTAGTTCGGGTTCGCCTTGTACGCGATCAGGTTGTTGAAGTCGTAACTCGTGATGTCGTACTGACCGGCGAACGCGTGACCCTTGACGATGGTGTTGTCCGGGGTGACCTTGTCGGCCGAGAAGACCTGGTGGTCGACGATCGGGCCGGCCGGGCTGGAGAGCACCTGTGCGAAGGTCTGGTCGTTCGGGACCTTGAGCTTGAAGACCGCGGTCGTCTTGTCCGGCGTGCTGACGCTGTCGAGGTTACCGAGCAGCGACGCGGGACCGTTGGGGTCGTTGATCTTGAGCTGGCGGTCGAAGGTGAACTTGACGTCCTCGGAGGTCAGCGGGTGACCGTTCGCGAACTTCAGGTTCGGCTTCAGCTTCACGGTGTACTCGGTCGGCGAGGTGAACGCAGCGCTGGCGGCGATGTCCGGCTTGACGTCCGGGCTGCCGTACGGCGAGTTCATCAGGAACGGGTACACCTGGTTCATCACGGCGAAGGAGCCGTTGTCGTAGGAGCCGGCCGGGTCGATCGACGTGATCTTGTCGGTCGTGCCGATGGTCAGCGTGCCGCCGCTGCCACCGGAGCTGTTGTTGCTCCCCGAGCAGCCCGCGAGCACCAGCGCCGCGGCCGCGAATGCGGCCGACACGGCGAGCAGGCGCCGTCCGCCGATTTTTACGGATCTCATATCCGATTACCTCTTCCTTGGTGGGGTCACCGATCGGCGGAGCGCACACGCGTGCCACATCGCCGAATCGTGTAGCCACAGTCCTAGCACGAATGCCGCGCCCGATGCGCATGTTGCCGCGGATCGCGGCGCAATCTTTACATCGGCGCAACAATTCCGCGCGCATTTGCGCACAGTGCTATGGATTCCGTCGTCGGGACGTAGCGATGATCTATTGTGCCGCGCTACTCGCCGCGCAGCCGCATGCGCTCGTGATCGATCGACGCCAGCGCCACCTGGAGCGACCGCCGCAGCTCGGCGTTCTGCGGGTCGGTGCGCGCCAGACGGGACGTCAGCTCGGCCTTCTCCCGCAGCAGATCGCGGTCGATCAGGCCGTCCAGGATGGAGCGGGCGTAGCGGCCGACATCGGTCCCGGTCTGCGGCAGGGCGCCGACGGCGAGGGCGTTCACGGTCGGCGCGTACGCCTGCGGCACCTCGGCGAGGATGCGGTCCACCCAGCCGGGGTCGGCGATGGATGGGAGCTGGATGGCGATCGCGTCGCGGACGACCGCGTGGGTCGGGTTCACGAACGGCACCTGCACGACGCGGGCGGCGCGCTCGGCGCCGACCTCGTCGGGGAACTGGAGCAGCACCATGAGGCTCTCGCGCTCGGTGCGCTGCGTGGGGTCGCTGGGGTCGGGCTCGCGGAGCGGCGCCGGCGCGTCGGAGGTCGGCTCCTGGTACTGCTGCGCCGCGCGATCGCGTCCGCCGCCCTGGTGTCCGCCGCCCTGGTATCCGCCGCCCTGGCGGGGACCGTCGTCGCCGCGACCGCTGCGCTGCGCCGACCGCACGGCGCGCAAGGCGTCCTGGAGGTCGCCGCCGGAGAGCCGTGCGAGCTCGCGCGTGTAGCCGTTCTGCGAGGCGGGGTCGCGGATGGTCGCCACGATCGGCGCCCCGGCGCGGAGGGCGGCGGTGCGGCCCTCCACCGTGTCGAGGTCGAACCGGTCGACCACCTGGCGGATCATGAACTCGAACATGGGCTTCCGGGCGTCGATCATCCGGCGCACGGCCTCGTCGCCGCCCGAGATCCGCAGGTCGCACGGGTCGAGCCCGTCCGGGCCGACGGCCACGTAGGTCTGGGCCGAGAAGCGCTGCTCCTCGCCGAACGCCCTGGCGGCCGCCTTCTGCCCCGCCGCGTCCGGATCGAACGTGAAGATCACCGAGCCGGTGCTGCTGTCGTCGCCCATGATCCGGCGGATGACCTTGATGTGGTCGACGCCGAACGCCGTGCCGCAGGTGGCGACGGCGGTCGTGATGCCCGCGAGATGGCAGGCCATCACGTCGGTGTAGCCCTCCACGACCACGACCTGGTCGTTGCGGGAGATGTCCCGCTTGGCGAGGTCGAGGCCGTACAGCACCTGCGCCTTCTTGTAGACCGCCGTCTCGGGGGTGTTCAGGTACTTCGGGCCGTTGTCGTCCTCCAGCAGCCGGCGGGCGCCGAAGCCGATCGTCTGGCCGGTCACGTCGCGGATCGGCCACACCAGGCGGCCGCGGAACCGGTCGTAGACGCCGCGGTCGCGCTGCGACACGAGGCCGGAGGCCAGCAGCTCGTCGGGGCTGAAGCCCTTGCCGCGCAGGTGGTTGGTGAGCTCGTCCCAGCTCTTCGGGGCGAAGCCGACGCCGAAGTGCGTGGCGGCCGCTGCGTCGAAGCCGCGCTCGCCCAGGAACCGGCGGCCGGGGTCGGCGTCGGGAGCGGCCAGCCGCTCGCGGAAGAACTCCTCCGCGGCGTTGTTCGCAGCCAGCAGCCTGGCGCGGTTGCCGCTCGACTCGCTGGGGCCTCCCCCGCCCTCCTCGTAGTGGAGCTGGTAGCCGATCCGGCCGGCGAGCCGCTCCACCGCCTCGGTGAAGGAGACGTGGTCGAGCTTCACCAGGAACGCGTAGACGTCGCCGCCCTCGCCGCAGCCGAAGCAGTGGTAACGGCCGACGCCGGGCCGGACGTTGAAGCTCGGGCTCTTCTCGTCGTGGAACGGGCACAGGCCCTTGAGCGAGCCGACGCCGCCCGGCTTCAGGCTGACGTAGTCGCCGATGATGTCGGCGATGTTGGTACGGGCCTTGACCTCTTCGATGTCGCTCTGTCGTATCCGGCCCGCCATACGACGAGTCTAGTGAGCGGGGCCGACGTCAGTCGCGCGGGGGGCGCCTGCGCCGGGTGTTCTGGGCGATCTCGATGATCGCGCAGAAGACCTCGATGGTCACCCGGAGCAGCAGCACGCTCAGGATGGCGGCCACGAGCGTCACCAGGACGCCCAGCAGGAAGACGAACGCGCCGCCTCCCGGCGACCGGGTCGCGATCGCGATACCGAGGCTGTTGGCGAAGCCCACGACGATCCCGAGGCCGATCAGCACGAGCCCGACGACGTAGACGGGGCCGGCGAGCTTGCGCGTCACGTAGCTGGTGAAGGTGAAGTCGAACAGCGACGAGAAGAACCGCGAGTCGTCGAGGCGGTCGGCGAGGTCGTTCATGGTGCGACCGGGCCGCGGGGCGTGCGGGCCGGCGGCGGGAGGCGGTGGGGCGTCCTCGCCGGCGTGAGCGCCGTTCGCGTGCGCGGCGGCGGCCGCTGTCGTGGCCCCCGCGGAGGCGTCCGCCGTGGTGTCTTCGGAGACCGCTCCGACCGGCACCGGCTCGGCTGCGGGCGACGCGGGCAGGATCTCGGTCTCGACCTCGGCCTCCTCGTTCGCCTCGGCGGGCTTCAGGATCTCGGTCTCGGCGGTCGGGACGCGGTAGAAGTCGTCCGCGGTAGGGAGGACCGCTGTCGCGGCCTCCCCCTCGTGCGGCTCGGCGGCGTCCGCCGCGACGACGGGCTCGGCCGGCGAGGTGGAGGTGTCGGGCGCCGCGGCCGCTTTGCTGCGCGACGTCGCCGGGCGTCGACGCGGCTTCGCGGGCGTCGTCGCCTCCACCGTGTCCTCCGTCACGGCCTTGCCGAGCATGGCGTCGAGGATCTCCGGGGCCTCCCCGTTCGGCGAGATGGGCTCCGTCTTCGGGGTGCGCTTGCGCGGCGATGGCGCGCGCTTCGCAGCCGCGGGCCGCGTGGCGGGCGCCGCTTGATCGGGGGCGGGCGCGTGCTCCGCCGCCGCGCCGGGCTCGGCCTCTGTCGGCCGGTCGCCGCCCGCGGGGGGCTGTGGGCTGCTCATGCGTCTCTCCTCCGTCGCCGTCCCTCAAGCATTCTGCACCAGGGCTGTCTATTCAAGCCCGTGCCCGGCGCGCCGGATCAGTGCTGCACGAGACGCTCGAACCAGCTCAGCGCCGACTGGTCGGTCAGGCTCGCGACCTGGTCGACCACCACGCGCTTGCGCGCAGCGTCGCTGCCGGCGAGTCGCCAGTCCTCCTGGAATCCCGGATCCAGCTCCTCCGGCCCGCGCGCGAGCAGCACATCGGCCAGCGCCATCAGCACCTGCCGTTGCTGCGCGTAGATCGGCTGGCGCGTGTTGCGCGACATCACGAACGTGGCGACGATCCCCTTCAAGACGGCGATCTCCGCCCGGATGGCGTCGGGCACGACGACGTCCGCGCCGAACCGGCGCAGCTCCACGCCACCCGCGCGGTGCTTCGTCTCGTGAACCGCGGCGTGCGCGAACCGGCCGATGAGCTGGCTCGTGAGGTTCTTCAGGTGCGCCTGCGCTCGCCGGCTGCCGTCCCAGCGGTCGAGCCAGATGTCGAGGGTGTCGAGGCGGTCGAACGCCGCGATCAGCTCGTCGTGGCTGAACTCGCCGCCCACCCACTCGTACATCGAGCGGACCAGGTCGTCGTGGTCGACGCGGCTGCCGAGCGCCGCCACGTCGATGTAGCCGTTGACCACGGCGTCCTCGAAGTCGTGCACGGAGTAGGCGATGTCGTCGGACAGGTCCATCACCTGCGCCTCGATGCAGCGCTGGCGCTCGGGGGCGTCGGCGCGCATCCACTCGAACACGCCGTGGTCGTCGGCGTAGAAGCCGAATTTCGCGCGCCCGCTGGGATCGGCGACCGAGCTGGTCTCCGGCCACGGGTACTTGCAGCTCGCGTCGAGGCTCGCGCGGGTCAGGTTGAGCCCGTACGCCCGTCCGTCGCGGCCGAACACCTTCGGCTCCAGGCGGGTGAGCAGCCGCAGCGTCTGGGCGTTGCCCTCGAAGCCGCCGATGTCCTCGGACCAGGAGTTCAGCGCCCGCTCGCCGTTGTGGCCGAACGGAGGGTGGCCGATGTCGTGCGCCAGGCACGCGGTGTCGACGATGTCGGGGTCGAGCCCGAGGCTCGCCGCGAGCTCGCGGCCGACCTGCGCGACCTCCAGGGAGTGCGTGAGCCGGTTGCGGGCGAAGTCGAGGCCGGCCGTGGGGCTGAGCACCTGGGTCTTCGCGGCGAGCCGGCGCAGGGCGCTGGAGTGCAGCAGGCGCGCCCGGTCGCGGGCGAAGTCGCTGCGGCGGCTCGAGTGGTGCTCGGGGAGCCAGCGCTCCCGGTCGCGCTCGGTGTAACCGTCGGCCGGGACGCTGTCGAGCGTCGCCGTCGCACTATCCACCACTGTTGTGCACCTCCGCCTCGGCGACCTCCGCACGGGCGCTGCCCGCGAGCTCGCGGCTGTCGAGCCAGCCCTCCGGGAGGGCGGGACGCTTGGGCGTGCCGGCGCGGCCGCGCTGGCCCTCCGCGGCCTCGCCCGGGTACTCCTGGCTCCAGTCGAGCGTCGCCAGCAGGTCGTCGAGGTGCGCGAGCGTGTCGACCGTCGCGAGGCTCGCGCGCAGGTCGCCGCCGACCGGGTAGCCCTTGAAGTACCAGGCGACGTGCTTGCGGATGTCGCGGCAGCCGCGCTCCTCGCTCTCGAAGAACTCGACCAGCAGCTCGGCGTGCCGGCGGAACGTCCCCGCCACCTGGCCGAGCGTGGGGTGGGCCTGCGCGAGCGCGGCCTCCTCGGCGGTGATCTCGCCCGCGCGGGCACGGAACGCCGCCGCCAGGTCGCCGAACAGCCACGGCCTCCCGAGGCAGCCGCGCCCGACCACGACGCCGTCGCAGCCGGTCTCCTCCACCATGCGGAGCGCGTCGGCCGTCGACCAGATATCGCCGTTGCCGAGCACCGGCGTGCCGGTGATGGTCTCCTTGAGCTTGGCGATGGCGGACCAGTCGGCGTGGCCGGAGTAGAACTCGGCGGCCGTGCGGGCGTGCAGTGCGATCGAGGCGACGCCGGCGCCCTCCGCGGCCTTGCCGGCCTCCAGGTAGGTGAGGTGGTCGCTGTCGATGCCCTTGCGCATCTTGACGGTGAGCGGGATGTCGCCCGCCGCCGCGACGGCGCTCTCCACGATCTCGCGGAAGTGGTTCAGCTTCCACGGCAGCGCGGCCCCACCGCCCTTGCGGGTGACCTTGGGCACCGGGCAGCCGAAGTTGAGGTCGATGTGGTCGGCGCGGTCCTCCGCGACCAGCATCGTGACGGCCTCGCGGACCGTCTTGGGGTCGACGCCGTAGAGCTGGATGCTGCGCGGCGTCTCCGACTCGTGGTGGGTGATGAGGCGCAGCGACTCCGGGGTGCGCTCGACCAGCGCGCGGGACGTGATCATCTCGCTCACGTAGAGCCCGGCGCCGAACTCGCGGCAGAGCCGGCGGAAGGCGGTGTTCGTGATCCCGGCCATGGGCGCGAGGACGACCGGCACGTCGAGGGCGAGCGGGCCGATGGACAGCGCGGGGCTCGTCTCCGTGCGGGGAGCTAGGGTTGCGGTAGTAGACATCTGCATCGATTCTCCCAGAAAGCGTGCTGATACATGGCCGAGAGCCCCGAAGCTGTGGAAACCGGCGGCGGACGCCGACGTGTGGAGGACGATGCCAGGGCCCGCGGCATCCCCGTACGGATCATCGAGCGGCCCGCTGCCCGGAGCCTGGAGGAGGCCGCGACGCTGCTCGGGATCCAGCCGGGCGACATCGTCAAGACCCTCGTGGTCAAGCGCAGCGACGACACGTTCGTGTTCGCGCTGGTGCCGGGCGGGCGCAAGATCTCCTGGCCGAAGCTTCGCGCCGTCCTCCACGTCAACAAGCTGCAGCTCCCGGACGCGTCGGTGGCGTTCGCCGCGACCGGCTACGAGCGCGGGACCATCACGCCCTTCGGCAGCACGACCGCGTGGCCCGTCGTCGCCGACACGACCGTCGCGGGCCGCACGGTCTCGATGGGCGCGGGCGAGCACGGCTACTCGCTGTTCGTCGACGCCGACGCGCTGCTCGCCGGCTTCGCCGCCACCCTCGCCGACATCACCGACCCCGAATAGCCATCTATCTGACAGAACACGCCGTCTCTTCGTCACCCCAGACGGCGTGTTCTGTCAGATAGGTCGTCTGCCTGTGGACAACTGCGGGACAGGCGGACCGGGTCTGGCAGGGTGAGGCGATGCAGCCACGACCGCTTCCGCCGATCCTCCGTTCTGACGCGTTCAGCGTGGGCGCCGCGCAGCAGGCCGGCGTGCCGAGACAATGCCTGCGCCGCTCGGATCTTCACGCCCCGTTCCGCGGCGTGCGCGTTCCGGCCGACAGTGCGCCGACGGAGCTGTGGGAGCTCTGTCGCGCCTACCGGTCACTGATGCCGCCGGGAGCCCTCTTCAGCCACGGCACGGCTGCACGGTTGCTCGAACTGCCGCTCCCGGCGAGAGTCACGGCCGATCCCGTCATCGATGTGGCCGTGATCGCACCGGCACGGGCTCCGCGGATGCGCGGTGTCCGCGGTCATCTGCTGAACGCACCACCGCGGACTCGAACCCTTCGGGGACTCCCGGTGCCGAGTCCCCCGGAGGTGTGGTGCCAGCTCGGAATCGTGCTCGGTGTCGATGAACTCGTGATCGTCGGCGACGCCCTCTCCAGGCGAACCGACCCGCTCGCGGACCCGCACGAACTCCAGGAGGCGGTCGACGGTGCAGGCTTCCGCCCCGGGGTGAGGAGGCTGCGTCAGGCGATCGAACTCATCAGGGCGCGCACCGACTCGCCCATGGAGTCCCGGCTCCGACTGGCGATCGTGCGCGCCGGGTTGCCGGAACCGATGGTCAACTACGTCATCGCCGGTCCGGCGCGCACCTACCACCTCGACCTCGCCTATCCGCACTGCCGACTCGCCGTGGAGTACGACGGCGATCATCACCGCACGGACCGCGATCAGTATCGCCTCGATATCGACCGCCTCTGGCAGATCGAAGCGCAAGGCTGGCGCGTCATACGCATCAACAGCTCGCACCTCGCCGACGGCGCGCGCGAGGCCCTCCGCCGCATCCGCGCAGCGCTCCCATCCAACTGACAGAACACGCCGTCTGGCCGCGTGTCCAGACGGCGTGTTCTGTCAGATAGGTCAGCGCGGGACGGCGCAGGCGTCGCCGTCGCAGGCGGCGGCGGCCGGGTCGCCGAGGAGCGCGAGCGTCGGGCGCGGCGCGACCGATGCAGGCGCCGGCGCGTCGGGCGCGGCGCTCACGAGCGCGCCTCCGCCGGAGCGGCGGCGCGCTCGGACCAGACCTGCTCCAGGACCTGCGCGAACGTCGCGGCGTCCTGCGCGCCCGAGACGCCGTACTTTCCCTCGATGACGAAGAAGGGGACGCCGTTGATGCCGTACTCGGCCGCCGTGCGCTGATCCTCGCGCACCGCCGCCAGGTACTCGCCGGACTCCATCGCGGCCAGCGCGTCATCCCGGGACAGCCCGACGGAGGCCGCGAGGTCCGCCAGCGATTCGGCGCGGCCGACGTGCCCGCCCTCGATGAAGTAAGCCTGGAAGAGTCGCTCCGCCAGCTCGAGCTGCTTGCCCTGCGCCTTGGCGAAGTGCAGGAGCTCGTGCGCCTTCACGGTGTTGGTGTGCTGGAGGGCGTCGAAGTCGTAGTCGAGGCCGACCGAGGAGGCGATCCCGGTCACGCGCTCGAGCATCCCGTGCACCTGCTCAGCGGGGATGCCCTTGTGGCCGGCGAGGAAGTCCACTTCGCTGCCGTCGAAGTCCACCGGGGTGTCCGGCGACAGCTCGAAGGAGTGGTACTCGACCTCCACCGCCCGGCCCTCGCCTGCACCGGAGAACAGGCCGGTGCCCGACTCGAACTTGCGCTTGCCGATGTAGCACCACGGGCACGCGATGTCGGACCAGATGTCGATCTTGATGGGTTCGCTCACGTCAAGGAACAACGGTGTGCAGCGCTGCAGTTATTCCGCGGCTACAGCGCCACGTCGTCCGGCGTGTCCACCGCTCCCCCGAACCGACGGTTGCGCCGAGCGAAAAGCTCGACGGCCTCCCACAGGTCGGTCCGCGAGAAGTCCGGCCAGAGCGTGTCGAGGAACACCATCTCCGCGTACGCGCTCTGCCAGAGCAGGAAGTTGCTGGTCCGCTGCTCCCCCGAACTGCGCACGAACAGGTCGACGTCGGGCATGTCCGGGAGGTAGAGGTGCCGCTGGATGGTCTTCTCCCCCACCGCGGACGGCTTCAGTCGCCCGGCAGCGACCTCCGCGGCGATCTCCCGCACGGCGTCCGCGATCTCGGTGCGGCCGCCGTAGTTGACGCACATCGTGAGGGTCAGGACGTCGTTGCCCGCCGTCAGGCGCTCGGCGTACTGCAGCTCCTTGATGACCGACGACCAGAGCCGCGGCGTGCGGCCGGCCCAGCGCACCCGCACGCCCCACTCGTTGAGCTGGTCGCGCCTGCGATGCAGCACCTCCCGGTTGAAGCCCATCAGGAAGCGGACCTCGTCGGGCGAGCGCTTCCAGTTCTCGGTGGAGAACGCGTAGACGCTGAGGTGCTTGACGCCGACCTGGATGGCGCCGGCGACGACGTCGAGGAGGGAGGCTTCCCCAGCCCGGTGCCCCTCGATGCGGGTGAGGCCCTGGCGGTTCGCCCAGCGGCCGTTGCCGTCCATCACGATGGCGACGTGCTCCGGCACGGCCTTCGGCGGGAACGCGGGCGGGTAGAGCCCCGTCCAATCGACCGGCCGGTAGGCGACCGCGTCCTTGTGCGTGTACGGCTTGGGCGTCATTCACTCGCCTTCTGATCGTGCTGGACGTGCTGCAGGGAGCGCAGGCCGCGCTCCAGATGCCATTGGGTGTACGCGGCGACGAGGCCGTTCGCCTTCGAGCGGGTCGTGTCATCGGACGCGTCGGCCAGCGCCCAGTCGCCGCTCAGCAGCGCGCCGAGCAGCGCGATGGTCGCGGGGTCGATCCGTGGCGCGCCCTGCGGCGCGCAGTCGTCGCACACCACACCACCGAGCTGAACCACCACGTGCTCGTGCGGGCCCGGGGCTCCGCAGCGCGAGCAGTCCAGGAAGCTCGGCGCCCAGCCCGCGAGCGACAGCGCACGCAGCAGGTACGAGTCGAGGGTGAGCTGCGGGCCGTGCTCGTGCCGCGACAGCGACCGGAGGGCGCCGACCAGCAACAGGTACTGCTGCAGGGACGCCTCGGCCTCGGTGAGCCGGTCGGCGGCCTCCACCATCGCGTTGGCGGCGGTATAGCTGGCGTAGTCGTCCGCGATCAGCGCGCCGTACGAGCCGATCGTCTCGGCCTGGGTGACGACGTCGAGCGTGCGACCCTCGTAGAGCTGCACGTCGGCGACCATGAACGGCTCCAGCCGCGCGCCGAACTTGGAGGCCGTGCGCCGCACCCCCTTCGCCACCGCGCGGATCTTGCCGTGCTGCCGGCTGAGCATGGTGACGATGCGGTCGGCCTCACCCAGCTTGTGGGTGCGCAGCACGACGACTTCATCACGGTAGACAGGCACGACTCCAGTATCCCGCGTGATACAAGTGACTGGTGACATCCGCGACCTTCACGATCCCCCTCTGGGGCGACCTGGTCGCCGTCGGCGTCGGCAGCCTGCAGGGCGCCATGTTCGCCTCCGGGTTCCGGGACCGGAGGCTCGACCTGCTGGGCATCGCGATCATCGGCGTGGCCACGGGGCTCGGCGGCGGCCTCCTGCGCGACATCCTGCTGAACGTGACACCGGTGGCCCTCCAGTCGAACTGGTACCTGCCGGCCACCGTCGTCTCGGCGCTGCTCGGGATGCTGCTGGTGCGGCTGTTCCGGAGGCTGGACCCGATCATCACGTTCCTGGACGCGCTCACGATCGGCTTGTTCGGGGCGATCGGCGCGACCAAGGCGCTCGCACTCGGACTCCCGGAGGTGCCCGCGGTGTTCGTCGGCGTGGTCTCGGCGGTCGGCGGGTCGATCCTGCGCGACGTGCTGCTCAACCTCCCCATCGCGCTGATGCACGTCGGCTCGCTCTACGCGGTCGCCGCCGGCGCCGGAACGATCGTGCTCGTCGTGCTGGTCGACCTGAAGGTGCCCTTCGCGGTGGCCGTCCTGGTCTGCGTCATCGTGACGCTGATCATCCGCCTCCTGGCCGTCCGCTTCGGCTGGAGCCTCCCGGAGCAGCGCGAGCTCGGCCGGCTCCGCGCCCCCAGCTGGATGGCGTTCGGCTTCGGCCGCCGCCCGAGCGTCGAACGGACGAACGAGCGGACCGACACGGGCGCGATCCCGCGCTACCGCATCGAGGACCGGCCCGGGGACAACGGAGGAGATCTGCGCGCGTGACCGCCTGAATAACGGTTAACGGAGGAGATCCCGGTCGAATGGACCGGGATCTCCTCCGTTGTTGCGTGGGTCAGGCCCCGACCAGCTCGGCCTTCTCGCTGGTGTGGCCGGCCGAAGCCCGCACAGCCCGGTTCACGGCCGACACCACAGCCTTGAACGACGCGGTCGTCGTGTCGCCGTCGATCCCGACGCCCCACAGCCGCACGCCGTCGACATCCACCTCGACGTAGGCGGCGGCCTGCGCCGACTCGCTCGCCGACAGCGTGTGCTGCGAGTAGTCGTACAGGTGCACGTTGATCCCGCGCGAGTTCAGGATGTCGAAGAACGCCGCGATCGGCCCGTTGCCCTCGCCGGTCGCCTTCGCCACGGTGTCGCCGTCGCGCAGCGCCACCGTGAGGGTGACGTGCTCGCCGGTCTCGTTCGTCGTGCTCGTGCTGCCCAGCTCGAACCGCCCCCACTTGGCGTCGGGGTGCGTGACAGGGGCCGGCAGGTACTCGTCCTGGAAGATGTCCCAGATCTGCGCGCTCGTGACCTCGCCGCCCTCGGCGTCGGTCTTGGCCTGCACGACACCGGAGAACTCGATCTGCAGCTTGCGCGGCAGATCCAGCGCGTGGTCGCTCTTCAGCAGGTAGGCCACGCCGCCCTTGCCGGACTGCGAGTTCACCCGGATGACCGCCTCGTAGCTGCGGCCCAGGTCCTTCGGGTCGACCGGCAGGTACGGGACGGCCCAGACCAGGTCGTCCACGGACACGCCCTCGCGCTCGGCGCGCGCGGCCATCGCCTCGAAGCCCTTCTTGATGGCGTCCTGGTGCGAGCCGCTGAACGCGGTGAACACCAGGTCGCCGCCCCACGGGCTGCGCTCGCCGACCGGCAGCTGGTTGCAGTGCTCGACGGTGCGCTTGATCTGGTCGATGTCGCTGAAGTCGATCTGCGGGTCGATGCCCTGCGTGAACAGGTTGACGCCCAGCGTCACCAGGTCGACGTTGCCGGTGCGCTCGCCGTTGCCGAACAGGCAGCCCTCGATGCGGTCAGCGCCGGCCATGTAGCCGAGCTCCGCGGCGGCCACGGCGGTGCCGCGGTCGTTGTGCGGGTGCAGCGACAGGATGACGTTCTCGCGGTGGTTCAGGTGGCGCGACATCCACTCGATCGAGTCGGCGTAGACGTTCGGCGTCGCCATCTCGACGGTGGCGGGCAGGTTGACGATGACCTTGCGCTCGGGTGTCGGCTCGAAGACCTCCAGCACCTGGTTGCAGATGTCGACCGCGAACTCCAGCTCGGTGCCGGTGTACGACTCGGGCGAGTACTCGTAGTAGATCTCGGTGCCGGGGACCAGCGACTCGTACTGGCGGCACAGCCGCGCTCCGGCCAGGGCGATGTCGACGATGCCCTGCTGGTCGGTGCGGAAGACGACGTCGCGCTGCAGGATGCTCGTGGAGTTGTAGAGGTGCACGATCGCCTGCTTGGCGCCGACCAGCGACTCGTAGGTGCGCTTGATCAGGTGCTCGCGTGACTGGGTCAGAACCTGGATGGTGACGTCATCGGGGATGGCGCCCTCTTCAATCAGGCTCCGGACGAAGTCGAAGTCCGTCTGGCTGGCCGACGGGAAGCCGACCTCGATCTCCTTGTAGCCCAGCCGCACCAGCAGGTCGAACATGATGCGCTTGCGCTCGGGGCTCATCGGGTCGATGAGGGCCTGGTTGCCGTCGCGCAGATCGACGGCGCACCAGCGCGGCGCCTGCGTGATGCGCTTGGACGGCCAGGTGCGGTCGGGCAGGTCGACGGTGATCTGCTCGTGGAAGGGCCGGTACTTATGGATCGGCATGGCGCTCGGCGCCTGCGTGTTCTTCATGGTCTGTCTTCTCCTCGCGGTGTGGTGTGGAGAGCCAACGACGAACTCCGCGACGAGGGAGGCCCAGAACTAGGACTCGTCGCGGCAGCTAAGAAGGAGCAGACCGTACACAGAAACCACGCTACCACGGCGCTGCATCAGCCGCGTCCCACCGCCAGCGCGGCAGCCTGGCGCACGGACAGGTCGGGCAGGTACGCGCGCACCAGGCCCACGCCGATCGCCGGGAGGGCGACCGGATCCGGGTAGGCCATGATCAGCGGGTGCAGCTCCGGCTGGAACTTCTGCTTGAACTTGAGCAGCGAGCGGAACCCGTACACCGGCTCCAGCGACGTGCTGAGGTAGCCGAGCACGCGGTCCATCCCGCTCTTCTCGTCGGCGGGCGTCCCCGCGGTGTGGGCGAGCGGCGCGGCGGAGAGGCTCATGAACTCGACGCCGTCCTCCTTCATCCGGGTGGCGGCCTCCGCGATCAGGAACTCCATGACGCCGTTGATGCTGCCGGGGCGGCGGCGCATGAAGTCCAGCGTCCAGCCCACGACGTGACCGTCGCGGTAGCTCGGCAGCCAGGAGGTCACGCCCTCGATGCGGCCGGACTCGTCGATCGCGAGCATCAGCCGCACGGCCGGGTCGCGCAGCTCGTCCAGCCCGCCGAGGGTGAACCCCATCTCGGGCAGGTCCTTCTCCGCGACCCACTGCTCGGAGATGTCCGAGAGCTGCACCGCTGCGCTCAGCGGCAGCGCGCCGAAGCTGGTCCACTCCGAGCGGATGCCCGCGCGCTGGGCGCGGTTGATCGAGCTGCGGACGTCCTGCCACTTCTTGCCGGTGGTCGCCCACTGCTGCGGCCGGATGACCGTCTCCTCCGCGACCGTCATCGTCGACCAGCCCATGCCCTCGAAGACGGTCTGGTACTGGGAGTCGACGCTGTAGAAGACCGGGATCCAGCCGCTGTCGTCGCAGAACCGCGCGAAGCGCTCGATGATGCCGTCGTGCACGGCCTCGTCCGTTCCGAACGGCGCGCCGGTCGTGAGCGCCACGCGCCCGACGACGCGATACGCCACGGCGCCTCCGGTCGCGGAGTCGAACCAGTAGCTGTTGCCCGGCCAGGTCGCCATGAACGAGATGGCGTCTCCGCCGCCGCGCTCCAGCAGCGTGCGGACGCGCCCGGCGTCACCGATCGAGCGCCGCCATGCGCCGCGGCCGACCATGAACGGGACGGCCGCGAGGATGACGACCAGCCAGAACACGGTGCCGATGTTGTGGTAGACCACGGTCGCCAGCGGCGTGGTGGGCAGGTACTGCAGCGGCTCACGGCGGAGGAAGCTCACCGGGATGAAGCGCTCCAGCACGTCGTTGAGGAGGTCGGTGATGTCGATCGGCCGGGTGAAGCCGGTGTCCTTCTGCAGCCAGCCGACCAGCACGTACAGCCCGATCAGCCCGAGGCCGGTCAGCGCCACCGTGAGCCCGTACCGGCGCACCGACCGGGCGGTGGCGAGCACCGTGAAGTGCCGGCGGTAGACGACCAGCAGGATCGCCATCGTGACGGGCACCAGCGCCGACAGCGCCAGGATGAAGGTGACCTCCCAGTACCGCGACGACACGGTGGGGCGCGGGTCGGCGAACGGGAGGATGCCGAAGTAGAGCGCGGAGAGCACGGCGAGCAGCGTG
Source organism: Leifsonia sp. NPDC056665 (assembly GCF_042791795.1). Classification (NCBI taxonomy): domain Bacteria; kingdom Bacillati; phylum Actinomycetota; class Actinomycetes; order Micrococcales; family Microbacteriaceae; genus Leifsonia; species Leifsonia sp. NPDC056665. Next base: position 451,947 of record NZ_JBHTXK010000001.1, read on the forward strand.
TTGACCGACACGGCCAGCCAGACCGCGAAGCGCCGTCCGCGCAGGAGGCCGTACGCGGCGACCAGCAGCGCGAGCAGCGGCAGCACCGAGATGAGGACGGGGCCGATGCCGTTGATCCGCTCCAGGGTGAGGTCGTGCACGCAGTCGCGGGTGACCGCGAACGCCTGGCAGCGCTCCAGCACACTGCCGGTTGCGGGCACGTCGCTGGAGAACAGCAGGCCGATCGGCGACAGCATCCCGTACCGCGACTGGGACAGCAGGCCGATGACGGGACCGAGCGCGCTGATCGTCACGGCGGACGCGAGCAGCACCCTGACCTCGTGATGGGACGAGCGGCGCCAGCCGAGGAGGCGCTCGTGCGGCCGCAGCAGCACGCCCAGCCCGAAGCCGGCGAGGACCGCGAGCAGCCGGTACAGGTCGGACGGGTCGCCCGAGTACAGCAGGTACATGATCGCGATCAGCATCGTGATGACGCGGATGCGGCGGCGCCAGAACGCGCCGGCGAACGCGCTCGCGGTCATGATCGTGCCGGCGACGCCCGTGAACACGTCGAGGATGACGAGGTGGTGGACGTTGCGCGCCCACATCTCCCCCGTCTGCGAGCCGAGGAGCTGGAGGCCGACGCCCGCGGCGATCCCCGCAGCGGACGTCGCGAAGAAGGCGAGCGCCGTGCGCCACGCGCCCATCAGCCGCTCGGAGACGCCGACGAGCAGCACCGTGAGCACGAGCACCACGATCAGCTCGGCGAGGTTGTTCGTGAACAGCACGGCGGTGACCGGCGCCCACCAGTGGCCGTCGATGAGCTGGTCCGGGCCGACGCCGAGCCACACGCGCAACGGGCGGTGCGGGCCGTGGATCGGGCCGGTGACCAGCGCGAGCGCGAGGATCAGTCCCGTCAGCCCAGTGGTGAAGGGGTGCGTCGCGATCAGGCCGCCGAGCCGCCCCACCGCGCCGGCGAAGCCGCCGGCCCGCGCGGGAGGCTCGGGCGGGCGCGCGGGAGGCTCCTGCGTGCGCACGGCCGTGTCCTCCGGTGCGCCGCCGTTCGCCGGCGCGCCGCCCCCCGTGGTCACAGCATCGGTCACGGAGCCAGCCCCATGTGAGCGGCGACCGCGGGGAAGCCGTTCGTCAGCGTGTAGCGCACCGTGTTCCAATCGTGTGCCGTCCCGGGCGAGATGAGGAGCTCGCTGCGGATCCCGGCGGAGACGGCAGCCGAGTGCAGCGTCTTCGCGAAAGCAGTGTACTTGGCGTCGTTCTGACCCGCGCCGAAGACCATCAGCGTGTTCGCGTATGGGGCGTGCGCCTTCATCGTAGGCCCGAGCTGGGCGTCCTCGAAGGCGCTGTGCGAGCCCGCGAAGCCGGTCGCGATCGTGAGCGTCACGTTGCCGAGCGTCGGGCCCAGCTCGCTGGAGGAGGCCAGCGCCGAGCCGAACAGGTCCGGCCGGCTCGCGGCGAACTGCGCGGCGCAGGTGGCGCCTTGCGAATAGCCGAACGCGCCCCACGCCGCCGGGTCGCTGCTCACCCGCAGGTGCGAGGTGATCCAGGAGCGGACATCCTTGAGCAGGTACGTGGCGGAGTCGCCGAAGGCCCGGGAGTCGATGCACATCGGGTTGCGACCGGGGCCGCCGAGCTGGTCGGGCGCCACGACGATCGGCGCGTAACCGTTGTGCTTGGCCGCGTAGGCGTCGAGGTAGGTGCCGATCCGGCCGGCCGTGAACATGTCGGCGGGAGCCCCGGGCTGGCCGGAGAGCGCGTACAGCACAGGGAGCGCGGGCGGGTTCGGGCCGAGGGCGACCGGCGGCAGGTAGACGACAGCCTCCCGCGCCGGGAAGTTCGACAGCGTCGCGGGGATCTTGACCTTGCCGATCTCGCCCTTCACCGGCGGGTCCGCCTGGGTGGTGGAGGCCGACCAGGCGGTGCCCTTGACGACCTCGCCGCGCTCGTGGTGCAGGTTCAGCGCCTTGTACGGGACGACGCCGATGGCGTCGTTGAGGTTGCGGTACGCGCCGAAGTCGACGTTCACACCCGCGAAGGCCGCGATCAGGAACACCGGGATGCTGACGCCCGCGATCACCTTGCGCCACCACCGCGACCGGAAGAAGTTGGCGATCGCGAGGCTGATGCCGGCGAACCCGAGGGCCACCCACATCGTCGTGACCGGCGTGAGCCCGACGCCGAAGAGGTTGTAGACGTCGTCCGTCAGCCACACCACGAACCAGCCGATCAACGCGCCGCCGACGGCCGCGATCGCCCCGGCGAGCACGCGCTTCCACGTCGGACGCACGAGCAGGTACACCGCGAGGATGGCGGCGACGACGTCGATAGCGATGAGGAACGGCGGTTTGTCGATCCTCAAAGTCATGAGCCAGTTCAGGGTGGTTCCTCTCGAAAGTGCAGGAGGCGCTCCGGCACGGATGGTGGGCACGGTCACCGGTGCGCCAGTCCCTCAGTATCGGATACCCAGCCTGCGGATAGCTGAGGCTTGATGAGCGTCCAGGAAACCTGGAGGCTCGCTACTCGACCGCCAGGGCCTCAACCGGGGCGACGCGGGTGGCCCGGCGGGTCGGCGCCACCGAGGCGCCGACGGCGAGCACGGCCGCCGCCACGACGATCAGGCCGATTTACAGCCACGGGATCGCCGGCGGGACGAGGCCGCCGCCCGGCAGCTGCCCCAGCAAGGTCTGGGCGCCGATCCAGCCGTACAGCGTACCGAGCACCAGCCCGGAGAGCACTGCGGCGACGGTCAGCTGCGCGCTCTCGGCCAGGATCATCCTGCGCACCTGCGCGGCGCTCAGCCCGAGCGCTCGGAGCAGGCCGAGCTCCCTGCGGCGCTGCAGCACGCTCAGCGACAGGCTGTTGACGACACCGACCGCCGCGATCACCGCGGAGAAGCCGACCAGCCCGCTGAACACCAGCATGATGACCGTGAGCACACTCTCAGCGCCCTGGTAGAGCTCCGGGTCCTTCGCGGCGGCGCTGCGGATGATCGTGAGCCACGTCTGCGTCGCGACGACGAACATCGTGATCAGCGTGACGCCGATGACGAGGCCGATCGCAGTGCGCGAGCTGCGCTCCGGGTTCCGCACCGCGTTCGCCGCCGCGAGCCTCCCGGCCGCACCGGCGCCGAAGAGCAGGCCGACCCCGCGCAGCACGCTGGGGAGGAAGAGCGGCGCGGCGACGATGACGCCGGTGAAGGACAGCAGTCCGCCGAGCATCGCGATCAGCACGCCGTAGCGGCCGAACTCGACGAGCCCGGAGTTCGCCGACTTCGCGAAGGCGCCCAGGCCGAGCAGCAGGCCGAAGCCGAGCAGCGCGGCGCCGGGCAGGATGAGCAGGGCCGACGCCACGATACGTCCCGTGCTGCGCACGGCCGCGGACGGACGCTCCTGCGCCGCCCCCAGCGCCTCCACGGGCGCGACGGTCAGCACGCGGCGGCTGCCGATCCAGGACGCCGCCCAGGTGGTGAGCACCACGACGACCGGGGGCGCGATCAGCGACGGGGTGACGACCGGGTACAGCGCGCTCGGGAGGACGTCCCACAGCAGAAGCAGGCGCACGGCGACGAGCGCGAGCACCACGGCGATGACGCCGCCCGTGAGCGCGCCGACCACGCCGACGGCGAGGCCCTCCCCCGCGACCGAGCGGCGCTGCGCCTTCGAGCTCGATCCGAGCAGGCGCATCAGCGCGATGGTGCGGGTGCGCCCGGCGATGACGGTCGCGAACGTGTTCGTGGTGACGATGGCGCCGACGAACACCGCGATCACGAAGAAGATGCCGGCGACCAGCGCGAGCGCGAACCGTGCCGAGCCGTGCGCGCCCATCGGCGACGCCTCGATGTAGGCGCCGAGGACGTTGGTGCAGGCCAGCAGCGCGACGCCGAAGGCGGAGCTGAGGGCCGAGACGAGGAGGCTGGCGCGGTGGTCGCGCGCGTTCGCCCGGAACGCCCGGATCACGCGCGCGCCTCCGTGCCCTGAACCCCGAGGCCTTGCGCCTGGATGCCCTGCGCCTGGATGCCCTGCGCCTGGATGCCCTCAGCCTCCATGCCGAGCATGAACGCGGAGATCTCCTCCGCCGTCGAGCGCTCCCGCTCGGCGACCACGCGGCCGTCGGCGAGGAACACGATCCGGTCGGCGTAACTGGCCGCGATCGGGTCGTGGGTGACCATCGCGATGCTCTGGCCGTAGCTGCGGGAGGCCTCCTGCAGGACGCCGAGGACCTCCCGGCCGGTGCGCGAGTCGAGGTTGCCCGTCGGCTCGTCCGCGAACACCAGGTCGGGACGCGTGGCCAGCGCGCGCACGATCGCGACGCGCTGCTGCTGGCCGCCGGACAGCTCGTGCGGACGATGGGTGAGCCGGTCCGTCAGCCCCAGGAGGTCGATCAGGCCGTCGATCCACTCGCGCTGCACGACGGTCGGCCGGCGGCCGTCGATCTCGAACGGGAGCATGATGTTGGCCCGCACGTCGAGCGTCGGGACGAGGTTGAACGACTGGAAGACGAAGCCGACCCTGCGGCGGCGCAGGACGGTCAGCTCGCCGTCGCCCATCCCGCTGATCTCGGTGTCCCCGAGGAAGACGCGCCCGCCGGTGACCGTGTCGAGCCCGGCCATCACGTGCATGAGCGTCGACTTGCCCGATCCGCTCGGCCCCATGATCGCGGTGAACCGGCCGGCCGGGATGCCGACCGTCACGTCGTCGAGGGCGATGACCCGGTTGGTGCCGGAGCCGTAGGTCTTCGTCGCGCCGTCGACGCGAGCCACCATGATGTCGGGGTTGTCCATGTCCCCAGGCTAGGAAGCCGGAGGCGCCGGCGGATCGGGCTGGGGATCCACAGGGGATCAGTCCAGAGGATGATCTGCGGGTGAAATCCCGCGACCGTCACTCCGCCCGCTCGGCCGCTCCCCCGGTCAGCCCGTGCTCGAACGCGTAGACCACCATCTGCACGCGGTCGCGCAGCCCGAGCTTCGCCAGGATGCGGCTGATGTGCGTCTTGACCGTCGCCTCGCTGAGGAACTCCGACCCGGCGATCTCCGAGTTGCTGAGCCCGCGCGAGGCGAGCACGAAGATCTCCCGCTCGCGGCTGGTGAGCGTCTCGAACGCCGGAGGCGCCTGCTTGGCCCGCTGGGTGTCCGAGAAGTACTCGAACAGCTCGCGGGTCGCCCCGGCCGCGATGACCGCGCTGCCGGCATGGACGGTGCGGATGGCGGCGAGCAGGAACTCCGGCTCGGCGTCCTTCAGCACGAAGCCGCTGGCGCCGCTGCGGATGGCGCGCGCCGCGGCCTCGTCCAGGTCGAAGGTGGTGAGCACGATGATGCGGGCAGGCGCACGGCCCTCCCGCTCGGCCTCCTCCATGATCCGGGCGGTGGCGGCGATGCCGTCCATCACCGGCATCCGGATGTCCATGAGCACGACGTCCGGGCGCTTCTCGCGCACCAGCGCCACGCCCTCCCGGCCGTCCGACGCCTCGCCGACGAACTCCAGGTCGGCCTGCGAGCCGATCAGCATGCGGATGCCCGCGCGGAACAGCGCCTGGTCGTCGACGAGGGCGACCGTGATCGGCCCGACGGTGTTGCCACCGTTCATGCGCGCACCCCCGAGACCACCGGCAGGAACGCCGTGACCACGAAGCCGTCGTCGGCCGGCCCCGCGGACAGCGAGCCGCCCGCCAGGGTCGCACGCTCGCGCATCCCGGGCAGGCCGTGCCCGATGCGCGGGAGGCCGCCGGTGGCCAGGGGTTCCGGTGTCGGTGTCTTCATGCTGTTCCTCACGGTGATGACGATGCCAGGGCCCGCGTCGGCGCCGCCCGCCTGGGCGAGCACGACGGAGACCGGGCGGGTGGTGTCCCCGTGCCGGAGGGCGTTGGTCAGCGCCTCCTGCACGATGCGGTACGCGGCGATCTGCTGCGCGGAGCCGAGTCCGTCGAGCTCGCCGCGACGCTCCATGACGACGGGCAGGCCGGCCGCGCGCACCTGCTCGACCGTCTGGTCGACGTCGGCGAGCGACGGCTGCGGGCCCTCCGGCTGACTCTGCCGGAGCTCGGCCAAAAGCACTCGCACGTCGACCAGCGCCGAGCGCGCGGTCGCCGCGATGGTCTCCAGCGCGGTGTCGACCGCGTCAGGGTCGGCGTGCCTGGCGTAGCGGGCGCCGTCCGCCTGCGCGATGACGACGGCGAGCGAGTGCGCGACCACGTCGTGCATGTCGCGCGCGATGCGGGTGCGCTCCTGCTCGACCACCACGACCTCCTCGGCGCGGTTGCGGTCGAGCTCCGCCGCGATCTGGGCGTGCCGGGACGCCCGGGCGTTCTTCCAGGTGCGGACCAGGAGGCCGAGCACCCAGGACAGCCCGAGCACGGTCGCGCTCACGACGAAGAGGAAGGCGAACTGGAGCGCCATCCCGGTGAGCTGGGACGACAGCAGGTCGAAGTAGCCCTGCGCGAGCGCGGAGGTCAGCGTCAGGTAGAGCGAGGCGACGAGGGCGCCGACCCCGGCCGAGATCAGCCCGGCGTAACGGACCACCTTGTCGCCGTAGAGCGCAGTGGCGTAGAGCACGATGAGCACCGCGATGTCGCTGACCAGGATGTTGTGCCCGGTCGTCATCTGCACCGCGGCCGCGAGCCACGCGATCGCGAGCGAGACCGCCGGCGACATCCTGCGCAGCGCGACGGCGACCGCGAACACGATCAGGACGAGGAACGTCGACCGCCCGCTCGCATCCGGCACCAGGCTGGAGGTGAAGTCGGTCACCAGGCAGAAGAAGACGTAGGCGACGGCGCCCGCGATGTCGAAGGTGAGTTGCGGCCGGGTCAGCCGCCGCACGAGCCTCGGGCTGTCGCCCTCCACGGCTCCCGCTGCCTCCGCGCCCCCGCCGGGCGACGCCAGCCAGACCAGCAGCGACGGGACGGGGCCGGAGGTCGCGGTCGCCCGCTGCCGTGCGACGAGGAAGCCGAGCAGCCAGGCGCTGACGAAGACGACGGCCAGCAGCAGGCTCATCATCAGCAGTCCGACGCCCTGGCTCGTGTAGTAGCCGCCGATCACCGGCCCGAACTGCGGGAACTTGAGGTCGCCGCGCACGGTGAAGAGGTAGGCCATCGCCGGCGCCCACAGGATCGCGGAGGCGAACCCGAACCACCGGACGACCGTCCCGCCGTGCGACGCGATCCCGAACAGCGCGATCACGACGGCGACAGCGGAGATCAGCCGGTGCGGCAACGGCAGCGACGACGACTCGCTCAGCTCGGCGACGACCGCGAGCCATGCGATCTCCAGCGCCACCACCGGCAGCACCCGCGAGAGCGCGACGGCCGCGCAGTAGAGCAGCACGGCGAGGGCGCCGGCCAGGTCGAACGGAAGGCCGGTGACCAGCCACACCCCGAACAGCACGACGGCCAGCGCGGGCTCCAGCACCCAACGGTGCGGCGCGAGTGCGCTCAGGACGCGGGTGCGATCTGGCATATCTCTACGTTACGGGGCCACGGGCCGCTCGCCGGCATCCTGGGGGCGGAATCATCCTGGGGATGTACGTCGGGCAGGCAGACGCAGCTGGTTTCCCTGTGGGCGAGTCCCACACAATGTCACCGCCGTACTCTAAACTTCTCGAGATCGAAGAAGCCGTCTGCATCGGGGGAACGACGAAATGGCAACCGCTCAGGACGTGGCAGCGTACATCCTGGAGAAGCGCGGCCTCACCGAGGCTATGAAGCTTCACAAACTCGTGTATTACGCCAAAGCGTGGTCGCTGGTGTGGGACGAGGATCCGCTCTTCGGCGAACGGATCGAAGCGTGGGCCAACGGACCTGTTTGCCGGTCGCTGTACGCGACGTACCACCGCGAGTACTTGATCGCGAAACCGGTGGCTGGATCGTCGGCGAGCCTGTCCCGCGATCAGAAGATGACGATCGACGCAGTCCTCGATGCGTACGGCGACAAATCGGCCATCGAGTTGAGCGAGCTTACCCATCGCGAGTCGCCGTGGAGGGACGCCCGCGCGGGCCTAGCGGACGGTGAGCGAAGCCAGAACGCGATCACCGATCACGCCATCAAGACCTTCTATGCCAGCCTTCTCGAGTCGACAGACTCCGAGCCCGTCTAGCGGGCAGAGCTGTGGGGGGAACACAAGGCAAGGCCGTCCCTGCTGCCGCCGTCGCTTCGTCAGGACGGGTACCGCGCAAGCTCGCGAGCCGCGGCAGCAACCGCCGTGCTGAACGCTGGATGGACGCGCGACCCGCCTGGGGATTCCAGGTGCTGGACCACGAGGCCACCGGAGCGTGGACGTGGGACATTGACCGCTCCGACATGATGGAGATCATGGCGTTCCTCTCCGAAATGGAGAAGAGGACGTGGTCGGAGATCCGACGCGACATGGCAGGCGGCAACCGCCGTCGCGGGGAGAAGCACAAGTTCATCCCACTGGCGAGCCTCTGTAAAGAGGCTCAGACCCGGCTCGCGGAGATCGAGCTGGACGACCAGGATCAGCTCTTCCGATTCCGGCTCGGAAATCTCAAGCGTTTGTGGGGCGTGATCCTCCCCGACGACCACATGTTCTATCTGCTCTGGTGGGACGAACACCACAACGTCTGCCCGTCGGCAGACAGATAACCGTCGTCGCCCCTAGAACCCCAGCCGCCCCAGCTGCTTCGGGTCGCGCTGCCAGTCCTTCGCCACCTTCACCCGCAGCGACAGGAAGACCTTGCGCCCGAGCAGCTCCTCGATCGGCTTCCGAGCCTCGGCGCCGACGTCGCGGATGCGGGAGCCGCCCTTGCCGATGACGATCGCCTTCTGGCTGTCGCGCTCGACGAACAGGTTGGCGTAGACCTCGACCAGGTCCTTGTCGTCGCGTTCGATGATGTCGTCGATGGTCACGGCGAGCGAGTGCGGCAGCTCGTCCTCCACGCCCTCCAGCACGGCCTCCCGGATGTACTCGGCGATGCGGTCCTCGAGGGCCTCGTCGGTGATCGCGTCCTCCGGGTAGAGCGGGCCGGGCGACTCCGGCAGCAGCTTCATCAGTTCGGTCGTGAGGGTGTCGAGCTGGATGTGGCTCGTCGCGGAGAGCGGGATGATCGCCTCCCACTCGCGCAGCGCCGAGACGGCGAGGAGCTGCTCGGCGACCTGGGTCTTGCCTGCGACGTCGATCTTGGTGACGATCGCCACCTTCTTCGCGTTCGGGTAGTCGTCGAGCTGGTCGTTGATGAAGCGGTCGCCCGGGCCGATTTTCTCGTCCGCGGGGACGCAGAACCCGATCACGTCCACATCGCCCAGCGTGGACTGGACAAGGTTGTTGAGCCGCTCGCCGAGCAGCGTCCGCGGCCGGTGGATGCCAGGGGTGTCGACCAGGATGAGCTGGCCGTCGCGCTGGTGCACGATGCCGCGGATGGCGCGGCGCGTGGTCTGCGGCTTCGAGCTGGTGATCGCCACCTTCTCGCCGACGAGCGCGTTGGTGAGGGTCGACTTGCCCACGTTGGGGCGGCCGACGAACGAGACGAATCCTGCGTGGTACTCGCTCATGCGCGGGCCTCCTTGTGCTGGCGATCGGATTTGGGGTGCTTCTGGGACTTGTGGGGTTTGTCGCGCTTCTCGTGCTTCTCGTGCTTCTCCGGCGCGGCATCCTGGTGCGGCTCCGGCAGCAGCGCGGTGTCGCGCTCAACCAGCACCGTGCTCACGTGCTTGTGCCGGCCGTCCATCCGGTCGACGGTGAAGCGGAGACCGTGCACGGCGACCGTGGAGCCGACCTCCGGCAGGCGGCCGAGCGCCTTCGCGACGAGGCCGCCGACGCTGTCGACGTCCTCGTCTTCGATCTCGATGTCGAACAGCTCGCCGAGGTCGTCGATGGGCAGCCGGGTCGCGACCCGGAGCCGGCCGCCGCCGAGCTGCTGCACCAGCTCGACCTCGTGGTCGTACTCGTCGGAGATGTCGCCGATGAGCTCCTCGATGAGGTCCTCCAGCGTGACCAGGCCGGCGATGCCGCCGTACTCGTCCACCACCATCGCCAGGTGGTTGGACTCGAGCTGCATCTGCCGCAGCAGCGCGTCGGCCTTCTGCGACTCCGGCACGAACAGCGCGGGCCGCGCCAGCTCGCCCATCGTCAGTGTGTCGGCGCCGAGCGCGCTCTCGTAGCTGAGCTTGGCGACGTCCTTCAGGTAGAGGATGCCGGCCACCTCGTCGGGGTCGCCGACGATCACGGGCATGCGCGAGACGCCGGTGGAGAAGAACATCCCCATCGCCGTGCCGAGCCCCGCCGAGCTGTCGATCGTGATCATGTCGGTGCGCGGCACCATCACCTCGCGCACAACCGTGTCGCTGAACTCGAAGATCGAGTGGATGAGCTCGCGGTCGTCCTCCTCCAGCACGTCGAACTCGGTCGCCTCGTCGACGATGCTGAGGAGCTGCTCCTCGCTGGTCACCGGCGCCGAGCGGGCGCGGGACGGCGTCACCCGGTTGCCGAGCGCGACCAGCCCGCCCGGGATCGGGCCGAGCACCACGCGGATGCCGTGCACCAGCGGCGCGGTGAGCTGCAGCAGCGCCCGCGAGTTGGCGCGCCCGACACTGCGCGGGCTGGCGCCGACCAGCACGAACGAGACGCCGGTCATGATCGCCGCCGACAGGATCAGCGAGATCCACCACTCCTCGAAGATCTGCGTGAAGGCGAGCGTCACGAGCACGGCTGCGGTGGTCTCCGCGATGATGCGGCTGAAGTTGATGGCGTTGAAGTACGCGCCCGGATCCTCCGCGATGGCCGCCAGCGATGTCTTCGCCCGGGAGGTCTCCGCGAGGTCCGCGATGTCGCCGCGCGACTGCACCGCCAGCGCCGAGTCGACGGCGGCCATGAGCCCGCCGAACGCGACCAGGAGGAACGCGACGATGAAGAACAGCGTTGCGAGCATCCGGTGCCTAGCGCTGTCGGTCGTAGCGGGCGAAGCCCACCAGGATGTCGCGCTGGATGCCGAACATCTCGCGCTCCTCCGCCGGCTCCGCGTGGTCGAAGCCGAGCAGGTGGAGGATGCCGTGCGTGGTCAGCAGCAGCAGTTCTTCCTGCAGGGTGTGGCCGGCGGTCTCCGCCTGCACCTGCGCGACCTGCGGGCAGAGCACGACGTCTCCGAGCAGCCCGGCGGGGGCCGGCTCCTCCTCCGTGCCGGGGCGCAACTCGTCCATCGGGAAGCTGAGGACGTCGGTCGGGCCCGGCTCGTCCATCCACTGCACGTGGAGCTGCTCCATCGCGGCCTCGTCCACCAGCACGATCGCGAGCTCGGCGTCCGGGTGCACGTGCATGATGTCGAGCGCGTAGCCCGCCAGCCGCTGCAGCGCGGACTCGTCGACCTCGATGGAGGACTCGTTGTTGATCTCGATGCTCATCGTGTCGGGCCCTGTCGTTTCGGGAGGTGGTCGCGCGGCCCGCCGGCACGGCGCTCGGCACGGTTCGCGAACTCGCGGGCCTCCTCGCGCTCGTACTGCCGCGCCTGCTGCTTGGCGTCGAACTCGGTGTAGGCGTCCACGATCCGGCCGACGAGGCTGTGCCGCACCACGTCGTCGCTGGTCAGCCGCGAGAAGTGGATGTCGTCGATGTCGTTGAGAACGCGCGTCACCAGCCGCAGGCCGCTCGCCGCGTTCGGGAGGTCGATCTGCGTGATGTCGCCGGTGACGACCATCTGGGAGTTGAAGCCGAGCCGGGTGAGGAACATCTTCATCTGCTCGGGCGTGGTGTTCTGCGCCTCGTCCAGGATGATGAAGGAGTCGTTGAGCGTGCGACCGCGCATGTACGCCAGCGGCGCGACCTCGATGGTGCCGGCCGCGAGCAGCTTCGGCACGACCTCCGGGTCGAGCATCTCGTTGAGCGCGTCGTACAGCGGGCGCAGGTACGGGTCGATCTTGTCGGTGAGCGTGCCGGGCAGGTAGCCGAGTCGTTCGCCGGCCTCCACCGCAGGGCGGGTCAGGATGATGCGGCTGACCTCTTTGCGCTGCAGAGCCTGGACGGCCTTCGCCATCGCCAGGTAGGTCTTGCCCGTTCCGGCGGGGCCGATGCCGAACACGATGGTGTTGTGGTCGATGGCCTCGACGTACTGGCTCTGGCCGAGGGTCTTCGGCCGGATGCTCTTGCCGCGCGCGGTGAGGATCGCCTGGCTCAGCACGTCGGACGGACTGAGGTTCAGGTCGCTGCGCATCATCCGCGCCGAGCTCGCGACCTCGGCCGGGCCGAGGTCCTGGCCGTTGCGGACCATCTGCAGCAGCTCCTCCAGCAGCGCGCGCGCCGCGGCGACCTGCGCCGGGTCGCCGGCGAGGCTGATCTCGTTGCCGCGCACGTGGACGTCGACCAGCGGATACTGGCGCTCCAGCGTGGTGAGCAGGCGGTCCTGGGGGCCGAGCAGCCGCACCATCTGGATCCCGTCGACGCTCAGGCGCGCCTCGGCCGAACCTCCCGGCGTGGTCGCTCCATCCGGGGTCGTCGGGTCACTCGCTGCCAAGGCTTCCTTCCTCGAGCCCGCCGGAAGGCGAGCCCAGAATGTGCGCGTGGACGTGGAACACGGTCTGCCCCGCGCCGGCGCCAGTGTTGAAGATGAGACGGAAGTCGCCGTCCGCGTGCTCGTCGGCAAGCTTCTTGGAGGTCGCCACCAGCTCCGCGAGCAGCGCAGGGTCGCCGGCGGCCAGCTCCACGACGTCGCGGTAGCGCTCGGTCTTGGGCACGACCAGCAGGTGCACCGGCGCCTTGGGCGCGATGTCGCGGAACGCGATGATGCGTTCGCTGTCGTACACGACGTCGGCCGGGATCTCCCCCGCGATGATGCGCGAGAAGATCGAGCGCTCCCCTGTCTCCATGTGGTCCATCCTATTCGTCCGGTGCGACACCGTAGCGGGCTACCAGCGCCCCAGCGCCGCGTTGAGCACGGCGAGGGCCGAGGGACCCGCTGTCGACGTGCGCAGCACCGTGTCCCCGAGCCGCACCACCTCGGCCCCCGCTGCGCGGAACGCCTCCAGCTCCTGCGGTGAGATCCCGCCCTCAGGCCCCACCACGAGCACCAACGGCCGCCCGTCGGGGCGCACTGCGGTCAGCGCGTCGGTCGCGCCCGGCTCCAGCACCAGCACCCGGTGCGTCGCCGCCAGCGCCGCCACCTGCTTCGTCGTGGCCAGCTCGCCGACCTCCGGCGTCCACGCCCGGATCGACTGCTTGCTCGCCTCGCGCACGATCGCCGCCCAGCGGTCGCGGCCCTTCGCCACTTTGGCGCCCTCCCAACGCGACACCGACCGGGAGGCCGACCACGGCACCACCGCGTCCACCCCGAGCTCGGTCGCGGCCTGGACGGCGAGCTCGTCGCGGTCGCCCTTCGCCAGCGCCTGCACGAGGGTGATCGCCGGCTCGGCGCGCGGGACGCGCTCCACGGCCTCCACGTCGATGGTCAGCTCGGTGCTGGTCGCGACCAGCACCTCGCCCGAGGCGACCAGGCCGCGGCCGTTGCCGATCAGGACGCTCTCGCCCGGGCGCGTGCGGTTGACCGTCGCGGCGTGCTTGGCCTCCGCGCCCGTCAGCGTCAGCCGGGCGCCCACCTCGACATCGGCGAGGTCTTCGCGCAGGTAGAGCGAGCTCATCGTCGTCCCGTCAGAGGTTGAGGAACCGGTCGCGGAGCTTCGCGAAGAGGCCCTGCTGGAAGCGCGCGAGCGACGGATCCGGGTTGTGGTGCGTCTCGGCGAACTTCTTGATCAGCTCCTTCTCCTTGTGGTCGAGCTTCGTCGGCGTGACCACCTGGATGCCCACCCGCAGGTCGCCGCGGCCGCTGCCGCGCAGGTGCGTGATGCCGCGGTCCTTCACCGAGACGATGTCCGCGCTCTGGATGCCGGGCTTCAGCTCCAGGCGGATGTCGCCGTCCAGCGCCTTCAGTGTCGCCGTGGTGCCGAGGATGGCGTCGGTCATCGACACCTCCAGCGTGCAGAGCAGGTCGTCGCCGTCGCGGCTGAACACGTCGTGGTGCTTGACCTTGATCTCCAGGTACAGGTCGCCGTTCGGGCCGCCGGCGGGACCGGCCTCGCCAGAGCCCGGCATCTGCAGCCGCAGGCCCGTGTCGACGCCGGCGGGGATGTCCACCGGCACCGAGCGGCGCGCGCGGACGCGGCCCTGGCCCTGGCAGGTGACGCACGGCGTGGCGATGACGGTGCCGTAGCCGCGGCAGCTCCCGCACGGGCTGGAGGTCATCACGTTGCCGAGCAGCGAGCGCACCGACCGCTGGATGCTGCCGGTGCCGTGGCAGATGTCGCAGGTGACGGGCGCGGTGCCGGGCTGGCAGCAGGAGCCGCCGCAGGTCTCGCAGACGACCGCGGTGTCGACGTCCAGGTCGCGGTGCGTCCCGAAGACGACCTCGTCGAGGTCGACCTCCACGCGCAGCAGGGCGTCCTGGCCGCGCTCGCGCCGGGAGCGCGGGCCGCGGGTGGCGCCGCCTCCGCCGCCGAAGAACGTCTCGAAGATGTCGCCGAAGCCGGCGAAGTCGCCCGCTCCCCCGGCGCCGCCGCCGAAGCCGCCGGAGCCGCCCAGGTCGTACTGCTGCCGCTGCTGCGGGTCGCTCAGGACGTCGTAGGCGTGGGTGACGAGCTTGAAGCGCTCCTGCGCGTCGGAGCTCGGGTTGACGTCCGGGTGCAGCTCGCGCGCGAGGCGGCGGTACGCCTTCTTGATCTCGTCGGGGGTGGCGTTGCGGTCAACGCCGAGGACTTCGTAGTGGTCGGCCACGTAAGGCTGTTCCTTCTGTTCGGTGCGTCGGTGTTCGGAGTTCGTGGGGTCAGTCGCCCAGGAGGCGGGAGAGGTAACGTGCAACGGCGCGGACCGCCGCCATGTTCCCCGAGTAGTCCATTCGGAGCGGGCCGAGCAGGCCGACGCGGGCCAGGTCGGAACCGGAACTGTAGCCGCTCGACATGACCGAGGTCTCGGTCAGGCCGATGACGGCGTTCTCGCGGCCGATGCTGACCGCGACGCCGTGCTGGTCGAGCGCCATCTCGTCGAAGAGCCGCAGCAGGACGACCTGCTCCTCGATGGCCTCCAGCACCGGCGTGATGGACCCGGGGAAGTCGGTCTCGGTGCGCGCCAGGTTGGCCGCGCCCGCCATGACCAGCTTGTCCTGCCGGTTGGCGGCGATCTGGTCGAGCAGGGCGCCGGCGACCGGCGCCACGAGCGCGCGCGTGCGGTCGGTCAGGTGGCCCGGGAGGTCGCGCAGCCGCACCGCCGCGTCGGCGAGCGAGAGGCCGGCGGCCGCACCGTTGATCGCGCCGCGGATCTCGGCGATCTCGGCGTCGTCCAGCTCCTCCTGCAGCTCGATCACGCGCTGCTCGACCGCGCCGGAGTCGGTGATGAGCACGCTCAGCAGCCGCCGGGAGCCGAGCGCCACCAGCTCGATGTGCCGGATGCGCGAGCGCGCCACCGACGGGTACTGCACCAACGCGACCTGGTTGGTGAGCTGCGACAGCAGCCGGACCGTGCGTGACAGCACGTCGTCCACGTCGACCGACTGGCCGAGGAAGGCCTCGATCGCGGTGCGCTGCGCCGCCGACAGCGGCCGGGCCTCGGCGAGGTGGTCGACGAACAGCCGGTAGCCCTTGTCGGTCGGCACCCGGCCGGAGGAGGTGTGCGGGGCGACGATCAGCTCCTCCTCCTCGAGGAGTGCCATGTCGTTGCGGATGGTCGCGGCCGAGACGCCGAACGCGTGCCGCTCCACGATGCTCTTCGAGCCCACAGGCTCCCGCGAGGCGACATAGTCCTGCACGATGACGCGGAGCACTTCCAGACTGCGTTCCGAGACCACGCGAACCGCCTCCTGTCGTCGCTTCGGCACCCGAGGATCGAGCACGGGAGGACATCGCGCGCGCTGGCACTCGATGAACCTGAGTGCTAATCATATCGCGTCGGCGTGGGAGGGCGGTCATGACGCGACACGGATCATTTACCGCGCGGCTCCCGAGCAGTACCCTGTGCGCACCGGCTCAGGTAAGCCCCCGCAGCCGCCCACGAAAGGGTTCTCCTCATGTCAGACCCGAACCAGCCCGCGGCCGACGGCCAGGGCGAACAGCCTCCGCAACAGCCGTACGGGCAGCAGCCTCCGGCACAGCCCTATGGGCAGCAGCCTCCCGCGCAGCAGCCTCCCGCGCAGCAGCCCTACGGAGCCGCACCCGGTCAGCCCGCCGGAGCGGTGCCTCCCCAGCAGCCCTACGCGGCCCCGGCCGGTCAGCCCGCCGGCGCCGTCCCGCCGCCCCAGCAGTACGCGAGCGCCGCCGCCGCTCCCCTCGACCCCGCGCAGGACAAGCAGTGGGCGTCGTTCGCCCACCTCGGCGGGATCCTGTGGTTCCTGCCCTCCCTCATCATCTGGCTCGTGTTCAAGGACAGGGGCGCCCTCACCAACCAGGAGGCCAAGGAGGCCCTCAACTGGCAGATCACGTGGATCCTGGTCTGGGTCGTCTCCCAGATCCTCGGCGTGATCATCGGATCGTTCACCTTCGGCATCGGCTACCTGCTGTTCAGCCTCCTCATCCCGTGGGTCCTCTACATCGTCAACCTGGTGTTCTCGATCCTCGGCTTCGTGCGCGTGAACAGCGGTGGGACGTACCGGTACCCGGTGAACTTCCGCTTCATCAAGTAGCGCGCCGCAGCCGCGGGACGGGCGGCCGATCCCGGGAAAGGTCTCTCGGCTCCTTCTCAGGATCACCGTCCGCCCCCTAGGCTGGGACCCGTCATTCCCACTCACCGGAGGAGAAACCGACCATGTCCGCAACGCCCCCGCCCCCGCCGCCGCCGCAGCAGCCGCCGCAGCAGCCGTACGGAGGTCAGCAGCCGCAGCTCAGCCCGGCCGACGAGAAGCTGTGGGCGACGCTCATCCACGTCGGCGGCATCCTGTTCAGCTTCATCCCCGCGCTCGTCGGCTACCTCGTGCTCAAGGACCGCGGCCCGTTCATCCGCTCGCACACCGCGACGGCGCTGAACTTCCAGATCACGCTCGCGATCGCCTACGTGGTCGGCATCATCCTGAGCATCGTCGGCATCGGCGTGCTGATCTTCCTCGCCGTGTGGGTGCTGAACATCGTCTTCAGCATCATCGCGGCCGTGCGGGCCAACCAGGGCGCGTTCTACACGTACCCGATCGCGATCCGGTTCCTCAGCTAGCCCTTTCGCTACACCTCGGCGAGCAGCCGTCGCACGACGGCGTCCGCCAGCAGCCGCCCTCGCAGGGTCAGCACCACCGACCCGGCGAGGGCGGCTTTCGCGTCCACCAGGCCGTCGGCGATCAGCCCGGCGACGGCGCGGCGCCCCTCCCCGGTCAGCTCCTCGGTGCGCAGGCCCTCACGGATGCGGGTGAGCAGCAGCACGCGCTCCACCCGCCGGGTCTCGGCGTCGAGCGTCTCGCGGCCGGCGGCGGGCGACTCCCCCGCCAGCACGCGCTGCGCGTACGCAGCGGGATGCTTCACGTTCCACCAGCGCACGCCGCCGACGTGGCTGTGCGCGCCGGGTCCGACACCCCACCAGTCGTGGCCGAGCCAGTAGGCCAGGTTGTGCCGGGAGCGGTGCGCGTCGTCGGTCGCCCAGTTGCTGACCTCGTACCAGCCGTAGCCCGCCGCGCCGAGCCGCGCGTCGGCGAGCTCGTACATGTCGGCCTCCAGGTCGTCGTCCGGCTCCTGGACGGCGCCCGAGTGGATCTGCCGCGCCAGCTTCGTGCCGGGCTCGACGATCAGCGCGTACGCCGACACGTGGTCGGGCTCGCACGCCAGCGCAGCCTCCAGCGACCGCGACCAGTCGTCCAGGGTCTCGCCCGGGGTGCCGTAGATCAGGTCGAGGCTGACCTGGAGGCCGGCCTCCCGCGCCCACCGGACGACGAGCGGGACGCGCTCCGGGTCATGGGTGCGCTCCAGCGTGGCGAGCACGCTCGGCACCGCGGACTGCATCCCGAACGACACGCGCGTGAAGCCGGCGTCGGCCAGCCGCCGGAGGTCGTCGGCGTCGACCGAGTCGGGGTTGGCCTCCGTGGTGACCTCCGCGCCCTCCGCGATGCCCCACGCGTCGCGCACCGCGCCGAGCATGGCGCCGAGGTCGTCGGGTGGCAGCAGGGTGGGTGTGCCGCCGCCGAAGAACACGGTGGACACCTCGCGGGCCGGGACGCCGCTGCGCTCCAGCGCCTCCCGCGCGAAGCCGACCTCCCGGACCGCGTGGCCGGCGTAGTCGGACTGCGCGACGCCGCGCAGCTCGGTGGCGGTGTAGGTGTTGAAGTCGCAGTAGCCGCAGCGCACCCGGCAGAACGGCACGTGCAGGTACACGCCGAAGTCGCGCTCGGCGGCGCCCGCGGCCGTGCTCGCCGGGAGGAGGCCGTCCGCGGGAGCCGGGTCGCCGAGCGGGAGGGGGCCGGGCATCAGGCCGCCCGCGCGGGCAGCAGCGAGCGCAGGTACCGCTTGGTGAACCGCGCCTGCATGGCGCGCAGGACGGGCGAGGTGAGCCGGTAGAACGCGTTGGAGGGCCGGGAGAACGCGCGCAGCACGAACCACACCGTTCCGTCGTCGCGCATCTCGACCAGGAAGGCCTCCTCGCCGCTCTCGGGGTGCCCCTTCAGCGTGCCGTACGCGAACCCGCGCCGGTGCGGCTCGTCGACCACGTAGACCACGCGGCACGGCGCCGACACCTTGAACGGCCCGAACGGAATCTTGAGCACCGCGGTCATCCCGTTCTGGATGAAGGGGGTGCCGTCGTCGGCGAACACGTCCTCCGCCGCCTTGTGCTCGCGCATCCGCTTCGGGGTGCCGTCCTCATCGAACTCGATGCCCTCGTACTGGACGCCGGTGCCCTCGTTGACGTCGGTCACCCGGATGCCGCTGTTTCGCTGCACGCCCCAGGTCATCAGCACGGCCGCCGCGGTCTCGAACCGCTCCTCGCCGCTGCCCAGCCGCACCTTCCGCTCCAGCGGCCGGTACCCCTTCGGCGGATAGTAGAGCAGATCAGCGGCCTGCGTGCCGCCGATGAACCCGTACGTGACGGGCTGGTCGGTGAAGCTGGTGCGGCGCATGGCTTCTATCCTGCGTCAAACGCGCCCCAACCGCGAACCCGGTCGGACAGCGTCCGCTACTTCTTGTCCTTCTTCTCGGTGTCGCCGGAGAGCGCGGCGATGAAGGCCTCCTGGGGGACCTCGACGCGACCGACCATCTTCATGCGCTTCTTGCCCTCCTTCTGCTTCTCGAGGAGCTTGCGCTTGCGGGTGATGTCGCCGCCGTAGCACTTGGCGAGGACGTCCTTGCGCATCGCCCTGATGCTCTCGCGGGCGATGATGCGGGCGCCGATCGCCGCCTGGATGGGGACCTCGAACTGCTGGCGCGGGATTAGCTCGCGCAGCCGGCCGGTCATCAGGACGCCGTACGCGTACGCCTTGTCGCGGTGGACGATCGCGCTGAACGCATCCACCTGCTCGCCCTGGAGCAGGATGTCGACCTTCACGAGGTCGGCCTCCTGCTGGCCGGTGGGCTCGTAGTCGAGGGAGGCGTAGCCTGCGGTGCGGCTCTTCAGCTGGTCGAAGAAGTCGAAGACGATCTCGCCGAGCGGCATCGTGTAGCGGATCTCGACACGGTCCTCGCCGAGGTACTCCATGCCGAGGAGCGCGCCGCGTCGGCTCTGGCAGAGCTCCATGATCACGCCGACGTAGTCCTTGGGCGCCAGGATCGCGGCCTTCACCATCGGCTCCTCGACCTTGGCGATCTTGCCGCCGGGAAACTCGCTCGGGTTGGTGACCGTGATGACCTTCTTGTCCTCGGTGGTCACCTCGTAGACCACGCTCGGCGCGGTGGTGATCAGGTCGAGGCCGAACTCGCGTTCCAGGCGTTCGGTGACGATCTCCAGGTGCAGGAGGCCGAGGAAGCCGCAGCGGAAACCGAAGCCGAGCGCGACCGAGGTCTCCGGCTCGTAGACGAGCGCGGCGTCGGACAGCTTGAGCTTGTCGAGCGCCTCGCGGAGCTCCGGATAGTCGCTGCCGTCGATCGGGTACAGGCCGGAGAACACCATCGGCTTCGGCTCGGTGTAGCCGGGGAGGGCGTCCTTCGCGGGCTTCGCCGCTGTGGTGATGGTGTCGCCGACCTTGGACTGGCGGACGTCCTTCACGCCGGTGATCAGATAGCCCACCTCGCCGACGCCGAGCCCCTTGGACGGGGTCGGCTCGGGGGCGGAGACGCCGATCTCCAGGATCTCGTGCGTGGCCTTGGTCGACATCATCTGGATGCGCTCGCGCGGGCTCAGCTTGCCGTCGATCATGCGGACGTACGTGACAACGCCGCGGTAGCTGTCGTAGACCGAGTCGAAGATCATGGCGCGCGCGGGAGCGTCGGCAGCGCCCACCGGCGCGGGGATCTCCTGCACGACCCGGTCGAGCAGCGCCTCCACGCCCATGCCGGTCTTGCCGGAGACGCGCAGCACGTCCTCCGGTCGGCCGCCGATGAGGCTGGCGAGCTCCTGCGCGTACTTCTCCGGGTCGGCGGCGGGGAGGTCGATCTTGTTGAGCACCGGGATGATCGTGAGGTCGTTCTCCAGCGCCAGGTAGAGGTTCGCGAGCGTCTGGGCCTCGATGCCCTGCGCCGCGTCCACGAGCAGGATGGCGCCCTCGCAGGCGGCGAGCGACCGGGACACCTCGTAGGTGAAGTCCACGTGCCCGGGGGTGTCGATCATGTTGAGGGCGAACGTGCCGCCGTCGGCCGCCCACGGCATCCGCACGGCCTGGCTCTTGATCGTGATGCCGCGCTCGCGCTCGATGTCCATGCGGTCGAGGTACTGCGCCCGCATGTCGCGGTCGGAGACCACCCCGGTGATCTGCAGCATCCGGTCGGCCAGCGTGGACTTGCCGTGGTCGATGTGCGCAATGATGCAGAAGTTGCGGATGGAGGCCGGGTCGGTCGCGGCGGGCTCGAGGGGCTTCAGGGCTCGTGGTGACATTGTGCGCTCATTCTCCCACGAACCGCACCCCGGCCCCCAACCGCCGAGTACGCGCGAAATCAGGCGAAAACCGCCGAGTACGCGGACTGTTCGCGTACTCGGCGGTTGCCGGCGGGTGGGTGGGTCAGGCGAAGCGTTCGGTGATGTGGGGGGCGCCGTCGGCCCAGCGGTAGACCTCGGCGCCGTCGATGACGACGAGCTCGGCTCGGGAGTTGACGTCGAGGGGGTCGCCGGACCAGACGACGATGTCGCCGTCGAGGCCGGGCTTCAGGGCGCCGACCCGGTCGTCGAGACCGAGGAACGACGCCGGGTTCACGGTCAGGGCCTCCAGCGCGGTCTCGCGCGGCAGTCCCTCCTTGACGGCGAACGACGCCTGGTGCACGAGGAAGTTGATCGGCACGACCGGGTGGTCCGTCGTGATCGCGACGCGGACGCCCGCGGCGGCGATGAGCGCGAGGTTGCCGATGGCGCGGTCGCGCAGCTCGACCTTGGAGCGGGAGGTGAACATCGGGCCGAAGATGACCGGGATGTCGCGCTCGGCGAGCACGTCGGCGATCTTGTGCGCCTCGGTGCCGTGGTTGACGACGAGCTTGTAGCCGAACTCGTCGGCGAGCCGGATCGCGGTCGCGATGTCGTCGTGGCGGTGGGTGTGCTGGTCCCAGACCAGTTCGCCGTCCAGGACGCGCGCCAGGGTCTCCTTGGTCAGGTCGCGCGCGAACGGCTTGCCGTCGCGCTCGGCCTCGGCCCGGGACGCGGCGTAGTTCTGCGCGTCGACGAACGCCTCGCGGATGATCATGGCGACGCCGAGGCGCGTGCTCGGCGTCTGGTTCTTGCCGCCGTAGACGCGCTTCGGGTTCTCGCCGAGCGCGGACTTGACGCTGACGGCCTCCTTGATCACCTGCTCGTCGATCGTCCGGCCGCCCCAGCTCTTGATCGCGACGGTCTGGCCGCCGATCGGGTTGCCGGAGCCCGGCTTCACGACGATCGCGGTCACCCCGCCCGCGAGCGCGTCGCGGAAGCCCTCGTCGTCGATGTTGATGGCGTCGATCGCGCGCACGGCGGCCGTGTTCGGCGTGGTCATCTCGTTGGTGTCGTCGCCGGCCGGACCGTTGGCCTCCTCGTGGATGCCGACGTGCCCGTGCGCCTCCACGAAGCCGGGGAGCACCCACTTGCCGCTCGCGTCGACCACCCGGACGCCGTCCGGGACCGTGACCTCCGCCGACGGGCCGAGCGCCGTGATGGTGCCGTCCTCGACGATCACCGTGCCCTTCTCGATCGGGTCTCCGGCGACCGGGACGACGTAGGCGTTGACGATGGCGATGCTGGCACGAGTCATGGGTTCGAGCCTACGCTCCGCGGGAGCGGCGCCGCGGCGGCGGGAATGGGCGCGCGCCTGCTGCGTTGTCCCCTGGCATGACCATTCTCCTGACCGGCTCGACCGGCTACATCGGTTCCTCCGTCCTCCCCCGCCTCCTCGAGGAAGGCCACAGCGTCACCGCGCTCGTCCGCGACGAGGCGAAGGCCGACGCCGTGCGGGCCGCCGGCGCCTCCGCCGTAGTCGGCGACGCGACCGACGTGGAGCTCGTGACCCGGCTGGCGCGCGAGAGCGACGGGGTCATCCACCTGGCCTCCGGCTCTGACGTCGACCCCGAGTTCATCCCGGCCGTGCTGGAGGGCCTCGCCGGCTCGGGCAAGCCGTTCGTGCACACCGGCGGCGTCTGGACGTACGGCACAAACGCCGACATCGCCGAGGACTCCCCCGCGGCGCCGCCGGCCATCACCGCGTGGCGCGGTGCGACGGAGGCGCTGGTGCTCGGAGCGGCCGGCGTGCGCGGGACGGTCGTCGTCCCGTCGATCGTCTACGGTCACGGCGCCGGGCTCGCCCGGGTGATCGTGGACGCGCCGCGGGGCTCGGGCGACGGCGCGCCGCTGCGGCTGATCGGCGACGGCTCGCAGCACTGGCCGACTGTGCACGTAGACGACCTCGGCGCCCTGTACGTGCTTGCGCTCGAGAACGGGACGGCCGGCTCCGTATACATCGGCGCGAGCGGCGCCAACCCGACCGTTCGGGAGCTCGGGGAGCTCGCCGCGGCCGCCGCGGGAGCCTCCGGGGTCGCGTCGGAGACCGTCGCCGAGACCGAGGCGCGACTGGGCGAAGGCCTCACCGAGGCGCTGCTGCTCGACCAGCAGTCGCGCGGCACCAAGGCGCGGATCGACCTCGGCTGGGAGCCCAACGGTCCGTCGCTCGCCGACGAGATCGCGACCGGAAGCTACGCACCGGAGTTCGCGCGCGCCTGAGCGGGCGGGGCTCCGCTCTCCGGCGTTTTGGCGGAACTGTCCTCCGCTGGTAAAGTGGTTTGTTGGCTTGCGTGTGGGTATACCGCACGAACGCCGCAAGGCGCCCTCTCTCGCTGAGCGGCAACATCCGAACTACTCACTTCGAACGAAAGTAACCATTCGTGGCAAACATCAAGTCGCAGATCAAGCGCAACAAGACCAACAAGAAGGCGCTGGAGCGCAACAAGGCGGTCAAGAGCCAGCTGAAGACCGCCATCCGCGCCACGCGCGAGGCCGTCGTCGCCGGCGACAAGGAGAAGGCGACCGCGGCGCTGCGTCTCGCCGCCAAGCGGATCGACAAGGCTGCCAGCAAGGGCGTCATCCACAAGAACCAGGCGGCGAACCGCAAGTCGGCCATCGCCAAGCAGGTCGCCGCGCTCTGACGCAGTGACCGCTCGCGGGACCTGTCCCGCGCCGCGACGAGCCCCCGCCCCGTACCCACGGGAGCGGGGGCTCGCTGCATGTGCGGGCGGGTCAGGCGCGGCCGCGGGCGCTGACGATGCGGATCATCCGCTCCAGCGCGAACACCGGGTCGCGGCCGCCGCCCTTCACGTTGGCGTCGGTCTCGGCGAGCACCTCGATGCAGCGGCCGAGGCCGTCCTCCGTCCAGCCGGACAGGTCGCGCCTGGCGCGGTCGACCTGCCACGGCGCGAGCCCGAACTGCTGCGCGAGCTGGCCGGACCCGCCGCGCGCGCCCGAGATCTTGGCCATCGTCCGGATCTTGCTCGCGAACGCGGCGACCATCGGCACCGGGTCGGCCCCGGACGCCAGCGCGTGCCGCATCGTCACGAGCGCTTCGCCGTAGCGGCCGGCGATCGCCTGGTCGGCCACCTGGAATGCGTTGGTCTCGACCCGTCCTCCGTAGTACTTGTCGACCGTGGCCTCGGTGATCTGCTCGGCCGCGTCCGAGATGAGCTGCTGGCAGGCCGCGGCGAGCTCCGCCAGATCGTCCGTGAACGCGGACGTGAGCGCCCGGAGCGCGCCCGGAGCGATCTTGCGACCGGCGGCGGCGAACTCCGCCTGGGCGAAGTCGTACTTCTCGGTGTCCCGCTTGAGCTCGGTGCAGACGACCTCCACGCCCCCGCCGCCGCCCGCGCGGATCGCGTCGAGCAGCTTCTTGCCGCGGACCCCGCCCGCGTGCCGCAGGACGACGACCGTGCCGTCGGCCGGAGCCGCGAGGTAGTCGAGCATCTCGGTGAGGAACCCGTCGCCGGTCTTCTCCACCGCGTCCACCCGGATGAGCCGCGGCTCGCCGAACAGGGAGGGGCTCGCGAGCGTGAGCAGCTCCCCCGGCGCGTAGTCCGCCGCCGAGAGGTCGCTGACCTCCAGGCTCGGATCCTCCTGCTTGAGGAGGTCGCGCAGCAGCCGCGTGGCCCGGTCGGCGAGGAAGCCCTCCGTGCCGGAGACGAGGACCACCGGAGCCGGGCGGATCTGGTTCCAGGCGAGCTGCGGGATCGCGCTCTTGACGGCTGCGCCGCCCGCCCGGCCTCGCGAGCCGCCGGACCCGCCTCTGCTGTTGCTTCGTGTCGCCACGTTCCTCCTCGTCCGTATAAAGGATAGAGGGGACCACCGGCAGAGCCCGCCGCGGCCGGGGCGTCTTCCCGCTCGCCCCAGAGCCGCGGGCCGTCCACGCCGGCCGACACCAGCAGGAGGCCCGACCGGTCGGTACGCGCCGTGGCGGTGCCGGAGTGGGCGAGCAGCTCGAAGGCCCGGCGGGTCGGGTGCCCGTAGCCGTTGTCCGCCCCGACCGAGAGCAGGCCGAGCCGCGCGTGGATGCCGTCGTAGAGCGCCGGGCTCTGGTCGGCCGACCCGTGGTGGGCGACCTTCACCACGTCGATCGCGCCGAGTGCGCCCGACTGCTGGAGCTGCTCCTGTTCGCGTTCACCGAGGTCGCCGAGGAACAGCCCGCTGAGGCCGGTCCCCTCCGCGCGGACGACGAGGCTTCCGGGATTCCCGCTCAGCGCGACCTCCCCTGGCCCGGCCGGCGGCGGCCAGACGATCCACCAGCGCAGCGCGCCGAGAGCGCCTTCGGTGCCCGCGTGGCCCTGCTCCACCGCGATCCCGGCCGCCGCCAACCGGTCGACGAGGCCGTGATCGGACGGCCGGCCCGCCTGGCCGACGATCGCGCGGCCGGTCCGGCCGAGCACCGCGTCGGCGCCGCCCACGTGATCGATGTCGAAGTGCGTCAGGAGCACCCAGTCGAGCCGGGCGATCCCCAGGGTGTCGAGGCAGTCCGTCACCGGCTGGGTGTGCCGCCCCGCGTCGATGAGGCCGACGTGGTCGCCGTCGCGCAGCAGAACGGCGTCGCCCTGGCCGACGTCGCACGCGGCGTAGACCCAGTCCGCGGGCCTCCCCCAGGAGCGCCCGGCGCCGATCCCTCCGAGCGCCCCCGCGTAGACGGTCGCCCCACTGAGGAGCGCCACCGCGGCCACGGCGACCACGACCCGCGGGAGCCGCGCGCGGGCGGCGAGGAGCGCGACCGCGACGAGGGTCAGCGCGCACAGCGTCACGCCCACGACCCCGTCCGGCCACGGCAGCGCCGCTCCTGGCAGGTCGGCCGTGAACCGGGCGACGGCCGCGATCAGGGCGGAGGGCAGCCAGGCCAGCCACACGACGAGCTGCCCGAGAGCCGGCGCCCAGGTCAGCACCAGGCAGGCGACGCAGCCCAGCACCGTCGCGACGGGAGCGGCCGGCTCGGCCACCAGGTTGGCCAGGACGCCGAACAGCGGCAGCGTCGGCGTCAGCAGGATGAGCACCGGCTGGCACGCGAGCTGCGCGGCCAGCGGCACCGCGAGCGCGAACGCCGCACCCCGTGGCAGCCACCTCCCGAGGATGCCCGCGAGCGGCCGGGCGAGGACCAGGAGGCCAGCGGTGGCGAGCACCGAGAGCGCGAAGCCGTAGTCGCGCGCGAGCCAGGGGTCGCGGACGAGCAGCACGACGACCGCGAGGGCGAGGGCGGGGAGGCCGTCGGCGACGCGGCCGCGCGCGAGGCCCACGAGCACCACGACGGCCATCGTCGCGGCACGGATCACGCTCGCCCCCGGCCCGACCAGCACGACGAACGCCACCAACGACGCGCCCGCCACGAGGATGCGCCCGCGACGGCCGAGGCCGGCCAGGCGTGCGAGCAGGAAGACGAGCCCGGTCACCAGCGCGCAGTTGGCCCCGGAGACGGCGGTCAGGTGGCTGAGAGCGCTCACCTTCATGGCGTCGTCGAGGTCCGCGCCGACGTTCGTCTCGTCCCCGATCGCGAGTCCGGGCAGGAGGGCGCCGCCGTCGCCGGGGGTCGTAGCGGCCGCGTCGGCGAAGGCCGCGCGGACCGGCGACGGCCACGCGAGCCACCACGGCGGGGCGGCGCGGACCTCCGGCGCCGCGGCGCCGCGGAGGGTGAAGGTGGTGGCCTCCCCCGGATCGTTCGGACGGACGCTCATGCTGCCGGCGATGACCGTCCCGAGGGTGTAGGCGCGGACGGAGTGGGCGGTGCCGGGGACGAGGACCGAGACCGGGACACCGGCGTGGACAGCAGGGCGGGTGTCGCGGGCGCTGCCTGGCGGGGCTGTGGAGACGGCGACGGTGGTGCCGAGGAGGCGCCAGCGCTCTGCGCCGTCCAGCCCGGGCGCCGACCGCTTCGGGGCGCTCTCGACGCGCAGGGCGACCTCGACGGTCGCGTGGTGGCTGGAGGCGGCGTCGAGCGTCGCGTCCGTGCGGCCTGGCGCGAGAGCCGCGATGGAGGCGGCGCCGAGTGCGACCGCCGCCAGGGAGATGGCGGCGGAGGGCCAGGGTCGGCGCTCTGCCCGTAGGCGTGGGCCCCAGGCCGCATGATGGCGCGCGGGACGGCCCGGCATCCCACTGCGGCGACCGGCCACAAGCGCCACCGCCAACGCCGCCACCGCCCCCATCCCCGCGACCAGCGCCACTCCCAGCATCGCCCCCACGACACCCACCCCCACCCCGCAGCACACCCACAGCGCCGACGCAGGGATCGCCAGTCGAAGGTCGGGCATCAGACCGTCACCTTGTCCTTGAGGCCGTCGAAGAGCTTCTGGCCGATGCCGGTGACCTTCAGGAGGTCGGTCACCGCTCCGAAGCGGCCGTTCGAGGTCCGCCAGTCGACGATGCGCTGGGCCATCGCGGGCCCGATCCGCGGGAGGGACTCGAGCTGTGTGGCGGAGGCCGTGTTCAGGTCGACCAGTGCGCCCGTCGCAGCATCGCCGGCTGTCTCCGCAGCAACTTCCGCGGCGGGCTCCCCGACCTGCGGAGCCCGCAGCTGCTCGCCGTCGTGGAGGCGGCGCGCTAGGTTCAGCCCGGCGGGGTCGGCTCCTTCGGCGAAGCCGCCCGCCGCCTCCACCGCGTCGACCACCCGCGCGCCAGGTGCGAGCCGGATCAGTCCCGGCTTGTTCACCGCACCGGAGACGTGCACGAAGAGCTCGGCCTCGGGGCCGTCCACGGCAGCGCCGGCCGTCGGCACGGCGGACGGCGAGACCGGAGGCGTCACGGCTGCCACCGGCAGTTCCCGTCCGCTGCTCAGTCCCGAGATGACCGCCGCCACCACGAACGCCACAACCAGCAGCACCGTCGCCGCCCCGATGCCGACCTTCAGCCGGCGCGACGGCGCCCGTTCCGTGTCCTCGTCCCGATGTCGCATCCCCTCACGCTACGAACGACGCACGCGCACGAACGGACGAAGGACGAATCAGTGGACAACCGACAGCGGCGGCCCTCCTGTGGAGGACCGCCGCCGCGAAACGAACAGAACGAGGACGTCAGCCTCGCGTCGCGATGTTCACCAGTCGCGGCGCCCGCACGATCACGTTCGCGATCTCGCGCTCACCGATCGAGCGGACCACGGCCTCCGACCCGCGGGCCAGCGACTCCAGGTCGTCGGTCGCGATCTTCGGGGACACCTCCGCGCGGTCGCGGACCTTCCCGTCCACCTGGAAGACCGCGGTCACGGACTCCTCGATCAGCAGCGTCGGGTCGGGCTTGCGCCACTGCACCAGCGCGACGGAAGGCTCGTAGCCCAGGATCGCCCACATGTCCTCCGCCGTGTACGGCGCGAACAGGTTCAGCGCCATCGCGGTGACCTCGGCGGCCTCGCGGACCGCGGCGTCGGCCGGGCCGGCGGCGCCGTCGATCGCCTTGCGGGTCGCGTTGACCAGCTCCATCAGGCGCGCGACGACCACGTTGAACTTGAACGCCTCGATCAGCCCGGGGGCGTCGGCCAGGAAGCGGTGCGTGACGCGGCGCAGCGCCGGGTCGCCGGTCTTCCAGACCACGTCCGGCGCGCTCGTGACGTCGTGCGCCACACGCCAGGCCCGCGCCAGGAACTTCGCGCTCCCGGACGGCGAGACGTCTGCCCAGTCGATGTCGTCCTCCGGCGGACCTGCGAACGACATGGTCAGGCGCACCGCGTCGACGCCGTGCTCGTCCAGCTGCTCGGACAGCTTCACCAGGTTGCCGCGCGACTTGCTCATCGCGGAGCCGTCCATCTGGACCATGCCCTGGTTCAGCAGCGCCGTGAAGGGCTCGGTGAAGCTGATCGAGCCCTGGTCGAACAGCACCTTCGTGATGAACCGCGCGTACAGCAGGTGCAGGATGGCGTGCGTCACGCCTCCCACGTACTGGTCGACCGGCGCCCACTTCTCCGCCTCGCGGGGGTCGAACGCCTGCGTGGCGTCGTTCGGGTTCAGGAAGCGCAGGAAGTACCACGAGCTGTCCACGAAGGTGTCCATCGTGTCGGTGTCGCGCTTCGCAGGGCCGCCGCAGTTCGGGCAGGACACGTTGACCCAGTCGGTCGCGCCGCCCAGCGGGCTGGTGCCCTTGGGCTGCAGGTCCAGGCCCTCCGCGGGCGGCAGCAGCACCGGGAGGTCGGACTCGGGCACGCGGACCTCGCCGCACTCCTCGCAGTGGATGATCGGGATGGGCGTGCCCCAGTAGCGCTGACGCGAGATCAGCCAGTCCCGCAGCCGGAAGTTCTTCGCCGGAGCGCCCAGGCCGGAGCCCTGCAGCGCCTCGGTGATGCGGCGGATCGCGTTCGACTTGCTCAGCCCGTTGAACGGCCCCGAGTTGATCAGGCGCCCTTCACCGTTCAGCGCGACGCCGGTCTCGGCCGGGCTCTCCAGCGGGGCGTCCTCCGGCAGGATCGGCTCGCCGGTCTCCGGGTCGGTGTGGATGATCGGGATGGCGCCGGTGACCGGCTGCGTCGTGTCGACGACGACCCGCACGGGCAGGTCGAAGGCGCGCGCGAAGTCCAGGTCGCGCTGGTCGTGCGCGGGCACGGCCATGATCGCGCCGTGGCCGTAGTCGCTCAGCACGTAGTCGGCCGCCCAGATCGGGATGCGCTCCCCGGTCAGCGGGTTGACCGCGTGCCGCTCCAGGAAGACGCCGGTCTTCTCGCGGTCGGTGCTCAGACGGTCCATCTCGGTGGTGCCGCGCACGGCCTCCAGGTACTCGTCGAACCGCGCCTTGACCTCCGGGCGCACGTCGGCCACCAGCTCCGTCGCCAGGTCGGAGTCGGGAGCGACCACCATGAAAGTCACGCCGTACAGCGTGTCGGGACGGGTCGTGTAGACCGTCACCGGCTCCTCGCGGCCCTCGATCGCGAACTGCACGTCGGCGCCGGTGGAGCGGCCGATCCAGTTGCGCTGCATGGACAGCACCTTGGACGGCCAGGCGCCCTCCAGCTGGTTCAGGTCGTCCAGCAGGCGGTCCGCGTAGTCGGTGATGCGGAAGTACCACTGGGTCAGCTTCTTCTTGGTGACCAGGTTGTCGCAGCGCTCGCAGCGGCCGTTGACGACCTGCTCGTTCGCCAGAACCGTCTGGTCGAAGGGGCACCAGTTGACCTGCGAGGCCTTGCGGTAGGCCAGCCCCTTCTCGTGCAGCTTCAGGAACAGCCACTGGTTCCAGCGGTAGTAGCCGGGGTCGCTGGTCTGCAGCACGCGGTCCCAGTCGAAGCTGGGCGCGTAGCGGCGCATCGACGCCTTCTGCTGGGCGATGTTGTCGTTGGTCCAGCCGGCCGGGTCGAGTCCGCGCTTGATCGCGGCGTTCTCCGCGGGCAGGCCGAAGGAGTCCCAGCCGATCGGGTGCAGCACGTTGAAGCCCTGCTGCCGCCAGTACCGGGCGATGACGTCGCCCAGCGCATACGCCTCCGCGTGGCCCATGTGCAGGTCGCCGGAGGGGTACGGGAACATGTCGAGCACGTACTTGCGCGGGCGCTTGTCGTCGGGGTCGGCCGTGGAGAACGGCTTCAGCTCGTCCCAGACCGGGAGCCAGGTGTTCTGGATCTCGGTGAAGTCGTAGTGCGCACCGGCCTCGCGGACCGGTGCGGGTGCTGCATCGTGCTCGTGTGCCACTGGACTCTCTCTCGAATGTCGCCGCGGCCGGGAGGGGCGTCGCGACGAGAAGGCGTCGGGCGCGCGGCCCGAGGTTCCAGGTTACTAAACGTTGGAGGGGTCCGGTCCGTTCCCGGGAGGGCGCAGGCCGGCGGCACGGAAGAGGGCGGCGGCCTTGATGGCGACCTCCTCGAGCTCCTCCTCCGGGACCGAGAGGGCGGTGATCCCGCCGCCCGCGCCGATCGTGACCACGCCGTCGCGGAAGCGCAGGCTGCGGATCACCATCGCGACGTCGGCGGAGCCGTCAGCGGCGAGGGAGCCGAAGCAGCCCGAGTAGACCCCGCGCGGGCCCTCCTCCAGCCCGGCGAGGATGCGCATGGCGGACAGTTTGGGCGCGCCGGTCATCGAGCCGGCCGGGAAGGCGGCGGCAAGCGCGTCCACCGCGGTCAGGCCGGAGCGCAGCCTCCCCTCGACCGTGCTGACGAGCTGGTGCACCTGCGCATAGCTCTCGACCTCCAGCAGGTGCCGGACGCCGACGCTGCCGACCTCGCACACGCGCCCGAGGTCGTTGCGCATGAGGTCCACGATCATGACGTTCTCGGCCTGCTCCTTCTCGCTGGCCTCCAGCTCGGCGCGCAGCCGGAGGTCCTCGGCGACGGTCGTGCCGCGCGGGCGGGTGCCCTTGATCGGCTTGGTGCGGACGTGGCCGTCTGCGGTGACGAGGAGGAACTGCTCGGGCGAGGAGCTGACCAGGGACTCGCCGGCGATCCGGAGGAACCCGGCGTGGTGGGCCGGGCTGTCGCTGCGCAGGCGGAGGTGCACGGCGAGGGGGTCGGCCGTGGTGGCGGCGGTCGCGGTGTTGGTGAGGCAGAGCTGGTAGGCGTCGCCGGCGCGGATCGCGTCCTGGCAGGCGGCGATCATGGCGAGGTAGGCGGGGTCGGAGTGGCGCCAGGTCGGGGTGGAGGGGTGGATCGGATGCGCTGCCGCATGACGCTCCGCCGCTCCCTCCGCCGCGGCGAGCACGTCGACCGCCTCGCGCAGCCACGCCCCCTCCGGCGTCGCGTCCATCACGGTCGCCGACCCGTCCGCGTGGTCGAACAGCACGAGCCGGTCGACGTACAGGAACGCCGCGTCCAGCCCCGGCCCCGCAGCGAACGGCACCCCGAGCTCCGCGGCGCCCGCCTCGTAGCCGAGCCAGCCGATCCAGCCGAGCGGGTGGCCGTGCGTGGGGATCGGCTCCACGCGCAGAGCCTCCAGGATGCCGCCGTCGACCCTCCGGCCGTCCACCGTCACGGTCCCCTCGGCCACGGACGCCGTCGCGAGGCGCGTTCCTGTGCCGATGACGCTGCGGCCGGTCTCCGCGTCGGGGCCGCTGTCGAGCCAGACCGCGTCGCCGGTCGCGAACAGGGCCGCGAAGGCGTCGGCCGGGTCGACGGGGGCGCGCAGGCGGTGTGTTCGGAGGGTGGGGAGCACCGGACCAGTCTGCACCAGGCGGCGGGACAGCGCGGCTCCGTTAGCCTGAGCGGATGGACACCTCGGCCACCCTCTTCGACTGGGCCGGCGGCGCGCTCACCGTCCGCGACGACTGCGAGGTCGTGGAGACCGAGCTCCTCGCGGCCGACTCCTACCTGGTGGCGGAGGGGCGCGTCCTGGCGCTCGGACTCCACCGGGAGCGTTTCGCCGAGACGGCGCGCGAGCAGGGGTTCCGGGACGCCGGCTCGCTGGCCGCGTTCTGGGACGCGGGCGTCGCGCAGCTTCCCGACGACGGGCGCTGGTTCCCGCGGTTCGAGCTGGTGCGGGTGAGGGATGCCATGCGGCTCCGTTTCCGGCTCCGCACGGCGCCGCCGCTCGGCTCCGACCTGGTGGTGGCGACGGCCGCGGCCGACCCGCGCCGCGTGCCGCACCTGAAGGGCCCGGACATCGACCGGCTGAGCGCGCTCCGGCAGCAGGCCCAGCATGTCGGCGCCCAGGAGGCGGTCATCCTGGACGACGGGCGGGTGTCCGACGGCACGACCTCCGCGTTGCTCTGGTGGCGCGGCGACACGCTCTGCGCGCCGCCGTTCTCGCTGGCGCGCGTGGACAGCGTGGCCGCGCGGACCGTCCGCGGGATCGCCGCCGCCCTCGGTGTGCCGGTCGAGGAGGAGGCGGTGCGGCCGTCCGAGCTCGACGGCGTGGCGCTGTGGGCGGTCAACGCCCTGCACGGCATCCGCGACGTGACGGTGTGGGTGGACGGCCCGGCGCTCGGCCACGACCCGGCGCGCACGGCCGCGTGGCGGTCGCGCTTCGGGGCGCTGGCGCGGCCGATCCGCTGACGGGCGATCCGCTGACGGCCGGCGCGCTCACGCGAGGGTGCCCGCCTCCATCCGGATGCGCCGCGTCACCAGCCCGTCCGGCACAGCGGTGTGCGAGATCAGCAGCACCGTGCGGCCGTCGTCCGCGGCCGTCGTGAGGATGTCGCGGACGATCCGGCCGGCGACGGCGGCGTCCACGTTGGCCGTCGGCTCGTCGACGACCAGCACCGGGAAGTCCGCCAGCAGCGCCCGCGCGAGCGCGATCCGCTGCGCCTGACCTCCCGAGACCAGCGCGCCGCGCTCGCCGACCGGGCTGGCGAGGCCGCCGCGGGAGCGGCTCCACTCCCCCAGGCCCACCCGGTCCAGCACGGCGAGCAGTTCCTCGTCGGTGGCGGTGTCGCGCGCGAACAGCAGGTTCTGCCGGAGGTCCGAGTCGAACAGGTACGGCTGCTGCTCGACCAGGCCGACCACGCGCCGCACGTCGTCCTGCCGCACCCCGCGCACGTCCACGCCGTCGATCTCGTAGCCGCCGTCGAGGTCGAGGAACCGGGTCAGCACGTGGGCGAGCGCCGTCTTGCCCGCGCCGGTCGGGCCGGTGAGCACCACGCGCTCCCCGGCGTGCAGCACGAGGTCGATGGACCGCAGGACCGGGGCGTCCTCCCCCGGCCAGTGCGCCGTGCGGAGGCTCAGGGCCACGTCGGGCACCGACGTCACGGTCAGCGACGCCGCGGCGGGCGCGTCCACTGGCACGCCGTCCGGAATCGTCGCGGGCACGGTGTCCGCGATCCGCTCGGCGCTCGCGCGCACCCGCCGCAGCGCGCCGAAGGCCAGCGGGAGGGTGCCGAACACCTCGAACACCGCCAGCGGCAGCAGCGCGACGACCGCGAGGGTCGGCGCGTCCAGATGGCCGGCCTCCAGCGCGGGGATGCCGGTCGCGAGCGCCAGTACGGTCGCGACGCCCGCGAGGAGCGAGACGGCGCCCGCGGTCAG
The DNA here is from genome assembly GCF_042791795.1 of Leifsonia sp. NPDC056665. Taxonomy (NCBI): domain Bacteria; kingdom Bacillati; phylum Actinomycetota; class Actinomycetes; order Micrococcales; family Microbacteriaceae; genus Leifsonia; species Leifsonia sp. NPDC056665. The sequence continues at coordinate 485,799 of NZ_JBHTXK010000001.1, forward strand.
GCCGAGCCCGGCCGCCCGGGTGCGCGCCGCCGCGGTGAGTCGCGCGCTCGCCGCCCGGAGGCGCTCGCGCGCCTGGGGCAGTGCGTCGAACGCGATCAGGAGGTCCAGGCCGGTCACCAGCTCGTGCAGTGCGGTGGCGAGCGCAGCGCGCAACGGGGCGATCCGGCGCTCGGCCGAGCCGGCCGCCCAGCGGTTGACCAGCGTGCCGACGACGAAGGCCGCGGCGAGCGTCAGCAGCAGTATGATCCCGGCGGCGGGCAGCAGCACGAACGCGGCCACCGCGCTCGCCAGCACGACGATGCCTCCGGACACCAGCGGCTGGACGACCCGCAGCGCGAAGTCGGGGAGCTCGTCCACATCGTCCGCCAGCCGCGCGAGCAGCTCGCCGCCGCGGGCCTTCCCGGAGCCGCGGTCGCCAGGGCCTACCCCGTCCGGACCGAGCGGCACCAGACGCGCGAACAGGTCGGCGCGGATGTCGCCGAGCCGGCGGAAGGCGGCGTCGTGGCCGGCGAGCCGCTCCAGGTAGCGGAAGAAGGCGCGCCCGAGCGCGAAGGCGCGCACGCCGACAACGGCCGCCGAGATGTACAGCAGCGCCGGCTGCTCGGAGGCGCGCGTGATCAGCCCTGCCGAGACGCCGAGCAGGGCCACGGCGCTTCCGCCGCTCAGCGCGCCGAGGGCGATCGCCGCCCACAGCCGCCGCGCAGGCGGCAGGGCCAGGCGAAGGATGCGGCGGGTCCGGTCCCGGTCGGCCGGCACAGCGTCAGAGACGGACATCGGACAGCACCTCCAGCGCCAGCACATCATCGGCAGCAGCCACGACCGCCTCCCGGTGGCTGACCACCAGCACGGCCGCTCCGTCGTCCGCGACCGCGCGCAGCGACTCCAGCAACTCCCGCTCCGTCGACGCGTCGAGGGCGGAGGTCGGCTCGTCCAGGATCAGCACCCGGCACGACCGCGCCCGCAGCCGGTACAGCGCCCGCGCGACGGCGACCCGCTGCGCCTGGCCGCCCGACAGTCCAGTGCCGCCGGCCCCGACCGGGAGGTCCGGGTCGAGCTCGGGCGCGGCGGCCGCGCGCAGCGACGTGACGACGAGCTCACGGTCCGGCGCCGGGTCGCCCAGCGCGACGTTCTCCGCGATCGTGCCCGCGCGCAGGCCCGGCTTCTGACCCGCCCAGGCGATGGCCTCCCGTCGCCCCACGGCGTCGGCGCGGCCTCCCGCCGCGATCGTCCCGCTGTGCGCCGCGAACCCCAGCGCCGCCGCGACAACGCTGGACTTCCCTGCGCCGCTCGGCGCGCTCAGCACCACGAGCGCGCCCGGCCGCACCGCAGCCGAGAACGGCCCGACCACGGCGCGACCGTCGTACGACACGGCGACCTCCGAGAACACCAGCCCGGTGGCCGCCGCGGCGACGGCCGGCTCCGGCACGACGTCCTGCGCCGCGTCCAGCACCGCGAACGCCTTCGACGCGGCCTCCATCCCCTCGGTCGCCGCGTGGTAGCTGGCGCCGACGTTCCGCAGCGGCAGGAACGCCTCCGGCGCCAGCAGCAGCACGAACAGCCCGACCGACAGGTCGAGCGAGCCGCCGAGCAGCCGCAGGCCGATGGCGACGGCGATCAGGGCGACGGAGAGGCTGGCCGCGAGCTCCAGCACGAACCCGGAGAGGAACGACATCCGCAGCACCGCCATCGTGCGGGCCCGGTACTCCTCGCTCACCTGCCGGATCCGCGCCTCCTGCCGGTGCTGCCGGCCGAAGAGCGTGAGGGTCGGGAGGCCGGCGACGACGTCGAGGAAGCCGCGCGAGAGCGTCGAGAGCGCCGCCCACTGCTTCTTCTGCGCCGCCTGCGTCGCCCAGCCGACCAGCACCATGAACAGCGGGATGAGCGGGAGGGTGAGCACGAGGATGATGCCGCTGGTGAGGTCCTGCCAGCCGATCACCAGCACGAGCAGCGGCATGGCGACCGCCGTGCCGATGAGCTGCGGGAGGTATTTGGCGAAGTAGCCGTCGAGCGCGTCCATCCCCCGGCCGGCGACGAGCGTCAGGTCCGCGCTGCTCCGTCCGGCGAGGCCCTGCGGCCCGAGGCGGCCGTAGGCGTCGACGAGCTGCTCGCGGAGCTGTCCGACGACCGTCGCCCCGCCGCGCGCCGCGACGGACTCGGCCAGCCAGAGCAGCACGCCGCGCACGATCACCACGAGCACGAGCCCGGCGAAGAGCGCGCTCAGCTCGGCGAACGGCGCCCCCGCGATCGCGCGGACGACGAGCCGGGTGACCAGCCAGGCGAACGCCACCACGGCCGCGGTCTGCAGCACCGTGACGAGCGCGCCGGTCGCGAGGGTGATGCGGGTCGCGGCCGCGTAGCGGAGGAGGCGGGGATCGAGCGGGCGCACGTCAGGCGGCCACCGGTTCGGGATCGACGGGCTCCGCGGGCTCCCCCGGGATGCTCGCGCGCGTCACCCGCTTGCGGAACACCCAGTAGGTGAACGCCTGGTACGCCAGGATCAGCGGCAGCGAGATCACCGCCACCCAGGTCATGATCGTCAGGGTGGTCACCGTGCTGGAGGCGTTGGCGATGGTCAGGCTGTTCTGCGGGTTCGGCGACGACGGCATCACGTTCGGGAACAGCGCGACGAACAGCGACACCACCGCGAGGGCGATCGTGACGGCCATGAACGCGAACGACCAGCCCTCCGCCCCGCGCAGATTCAGCACCCACGACACGACGAGCGCGACCGCGGCCAGCGCCGCGAGCACCAGCAGCGCCACCGAGAAGTGCGCGATCACGGTCCAGCTCAGGAAGGCCGCGGCCACGACGATCGCGAGGACGCCGGAGCGTGTCGCGAGCCTCCGCGCCCGCACCCGGATCTCCCCGTCCGTCTTGAGCGACACGAAGACGACGCCGTGCGTGAAGAACAGCAGCAGCGTGGTCAGGCCGCCGAGCAGCGCGTACCCGTTCAGGAGGTCGAACAGCGTCCCGGTGTAGTTGTGGCCGTGGTCGAGCGCGACGCCCTGCACGATGTTCGCGAAGGCGACGCCCCACAGGAAGGCCGGCACGGCAGAGCCGACGACGATCATCCCGTCGAACCAGCGCTTCCACTGCGACTCCGGGCGCTGATGCCGGTACTCGAACGACACCCCGCGCACGATCAGCGCGAGCAGGATGAGCAGCAGCGCCAGGTAGAAGCCGCTGAACAGCGTCGCGTACCAGTCCGGGAACGCCGCGAAGAGCGCGGCGCCACCGACGATCAGCCAGGTCTCGTTGAGGTCCCAGACCGGGCCGATGGTGTTGATGAGCACGCGGCGGTCGGTGTCGTCCCTGCCGAGGAACGGCAGCGACATCCCGACGCCGAAGTCGAACCCGTCGAGCACGAAGTAGCCGATGAAGAAGAAGGCGATGATGCCGAACCAGAGGACTGCGAGATCCATGTCGATGTTCTCCTAGTAGACCGTGGCGACCGGGACGTGGTTGCCCTCGTCGTCGAGGTGCTCCTCGGCGGGGGCCGGTCCCTTCTGGGCCGCGCGCTTGATGAGCTTGAACTCGACCACGGCGAGCGTGCCGTAGATCGCGGTGAAGGCGAGCAGCGAGATCAGGACCTCCAGCCCCGTCGTCCCGGGCGAGACGCCGTCCTGCGTCTTCATCAGGCCGAACACCAGCCAGGGCTGCCTGCCCATCTCGGTGAAGATCCAGCCGACGATCATGGCGCCGAGCGAGAGCGGCATGGCCCAGATCGCGACCTTCCACATCCACGCCCACGGCGGCGTCCGGCCCTTGCGGGTGAACCAGAGCCCGACGACGGCGATCAGGACGTGCAGGAGGCCGAGGCCGATCATCCAGCGGAACGCCCAGTAGGTGACCCAGATGACCGGGGTGTAGTCGCCGGGGCCGTAGAGCTGCTGGTATTGCGCGTTGAGGTCGTTGATGCCCTCGACCGTGCCGGTGAGCGTGTGCGTCGAGAGGAACGACAGCAGGTACGGGATGCGGATCGAGAACAGCTCGTGGACGCCGTCCGGCGTGCCGAGCGTGAAGATCGAGAACGACGCGTCCGCACCGGTGGAGGTCTTGTAGAGCGCCTCCGCCGCGGCCATCTTCATCGGCTGGGTCTGCACCATTGCGAGGCCGAGCTGGTCGCCGCTGATGACGCTGCCGATGCCGGCGACGACCATCATCCAGAGCCCGAACTTGAGGGCGGGACGCATGGTCTCCAGGTTCCTGGTGCGCGAGAGGTGCCAGGCGGCGACCGCGATGATGAGGCCGGCCGAGACCATGAAGCAGCCGAAGATCGTGTGCGGGAACGCGGCAAGTGCGACCTTGTTCGTCAGCACCGCCCACAGATCGGTGAGCTCGGCCCGGCCGCGCGCGTGGTTGAGCGTGTAGCCGACCGGGTGCTGCATGAACGCGTTGGCCGCGAGGATGAAGTACGCCGACAGGATGGAGCCGACGGCCACGATCCAGATGCAGGCGAGGTGGAGGCCGCGCGGCAGCTTGTCCCAGCCGAAGATCCACAGCCCGATGAAGGTGGCCTCCAGGAAGAACGCGAGCAGGCCCTCCAGCGCGAGTGGCGCCCCGAAGACGTCGCCGACGAACCGGGAGTAGTTCGACCAGTTCATGCCGAACTGGAACTCCTGCACGATGCCGGTCACGACGCCCATCGCGAAGTTGATCAGGAAGAGCTTGCCGAAGAAGTGCGTGAGCTGGAGGTAGTGGACCTTGCCGCTGCGGTACCACGCGGTCTGGAAGATCGCGACGACCGTGACGAGGCCGATGGTGAGCGGGACGAACAGGAAGTGGTAGATCGTCGTCAGTCCGAACTGCCAGCGTGACAGCAGCAGCGGATCGAGGAGCTCGTGCACGAAGTCCACCCTTCCGGTCGTTGTTCTACAGCGTGTAGAAGACTACTTCTACAGAGTGTAGAACATTCACAGCCTTCTCGCGCTACCCTGGATCCGTGGCCAATCTCGGAGAACTCGAACGCGCGGTGATGGACGCCCTCTGGTCGGGCGACGCCCCGATCACCGCCAACGAGTTGCGCGACAAGCTAGCGGCCACCAGGGACGGCGGAAAGACCCCGGCGCTCACCACCGTGCTCACGGTGCTCTCCCGCCTGGAGCAGAAGGGGTTCGTCGACCGCGACCGCGACGCGCGCCCCCACCTCTACTTCGCCTCCCTCACGCGGGCCAACCACGTCGCGGACCTGATGCGCGAAGTCCTGGAGACCTCCACCGACCGCACGGAGGCCCTCGCCTACTTCGTCGGCTCGGTCGACGAGTCAGAGGCGGCGATGCTCCGCCGGCTGCTCGACGCGCGCAGCTGACACCGATGGCCGTCGACCCGACCGCCGTCCTGCTCGGCGTCCTGGCGGTCGCCCTCGCCTGGCCCGTGCCGCTGCTGCTGGCGCGCGCGAAGTGGCCGCCCGCCGCGCCCGGGCTCGCGCTGGCGCTCTGGCAGTCGATCGCGCTGGCCGGCGGCATCTCGATGATCGGGTCGCTGCTGCTCGCCGGGCTGGAGCCGTTCGGCTATGACCTCCCGAGCCGCATCTCCGGCGCGGCCGCCACACTCTTCAGCGGACCGCTCCCCGCCGGCGTGTCGCTGCTGCACACCTTCTTCCTCAGCGCCGCCGTGCTGCTGACGGCGCACCTCGTCCTGAACCTCGCCCTCACCTCGGTCCGCAGCCGCCGTCAGCGGCACAGGCACATGGAGCTGCTCCGGCTGCTCAGCTCGCCGCTGCCCGACGAGCCGGCCACCCGGATCATCGACCACCCGGCGCCCGCCGCCTACTGTCTCCCCGGCGCGCGCAGCGTCACCGTGCTGTCCGAGGGGATGATCGAGCTGCTCACCGCCGAGCAACTCGAGGCCGTGATCGCCCATGAGCGCGCCCACCTGCGCCAGAAGCACCACCTCTTGCTCGATGCCTTCCGGTCATGGAAGCGGGCGCTGCCGTGGTTCCCGATCGCGACGCGCGCGCAGGACGCCGTGGCGCTCCTGGTCGAGATGCTCGCCGACGACACCGCACGGCGCACGTCCGGCGACACGGTGCTCGCGGAGGCCATCCGCATCGTGGACGCGACCGGGTCTGCCGGCGCCGCCCTCGGCGCTCCGAAGGACCCGCGCACGCCAGAGCAGCGCCGCTCCGCCCTGGTGGCTCGCGAGGAGCGCCTCACCTCCGGCCACCGCACAGTCGGCCCGGGGGTCCGGCTCCTGGTGGTGGTCGCCGCTGCCCTGCTCGTCGTGGTGCCGCCGGTACTCGTGCTGACGAGCTGACCGGCCGTCGCCCACTAGCCTGGAATCATGCCGGAGAAGCGGGGATACGCCAAGGGAATCGCCAAACGCGAGGAGATCCTCGCCCGCGCCCTGGAGGTGTTCGCCGACAAGGGCTACCGCAAGGCGTCGCTGCGCGAGATCGCGGAGTCGGTCGGGCTCAGCCAGGCCGGCCTCCTGCACCACTTCTCGTCGAAGGAGGAGCTGTTCGCCGAGGTGCTGCGCAAGCGCGACGAGGTGGACTCCGCCGGCGGCGAGCTCGGCGGGGACTGGACGGAGGCGGCCGACGGCCTGGTCCGCATCGTGCGGCACAACGCCGAGGTGCCGGGGCTCGTCCAGCTCTATGCGACCATCTCCGCGGAGGCGGCCGACCCCGACCATCCCGGTCACGAGTACTTCGTGTCGCGCTACCAGCAGATCGTCGCCGGCCTGGAAGGCTACATCCGCTCGGAGCAGGAGGCCGGCCGGGTGCGCGACGGCATCGACGCGCGCATGCTCGCGCGCCTCGCCGTGGCCGCGGCGGACGGCATGCAGGTGCAGTGGATGCTCGACCCGTCCGCCGACATGGGCGACGCGATCGAGGCGTTCTGGTCGCTGCTCCGCACGCAGTAAGCAGCCCGCACAGCAGTAGTAGCCAGCACAGTCGGAGGCGGCGGCCCGGTCGCCCGAGCCGCCGCACGCGGTGTCCGCCAGGAGGTCACCCTCCCGTCAGTGACGTCACCCCTTGATCGGGTGCTCCTGCAGCCACTTCTTCGCCACGGCGTCCGGCTGGGTCTTGCTGGCGCCCTGGTTCTCGCTGTTCATGGTGATCAGGTCGTCCGTGGTCAGCAGGGCCGAGACCTTGTTGAGCACCGACTTCACCTTGTCGGAGGCCTTCTTGGTGTTGATCAGCGGCACGATGTTCTGCGCGGCGATCAGGTTCTTCGGGTCCTTCAGCACGACGAAGCCGTTGTCCTTGATGGCCGGGGTCGTGGTGTAGATGTCCGCGAGCTGGACGCTGCCGTTCTTCAGCGCCGAGACGGTCAGCGGGCCGCCCGAGTCGCTGATCGGGGTGAGCGTCGCCGTCACGCCGTAGGTCGACTTGAGGCCCGGGATGCCGTACGGCCGGGTGGCGAACTCGGGGTTCGCGCCCACGGTCAGCGGCACGGTGACCTTCTTGAGGTCCTCCAGGCTGGTGACCTTGTACTTGTCGGAGAACTCCTTGGTGACGTTGTAGGCGTCGGCGTCCTCCGCCTTGGCCTGGTCGAGCACCTCGAAGCCCTTGGGGAGGGCGTCGTTGAGCGCGGCGTAGACGTCGGCGCTCGAGGAGGCCGTGCTGGTCTTGTTGTAGAACTGCAGCAGGTTGCCGGAGTACTCCGGGACGAGGTCGATCGAGCCGTCCTGCAGCGCCTTCAGGTAGACGTCGCGCTGGCCGATGCTCGGCTTGTAGCTGACCTTGACGCCGTTGGCCGCGAGGGCCTGGCCGTAGATCTGCATCAGGATCTCGGACTCGCCGAACGCGGCGGAGCCGACGGTGACGGTGTCGCTCGAGGAGCCGCTGCCGCCGCTGCTGCTGGTACTGAACGCGCCGCCGCCGCCGGACGAGCAGGCGCTGAGGGCGATGAGCGCCCCCGCCGCGAGCACACCGGCCGCGATGCGGCCTTTCTTTGATCCGAACATGTGATTTCTCTTTCTACTGTGTGCGTTGGGACTCGGGTGAATCGGGAAGCCCCAGGAGGGGAAAGCCAGGGATCGAAGGTCAGGGAGCGGGCTGCCGCCCGGGTACCGGGGCGCCGATCGTGCGCCGCGGCGTTGTGGCCACGTCCGCGCGGACCTTGCCGGCCGTGACGCCGCGCGGCACGACGAGCTTCTGAGTCAGCGCGAACAGGCCGTCGACCACCAGGGCGAGCACGACGACGATGATCGAGCCGCCGAGCATCTCCGGGTAGTTCTGCACCGACAGCCCGTCGAACAGGTACCGCCCGAGGCCGCCGACCGGGAGGATCGCGGCCACCGTCCAGGTCGCGATCACCTGCAGCGCGCCGGAGCGGATGCCGCCGATGACGAGCGGGAGTGAGAGCGGCAGCTCCACCTTGGCGAAGATCTGCCACTCGGTCATCCCGACCGCGCGTGCGGCGTCGATCGTGCTGCGGTTGACCGACTCCAGCCCCGAATACGCGCCGGCGAGCAGCGGCGGGATGGCGAGGATGGTCAGCGCGATCAGCGGCGGCACGATCGTGATGTTCGACATGATGAGCGCGAGGTAGACGACCAGTCCCAGCGTCGGCAGGGCGCGCAGCGCGCCGGAGACGGCGACCGCGAGGCCGCGGAAGCGCCCGCTGTGCCCGATCGCGAATCCGATCGGCAGCGCGATCGCGCAGGCGATCAGGAGGGTCAGCAGCGTGTACAGCAGGTGCTCCCCTGTGCGCACGGGGATGCCGCCCGGCCCCACCCAGTTCACCGGGTCGAAGAGCCAGGCGAAGGCGGCCGCGAAATCGGTCATGGGCCGGTCACCGCCTTCATCGCCGCGGAGCGGCGCAGCCGGCCCGTTCGCTTGTCGAGCCGCGACCACGGCAGCAGCAGGCGGCCGAGCAGCACGAGGACGAGGTCGAACACGAGCGCGACGACCATGATGAGGATGATGCCCACCGCGACCTCCTCCGTGTAGGACCGGTTGAGGCCGTCGGTGAACAGCTGGCCCAGGTTCGGGACGCCCAGCAGGGCGCCGACGCTCACCAGGCTCACGGTCGACACGGACACCACGCGCAGCCCGGCGAGTAGCACGGGGCCGGCCAGCGGGAGCTCCACCGCCCAGAACCGCCGCCAGCCCGAGAAGCCGATCGCCGTCGCGGACTGCACCACGTCACCCGGCACCGACGCGAGGGCGTCGGTCGTGGTGCGCACGAGCAGCGCCACGGCGTAGATGCTCAGCGCGACGACGACGTTCGCCGGATCGAGGATCTTGGTGCCGATCAGCGCCGGCATCGCGAAGAACAGCGGAAGCGACGGGATCGTGTAGAGGATGCCGCCGATCGTCAGCAGCACCGGCCGGCTCACCTTGTACCGGTTCGCCACCCAGCCGATCGGCAGCGACACCACGAACCCGACCACGATGGGGATGGCGCTCAGCCACACGTGCGAGATCGTGAGGGTCCAGACCAGGCCGAGGTTCGACCACAGGAAGTTCACTGCGGCAGCCGTGGAGGGGCGCCACCCTGCGTTACGGCGTCCGCACCACCCGCGACGGACACCGTCGCGGCCTTTGATTCTTCGGTTAGGGGGCGCTCGTCGCTGAGGACGCCCGCAGTGCGCCCTTCGCTGTCGACGAGCACGGAACCGGTCTCGGTCCGTTCGATGTGCAATGCCCGCTTGCCGCGGTCGGCGCCGACGAAGCTCGCGACGAACTCGTCGGCGGGCGACGCGAGGATGTCGGCCGGCGTGCCCTGCTGCGCGACGATGCCGCCCTTGCGGAAGATGACCACCTGGTCGCCCAGCCGGAACGCCTCGTCGATGTCGTGCGTCACGAAGAGCACGGTCTTGCCGAGGTCGCGCTGCAGGCGCAGCAGCTCGTTCTGGAGGTCGTCGCGCACGATCGGGTCGACGGCGCCGAACGGCTCGTCCATCAGCAGGATGTTCGGGTCGACCGCAAGGCCGCGGGCGACGCCGACGCGCTGCTGCTGGCCTCCGGAGAGCTGGCTGGGGTACTTGTCGGCAAGCGACCGCTCCAACCCGACCGTGTCCATCAGCTCGAGCGCACGGTCGTGCGCAGCCTTCTTCTTCACCCCGGTGAGCAGCGGGACGGTGGCGATGTTGTCCACGACCTTGCGGTGCGGCAGCAGTCCGGAGTTCTGCATGACGTAGCCGATGCGGCGGCGCAGGTGCACGGGCTTGAGGCTCTGCACGTCCTCGCCGTCGATGGAGACGGTGCCGCTGGTCGGGTCGACCATGCGGTTCACCATGCGCAGGATCGTCGTCTTGCCGCTGCCGGACGACCCGACGAGCACGGTGATCTTGCGGGACGGGACGACGAGCGAGAAATCGTCGACCGCCACCGTCCCGTCAGGGAACCGTTTCGTGACCGAACGGAACTCGATCATCGGTCCTCAGCTCTCGGTCGGCGGAACATCGTGGTCACGGTGTGCATGGCCATCGCTTCCACCCAAACAGCGTTTCGACCAATTCGCAATGAATGCATTAAATTGAGTCGGTTTGTGGCAGGAAACGCAGACACCATGAGACAACACTGTCCCCTACCGCCGACATTCCCCGAAGAGCCTCAGCTCTTCGGGTCGTACCGCCGCTCCAGGTACTCGCGGGCCACGACGCGCGCCTCGTCGATGTAGCGGGCGTCTCCCATCGGGTCGTCGCGGAAGGCCCGGTTGATCAGGCCGTCCATGATCTCCACGACGATCTCGAGGCGGAAACCCAGCTCCTCGCCGGCGGGGAGGCCGTACTCCTCGGACAGGATGGAGGCGAACTGCGACGCGAACGACACGGCCTGCTCCGGCTCCTCCTCACCCGGAAGACCTGCACGCTCGGCGTCGGTGAAGCGGATGATCCGGAAGCCCGGCTCGGTGCGGAACATCGCGACGAACGCGTCGATCGCGCACTCCACGGCGTTCCACCAGTGCTCGGGGCTCTCGGCGTGGATCGCGG